>DATDHU010000070.1:0-23121 GCA_036521415.1 Acidimicrobiales bacterium
GGTGGCGGGACTGGCCGGCGGACTGCGGCAGCTCGGCATCCGCCGCGGCCACGTCGTGACCTGGCAGCTCCCCAACTGGCTCGAGGCCCTCGTTCTCTTCCGCGCCTGTTGGCGCTGCGGGGCGGTGGCCGCGCCGCTCCACCACCAGATGGGGGCAACCGAGGTCGAGCACATGGTCGAGGTGCTCGAGCCGGCCCTGGCCCTCGCGTCGCCGACGCTGCCACTCGCCGGGCGGGACGGGGTGGTCCCCGTGCGCGGCGACGACCCCCGGTTCGACCAGCTGCTGACCGGGCACCCTGTGCCCCTGAGCCCCAACCACCCGTCCGACCTGGCCGTGGTCATCTTCACGTCCGGGTCGACCGGCCCGCCCAAGGCCGTGCTCCACACCCACCGGGGCCTGGCCTACAAGTCGCTCGTCATGACCGGGGTGCACGGCTTGTCCGGGGGCGACGCCGTCCTCATGCCCGCACCCCTGGCTCATATTTCCGGGTTGCTGAACGGCGTCCTGGTTCCCGGTACGGCGGCCATGCGCACCGTGCTCATGGAGCGGTGGGACGTCGAGCGGGGCCTTCGCCTCATGGAAGAAGAGCGCATCAGCTTCATGATCGGGCCCCCGACCATATTCGCGGCCGTCATGGAAGCACCCGGATTCAGCCCGGCCCAGGTGGCCAGCATGCGGGTGGTGTCGAGCGGGATGATGGGCGTCAGCCCTGCCTTCATCGAGGCGGCTCATAAGGGGTTGGGGGCCATCGTCAAGCGCAGTTACGGGTCGACCGAGGCGCCGACCGTCTCCACGTGCACCAATCTCGATCCCCAGGAACGATGCCGGGACACGGACGGCCGGACCGTGGGGCAGGCCGACCTCCTCGTCGCCGACCCGGCCACCGGGCGCGCGCTCCCGGCCGGGGAGGCGGGCGAGGTCCTGATCCGAGGGCCGGAGTTGTTCGCCGGGTACGCCGACCGCGCGGAGACGTCGGCCGCCACCCGCCGGGGCTGGTTCCGAAGCGGCGACCTCGGTATCCTCGACGAACAGGGTTGGCTCACCATCACCGGGCGGCTCAAGGAGCTGATCATCCGGGGCGGCGAGAACATCTCGTCAGCCGAAGTGGAACGGGCCCTCGAGCGCCATCCCGGGATCACCCAGGCGGTCGTGGTCGGCCGCCCGGATGACCGGATGGGGGAACGGGTGGTGGCCTTCGTCATGGGCCGGTCGGGGATCGACGTGGCCGAGTGCCGGCGCTGGTTCGCCGAACAGGGCGTGGCCCGGTTCAAGACCCCCGAGGTGGTCGTACCGGTGGACGAGATCCCGGTGCTGGCCGCGGGCAAGCCCGACCGGAGCGCGCTGAAGGCCCGGGCGGCCGCCCTGGCCGTGTCGCAGTGACGCTGGCACCGTGGTGACGCGTTGGGCCCCGGCCGGTTGGAGGAGGTGCGTCCGCTGATGGATCTCTCGCTGACGGTGGAGGAGACAGCGTTCCAGGACCAGGTGCGCTCGTGGCTCGAGGCCAACTTCGAGATGCCGCCCGCCTTTCGATCCCTGGAGGAGGAATTCGACTGGGGCCGGCGGTGGCAGGCCCGGCTGGCCGCCGACCGATGGGTGGGCATCCACTGGCCCGAGGCCTACGGCGGCCGCGGGGCCACGCCCTTCCAGGTGGCCATCTTCAATATGGAGTACGCCCGCTCCAAGGCATCCCAGCCCGTCAACCGCAACGGCATCAACCACGTCGGCCCCACGCTCTTGGCCCACGGGAACGAGGAGCAAAAGGCGCGATGGCTGCCCCGCATCCTCGACGCCCGGGAGATCTGGTGCCAGCTGTTCAGCGAGCCCGGAGCCGGATCGGACCTTGCCTCGCTCACCACGCGGGCCATCGACGCCGGCGACGGCTGGGTCCTCCAGGGGCAGAAGGTGTGGACGAGCTACGCCCAGTTCGCCCGCTGGGGCATCGCCCTGGTCCGGACCGACGCCGATGCCCCCAAGCACAAGGGCCTCTCCTACCTGGTCGTCGACATGACAGCCCCGGGCATCGAGATCAGGCCCCTCGTGACCATCACTGGCGAGTCCGAGTTCAACGAGGTCTTCCTCGACGAGGTCTTCGTGCCCACCGACTGCCTGGTCGGGGGGTTGAACCAGGGATGGTCGGTGGCCAACACCACGCTGGCCCACGAGCGGGGCGCCACCTTCCCGTTCAAGGAGCAGGTGGTCCACGAGGTCTACCTGGAGGAGCTCTACGCCCTCGCCGCCGAGCTGGGCACGCTCGACGATCCGCTGGTGGCCGAGGCGTTGGCCGAGGCGGCGGTCAGGTTGCGGATCCTCCGACTTCACAACTGGCGGACCCTGTCGCGGCTGACCAAAGGGGTCGAGCCGGGCCCCGAGTCGAGCGTGATCAAGCTCTCGTGGGCCGACATGACCCAGACCCTGTCGGACGCCGCTCTGTTGGTGACCGGGGACGCCTCGCCGCTCTGGGGCCCGGCGGGCGGCAACCCGATGGCGGGAAAGTGGCAACAACAGTGGCTCTGGTCGAGGGCGGCGACCATCGCCGGGGGCACCTCCGAGATCCAGCGGACGATCATCGGCGACCGCATCCTGGGGTTGCCCCGCTGACCCATCGAAAACACCTGTTTGGAACAGGGGCGCCCGACTCGGTAGCGTGACCCTTGAATAGGGAGCGAGGTGACGGTCATGGCAGCGACGCAGCAGGGATGCCCGGCCGGTCGGCCCGCTTGGGGTGTCGGCACATGCCACTCATCGCCAACGACGTTCTGAGCTGTGCCGCCGGGACGGTACCGCACCGCCTGGCCGTCACGCTCGGGGAAGAGGCGCTGACCTTCGCCGAGGTCGAGCGCCGGGCCAACCGCGCCTCCCATGCCCTCCTCGGGCTGGGGATCCTCCCGGGGGACCGGGTGGCCTGGTGGTCGGACACCTCCCTCGACGGTGTCGGTCTCTACTTCGGGCTCAGCCGGATCGGCGTCGCCTTTGCCCCCCTGAATCCCGCCTACCGCGACGACGAGGTCACGGCAGCACTCGAGTACCTGCGTCCCCGGCTGCTGGTCGTCGACGCCGCCCACGCCGAGCGGGCCGAGCAGCTGGTGTCCGGGCTCGACATCCCCCTGGCCACGGTGGGGGAGGCGGGCAGCCGTCCGGGGACCGACCTCACCGCGCTGTGCCAGTCCGCGTCGGCCTGCCCTCCCGATGTGCCCCTCCCGGCCGAGGAGGCCATCTGCACCATCTTCCTCACCAGTGGGAGCACCGGCCGCCCCAAGGGGGTCATGGTCTCGCAGCGGGCGACCTGGTTGCGCACCCACGCCGGCGCAGCCGCCCATACCACCAGCGGCGGTCGTGGCCAGGTGGTCATGTTCCCGCTCTTCCACATGGCGGGGTGGAACTTCGCCGCCATGGCCTGGTCGGCCCACCAGCCCGCCCACCTCGTCCGCCGGGCCGACGCCGACGAGCTCCTTGGCGCGGTGGAGCGATGGTCGGCGGCCACCCTCTACTGCATCCCCGCCGTCTGGCGCCGGATACTCGATTGCGATCGGCCCGCCGACGTCAGCTCCGTGGTGTGGGCCCTGACGGGCACGTCCCAGGTCACCAAGGAGCTGCTCCACGGGATCAAGGAACGGTTCCCGTCGAGCCGGACGACCGTCAACTACGGCTCGACCGAGACGGCGCGCGCCGTCGCGCTGTGCGACGCCGATCTGTTCTCCCATCCGGGCAGCGTCGGCCACCCCATCCCCGGGGTCCAGGCCAAGCTGGCCGACGACGGTGAGCTGTTGATGACCAGCGACCGGTTGATGACGGGCTACCTCGGGATGCCCGACGAGACGGCCGAGGCGCTGCGGGGCGGTTGGTACCACACCGGGGACCTGGCCGAGCAGGACGACGAGGGCTATCTGTACATCGTCGGCCGGAAGAAGGAGGTCATCCGTTCGGGAGGGGAGACGGTGGCGCCCGTCGAGGTGGAGGCGGCCCTGGCCGGATATCCCGGCATCGTCGAGGTGGCGGTGATCGGCGTCCCCGACCCCGAGTGGGGGGAAGTGGTCTGTGCGGTGGTCGTCGTGGCCGACGGGGACGCGGTCCCCAGCGTGGACGGGCTGCGCGCCCACATCGGCGACCGCCTGGCCACGTACAAGCACCCGCGCAAGGTGGCCCGGGTCGACCGGCTGCCCCGGACGGGGGCCACCGGGCAGATCCAGCGTTCGCGGCTGGCCCGGGAATACGGACCGGTGGCCGGCTGATGGAACGCGAGGTGATGTTCACCGGCGTCGGCGGTCAAGGGGTCCAGATCGCCTCGAAGTCACTCGCCACCGCCGCCGTCGACGAGGGTCGTCAGGTGCTGCTCGTGCCCCGTTACGGCGGCGGCATGCGCGGCGGCATGACCAACGCCGAAGTGACCATCGGCGACGGCCCACTGCGCGCCCTGCCCGTGGCCACCGGGGCCTGGTCGGCCTACGCCATGGACCCCTCGTACTGGTCGACCATCCAGCCCAACCTGCGACCGGGCGCCGTGGTGGTGGTGAACGCCTCCCTCTTCACCATGTCCGTCGGCGTGCCCGAGGCCACCGTGTTCGAGGTGCCGGCCAGCGACGTGGCCACCGACCTGGGCAACCCGATGAGCGCCGGCTTTGTCCTCCTCGGCGCCTTCGTGGCCGTGACCGGGGTGGTCACCGTGGACGGTGTGGTGGAGGCCATGCAACAGCTGGTTCCCCCGTACCGCACGCAGCACCTCGAGGCCAACGAGCGGGCCATCCGGGCCGGCGCCGCCCAGGTTCCCGCCCTGGCCACCCCGGCTTGGGCCGAGCTACCGCCGGTGGCGGTGCGGTGAGCCGCCCCATGGCCGACGAGGTCGACGCCCGATGACCCGGCGCCTCATGCAGGGCAGCGATGCCATCGCCGACGCGGCCATCCTGGCCGGCTGCCGCTTCTTCACCGGGTACCCCATGCTGCCGTTCACCGAGTTGCTCGAGGACATGGCCCGCAAGCTTCCCGAAGCCGGCGGGGTGTGCATCAACGCCAACAGCGAGATCGAAGCGGTCAACATGGCCCTGGGGGCTGCCGCCACCGGGGCGCGGGCGGCGACGGGCTCCTGCGGGCAGGGCCTCGCCCTGATGCAGGAGGGCATCGCCGAGCTGGCCCTGAACGAACTGCCCCTGGTGGTGTTCAACATGGCCCGGGGCCAGCAGGACTACTTCCAGGCCACCCGGGGCGGGGGCTGGGGCGACTACCGGACCATCACCCTGGCGCCGAGGGACGTCCCCGAGGCCGTCGCCCATACCCAGCTGCTCTTCGACCTGGCCGACCGCTACCGCACGCCGACCATCCTCTACGGCGACTACGTGATCGCCCACACCTCGGTGGGCATCGAGGTGGAGCGGCTCGAATTCAGCCCCTTGCCGGCCAAGGACTGGGCGCTCGACGGCTCGATGAGCGGCACCGGGCAGGCCCGGCAGATCTGGACCTGGGCCAGGGGCAAGCCCAACACGCCCGGGCCGGGGCCGAGCCAGGCCTGGCAGACCATCGCCGAGAAGTACGCCCACATCGAGGAGGTCGAGCCGCGGTTCGAGGCCGACCGGGTCGACGACGCCGAGGTGCTGGTGGTGTCGTTCGGGACGACGGCGGTCTTCGTCGACCGGGTCGTGGACGAGCTCCGGGACGAGGGGGTGCGCATCGGGTCGTTCCGGCCGGTCACCCTGTGGCCGTTCCCGGGCCGGGCCCTGGCCGAGGCCACGCAAGGGTGTGCCCACGTGCTGGTCTACGAGCTGAACGCCGGGCAGATGGTCGACGACGTCCGCATGCACGCCGCCGATCGTTCGGTCATACGCTCTATCGGTGGAGTGTCCCAGGACAGCTCGGGCATGCGGCAGGGCGACCTGTTGAACGCCACCGAGGTCCGCACCCGAGTGGAGCGGGCCATCGCCGGGACCAGAGCTGCCGTGCCATCAGGAAGGACCACGCCATGACCACCATCGACACCACCTCGGTACCCGATCAGCCGGCCCGCCAGGTCGGCCAGTTCAAGCCGGACCTGCTCCAGTCGGGCGAGCACGACCTGTGCCCAGGCTGCGGCCATCCGGTGGCCTGGCGGCTGGTCCTCGACGTCATCGCCGAGCTGGGCCTGTCCAACCGCAGCATCCTCATCGCCGGCCACGGCTGCTACACGCAGATGATGCGGCTGAGCGACCTCGACTCGCTCCAGTGCCTCCACGGCCGGGCGCCGGCCGTGGCCACCGGGGTCAAGCGCATGGTCCCCGACACGGCCGTGTTCACCCTGCAAGGCGACGGGGACATGGTCAGCGAGGGCCTCCATGAGGTCCTCCATGCCGCGGCCCGGGGCGAGCAGGTCACCGCGTTGCTGTTCAACAACGGGGTGTTCGGCGACACCGGTGGCCATCTCACCGCCACCACCGTGATCGGCCAGCGGACCAAGACCAGCCTCGAGGGCCGCGATCCCGGTGCCCACGGCTACCCCATCGACGTGACCCACCTCATCGCCCAGATGGAGGGGACGGCCTACGCGGCGCGGGGCGCGGTGAACACCGCGGGCATGGTGGCGCGGACCAAGCGGATGATCCGCCGGGCCGTCGAGCTGCAGATGGCCGGGGCCGGTTTTACCTTCGTGGAGGTGCTCACCATGTGCCCGACCGGTTGGTTCGTCCCGACCCCGGACGGTCCCGAGTACCTCGAGGAGTCGATGATGGAGACCTTCGGCATCGGCGAGCTGAAGGCGCCCGCGGTCGAGTAGTTGCTGTCCACTTGTCTGCCGCCCCGGCAATGGCCTCTGCGCCCGTAGCCTACGGAGAAGGCGGTTTCATCGGCCGAGAGCTCTTGGGGGAACGATGACGATGTTCGATCGCTTCAAGGTCATCGATGTGGACACGCACATCACCGAGCCAGCGGATACGTGGACCTCGCGGGTCTCGAGCCGGTGGGGGAACGACATCCCCCACGTCGACCGGATCGACGGCGTCGATGTCTGGGTGGTCAACGGCGAGCGATGGGCCAAGCCCGGCAACACCGCCATGGCCGGCTTCGACGGTACGTTGCCTGACGGGCCGGCGACGTACGAGGACATGCATCCGGGTGCATGGAACCCCACCGCCCGGATCGCGTTCATGGACGAACAGCGGATCCGCGCCCAAGTCCTCTACCCGAATATCGGCGGCTTCGGTGCCGGGGCGTGGCTCGACCAGGGCAACCCGGCGTTCGCGCTCGAGTGCGTGCAGGCCTACAACAACTTCCAGACCGACTTCGCCTCCGTGGCCCCCGACAGGCTCCTGCCGATCGTGTCGCTCCCGTTCTGGGACGTCGACGCTTCGGTGGCCGAGATCGAGCGGTGTGTCGGCAATGGCCACCGGGGCATCAACTTCTGCAACCAGCCCGAGGCCTTTGACCAACCCCACCTCTGGGACCAGCACTGGGACCGCATCTGGGCGGTGGCCAGGGACACGGGGGTCACGGTCAATTTCCACATCGGTGGCGGCCGAATCGGTGAACAGATCATGAGTGGCCTCGACATGGGGTTCCGGGCCAACTTCTCGCGCGTTTCCTCGTTGCTCTTCGTCGACAACCTCCAATGCATAAGCGACCTCATTCACGGTGGGGTCTGCCATCGATTTCCAGATGTGAAGTTCGTCTCGGTGGAGAGTGGCGTGGGCATGATTCCCGGGGCCCTGGAAGCATTCGACTGGCAGTGGCGAAACGGGGGCGTCGCCGCAGAGCATCCGGAGTACGACTTGCTTCCCTCCGAGTACTTCCGTCGTCAGATCTTCGGCTGTTTCTGGTACGAGCGCCACACCCTTGCCTCAGCTCTGCTCGCCTACCCCGACAACATGATGTTCGAGACGGACTTCCCTCATCCCACCTGCCAGCACCCAGGGCCACGAACGCCCGCAGTCGAGCCGGCGAATTACGCCGAGAGCGCTCTCGTTGCTGTACCGGAGGACGTGCTCCGAAAGGTGCTGGTGTCCAATGCTGCCGCTCTCTATGGGATTGCGGCTTGACCTCGGAATCGGGCGCGGCGAAGCACGCCGGACCGATGTCACCAGCCCTGGCCGTACCGGTCGCGGTGGGCCCGTTCGCTCACAGTCAGACGGCGGGGCGGCCCGGGAACCCGGGCCGGCCAACCGATGGGCACGACCGCCATCGGCTGCACCGAGGGGGGAAGGTCGAGCAGTGAGCCGAGCTCGTCGGCGAACAGGGTGGCCAACGTGGTCATGGCCGACCCCAGGCCGAGGGCGGTGGCCGACAGCAGGAGGTTCTGAGTGGCCGGGAAGACCGAGGCGGGAAGGGTCGACTCGAGGCCGATATCGGAGTCGCCGCAGACGACCACGATGACGGGGGCGGACTCCATCCCCTCTTCGGCTCCTCGGTCCACTTCCTCGAGGAGCGCTTTGGGGAGCCGGCCCTCGGAGTGCTGGCGCCCGCCCCCTCGCCACGCCCGTCGGGTCAGGTCACACACCGCGGCCCGGAGCCCGGCGTCTTCGACCACGACGAACACCCAGGGTTGGTGGTTTTCGGCGCTGGGTGCATGGGTGGCCGCCCGGAGGCACAGCTCCACCAGCTCCCCGTCCACCGGGCGGTCGGCGAAGGCGCGGCATGCCCGTTGGTGCAGCACGACGTCGAAGAACTCCCTCTGGGTCGTCGGTCCCACCCCGTCAGTCATACGGCTACCTCGTGCATACGGCCACCTCGTGCTCGTCTCGTTGCCCCCGGCGTGGTTGCCCGCCGGGCCGAGCAGAATCTACCTCCCATCGGCGGCGGGACCGGTGGGCGGACCGAGGGATGTTCGCCTACGTTTGGGCCGATGATCCGCTACACCGTTGGTGACGACAACGTGGGCCGCCTGGTTCTCGACCGGCCAGAGGCCAAGAACGCACTGAGCATCGAGATGCGAGACGAGATCGTGGCCCGCGTCCGTGAGGCGCGGTCCGACTCCGAAGTACGTGCCCTGCTGGTCACCGGGGTAGGTGACGCCTTCTGTGCCGGCATGGACCTTCGGGCCTCCACCGTTTCCCAGGCCGGCGGCGAGGGCTTCGATCCGCGGGCCACCAGCGAGGCCCTCCGCAAGGGGGTCCAGGCCTTCATCCGCGAGCTGTGGGAGCTGGACAAGCCGACGGTGGCCGCGGTGAACGGGACGGCAGTGGGCCCCGGCGCCCACCTGGCTCTGGCCTGTGACTTCGTCCTTGTCTGCGCCGAAGCCCGGTTCGTCTGGTCCTTCGCAAAATGGGGCCTCGTCGTCGACGCCGGCGGTGCCTACCTGCTTCCCCGGCTGGTCGGACTGCCCCGGGCCAAGGCCATGGTCATGTTGGGCGAAGGAGCAAAGGGTGCCGAGGCCGTGGAACTCGGCCTCGCCTACCGCTGCCTGCCCAGCGGCGCCGAGCTCCAACAGGAGGCCTCGAAGCTGGCGGCCCGGCTAGCCGCAGGGCCGACCCGATCGATCGGGCTCTCAAAGCAGCTGCTCAACGCCACCTTCGAGACCGACCTCACCGACTCGCTCGACCGTGAGGCGCACGCCCAGGCCATGGCGACCGTGTCGCCGGAGATGGCCGAGGGGATGGCCGCCTTCGCCGAGCGCCGTACGCCCGACTTCCGTGGCGCCGGTAAGGGCCCCGAAGACGGCTGACCGCCTGGCCAATTTGACCTGCCGGGGCTGGCCTGCGCCGAGTCCCGAGGCTGCCTTTCTGTTATAAAGATATGCCAAGCACGATCTCATAGACCAGAGGCCAGCGGCCCAGGGCTTCCGAGCGAGGGGGTTTCCCATGTCCGTGACCGATGAGCAGCGAGTCGACGTCGATGCCCCGCTGTCCGTGTCCTCCTATCGCTTCCCGACCGGTTGGTACGTGGTGGCATGGTCGTCGGAGGTTGCGGCGGGCTCGGTGGAGCGCCTCCACTACTTCGGCCGGGAACTCATCTGCTTCCGGGGCGAGTCGGGCTCGGTAGCCGTGCTCGACGCCTACTGCCAGCATCTGGGCGGCCATCTGGGGGTGGGCGGGACCGTCGTCGGCGACGAGATCAAGTGTCCGTGGCACGCCTGGCAGTGGCGCCAGGACGGGACCAACTCGCTCATCCCCTACTCGAAGGAGGGGTGCAAGCGCGGGGTGCGCATCCGTACCTACCCGACCACCGAGTGGTACGGGATGGTGGCCGTGTGGTTCGACCGGGACGGCGCCCCGCCGAGCTGGGAGCTGCCTGCGGTGCCCGAGCTCGATTCGGGCGACTACTACCCCATGCACCCGCACTCCCGGATGCTCAACCGGGTGAAGGTGCATCCCCAGGTCATCGTGGAGAACGCGGCTGACCCCTACCACATCGCCCCGGTGCACCACGGGGACCGGCCGGCGGAGACGACCTCGTTCGAGTTTTTCGAGAACCACATCCATGCCACCGTCACCGTGAACTATGGCGGCGGCCGCCCGACCACGTGGCTGACCCCCGACGGCCCCGTCGATGGCGAGGTCGTCTACGACACCTTCGGCCTCGGCATCGGCTTCGTCCGCTTCCCACGCGAGGTGATGGCCTCGGTGCAGATCACCAGCCATACGCCGGTCGACGAGGACTACACCGACTACTACTTCGCCATGGGCTGCCGCCGCGAGCCGGGCGACACGGGCGACGTCCCCGGCGGCCGGGCGGCGCGGTGGATCGAGCTGCAGCAGGAGATCATCAAGCAGGACTTCTTCACCTGGGAGCACATGAAGTACCTGGACAAGCCCTCCTTCACCGTCGAGGAGGCCAAGAACTACGCCGGCCTCCGGCGCTGGGCCCGGCGGTTCTACCCGCCCGACAACGAGCCCCACAACGGCGTGGGGCCGGGCAACGGCACCGAGCCTGCGGCCAACTGATGGGACAGTGGTCGCCGTCCCCACCAGGGCGTCGGTTCGCCGGTGAGGGGCTCACCATCCCGGCCGTGCTCGACGCCCAGGCGGCGGAGCGCCCCGACCAGACCGCGCTGTACGTGGCCGGCGTCCCCCTCAGCTACGGCAGTCTGGCCGAGCGCTCTGCTTCGGCCGCGAACGCGCTGGCCCAGCTCGGGGTGGGCCGGGGTGACCGGGTGGCCATCTTCATGGTCACCTCGCCCGAGTGGGTGCTGGCCTGGTTCGGGCTCTCCCGGCTCGGCGCGGTGACCGTGCCCGTCAACACGGCGTACCGAGGCCAGTTCCTGGCCCACCAGCTCCGCGACTGCGGGGCCACGATGATCGCTGCCGACGCCGCCCTGCTGGACCAGGTGCTAGCCGTCGCCGCCGAGGTGCCCTCGCTGCGGACTGTGCTGGTCGGCGAGGGCGATGACGGAGACGCCGATGGATGGCGGGCCCGGGCACGAGTGGCCGGCAACCTGGCCTTCGAGTCGATCGCCTGCCTGGACGCCGCCGACCCCCACAGGGCGGGGTCGGCCGCCCGGTGGAACCAGCCCGGCGCCATCTTCTACACCTCGGGCACCACGGGGCCATCCAAAGGGGCACTGGCCACCCAGCATTATCTCCTGTCCGCCGCCCAGACTATGGTCGACTGTTGGAAATTGCAGCCGGAAGAGGC
Organism: Acidimicrobiales bacterium; assembly: GCA_036521415.1. Classification (GTDB taxonomy): domain Bacteria; phylum Actinomycetota; class Acidimicrobiia; order Acidimicrobiales; family RAAP-2; genus DASXMT01. Next base: position 11,525 of record DATDHU010000070.1, read on the forward strand.
GGTGTACGCTCCGCTACCGCTGTTCCACCTCAGCGCGGTGGGCAGCGTGCTGGGCCCACTCCTGGCCGGCGGGACCGGGGTCATCGACCGGGCCTTCAGCGTCCAGGGCACCTGGGATCGGGTCCGCCGCCACCAGGCGGTGGGGCTGCTCGGAGCGGGAGCCATGGTGAACATGTTGTGGAGCCTGCCGCCCGACGAACGTGACCGGGAACTCCCCATCCGGTTCCTCTCTGCCGCGCCGGTGGCCAAGGAGCTCTACCACGCGGTGGAGGCCCGCTGGGGGTGCCGGGTCGTCACCTGCTACGGGCTGAGCGAGGCCTTCCCCCTGACCATCGCCGGTGTCGACGCCGACAACCCGCCAGGGGCCTCGGGACGGGTGAACCCCGACTTCGAGGTCATGGTGGTCGACCCCGAGGATCGGGAGGTGGCGACGGGCACGGTGGGCGAGATCGTATGTCGGCCACGGCGGCCACACGTGATGTTCGAGGGGTACGACGGACGCGACGGGGAGACGGTCGAGCAGACCCGGAACCTCTGGTTCCACACCGGCGACCTCGGCCAGTTCGACCGGGAGGGCAGCCTCTACTACGCCGATCGCAAGAAGGACGCCATGCGACGGCGGGGGGAGAACATCTCGTCGTTCGAGATCGAGCAGGCGCTCGCCCGCTACGAGCCGGTCGCCGAGGTGGCGGCGATCGGCGTGCCCAGCGAGCTCGGTGAGGACGACGTGATGGTCTACGTCGTGGCGAAGCCCGGCTGCCAGCTCGACCCGGTGCCCTTCATGGACTTCTGCACCGAGCAGTTGCCCTACTTCGCCGTTCCCCGCTATGTCGAGGTGTGCGGCGAGCTCCCCAAGAACGTGGTCGGGCGGGTGCTGAAGCACGAGCTGCGGGCCCTGGGCATCAGGGACTCGGCCTGGGACCGCGAAGAGGCCGGCTACGTGGTGCGGCGATGACCACCGCGCAGCCTGTGCGCCCGTCGGCCGCTCCCGACATCGGCACAGCGTCACTGGACACCGCCAGGAGCATGGCCCATGGCCAACAGCTGGCCCGGATCGCGTCCAAGTACCCCGACCGCGTTGCGCTGGTGTGTCGAGAGGAGCACCGGACGATGGCCGAGCTCGACCAGCGGGTGAGCCGGTTGGCCGCGTCCCTGGCCCAGCGCGGAGTCGGGCGGGGCGACCGGCTTGCCCTGCTGATGGGCAACAGCATCGAGATGGTCGAGGCCATCTTCGCCGGGTGGCGCCTCGGGGCCATCGTCGTGCCGGTCAACTTCCGGCTGGTAGCCGACGAAGTCGGCTTCATCCTGGCCGACTCGGGTGCCCGGCTGGTCATCGTGGACGAGCACCTGGCCGGGCTGGTCGGGTCCAACCGCCACGCCCTTCCCGAGCTCAAGGGCGTGGTGGTCCTCGGAGAGACAGCGGCAACGGCGGGGCCGGGGGCCGAGCTCTTCTCCGCCCTGATGGCCACCGACCCGACCGCGGCCGACGTCTCGGTGGCCGAGCACGACCCGGCGCTCATCATGTACACGTCGGGCACGACAGGAAGGCCCAAGGGCGCCGTGCTCACCCACTTCAACCTGGTCATGAGCACGCTGGGATCCATGATCACCCAGGGGATCGGCGGCTACGACGACGTCTGGTACGCGAACCTGCCCCTCTTCCACATCGGTGGCCTGAGCGGCATCCTTCCGTACATCATCGCCGGGGGGTGTTCGGTGATCGTGCCCAGTGGGAACTTCGACGCCGCTGATGCCGTGCACGAGCTCGTCCACTACGGCGTGACCGGCTGCGTGTTCATCGGTATGCAGTGGGACCAGGTCTGCGACCAGGTAGCGGCGAGCGGGGCCCAGCTCCGGCTCCGCCGCGCCTCGTGGGGAGCGGCCAACACCCCGATGCACGTGCTGGAGAAGATGAGCCGTGTCCTGCCGGGCGTGCCCATCGCCAGCTTCTTCGGGCAGACCGAAATGAGCCCGGTGACCTGCGTACTGAGCGCGGCCGACGCCGACCGCAAACGCGGGTCGGTCGGCCGCCCCATCGTCAATGTGGAGGCCCGCCTGGTCGACGACGCAGGCCGGGACGTGGCCGTGGGCGAAGTGGGAGAGATCGTCTACCGGGGCCCGACGGTCATGCAGGGGTACTGGAACATGCCCGAGGCCAACCGGGAGGCCTTTGCCGGCGGGTGGTTCCACTCCGGCGATCTCTGCCGGATGGACGACGAGGGCTACTACTACGTGGTCGACCGCAAGCTGGACATGATCATTTCCGGAGGCGAGAACATCTACAGCCCCGAGGTGGAGGCGGCACTCCGGAGCCACCCGGACGTGGCCGACGTCTCGGTGATCGGTGTGCCCGACGATGTATGGGGCGAGACCCCCCGGGCCGTCGTGGTCCCGGTCGCCCGGGACCACCCTCCAGCGGCCGACGAGCTGATGGCCTGGTGCAAGGAGCACGTGGCTTCGTATAAGAAGCCGACGTCGGTCGTGTACGTCGAGCACCTGCCGGTCAACGCGGCGGGGAAGGTGCTGAAGCCCACGCTGCGCGAGCGGTACGGCGCCTCGGCGCTCGGGGACTCATCGTGACCGGAGCGAGCCGGTGGTCCACCAGCCGGTGCGCCGCGGCCCGGTGGGCCACGAGCCGTCGGACGACGACAGAGAGACGACAGAGAGAGGTGAGCCGGTGCCCTTGTCCTACGAGGAGGACCGCATCCTGCGATCGCTGGCCGGTCGCGAGGCGGTCCGGGACCTGTCGGTGCGCCAGGCCCGGTCGTTCGCCGATGGTGACGCGCCCACCTGGATCGGGACCTTCGTCATCGGGGGCGAGCTCGAGCTCCCCAGCGGCGAGACCGTGCGCGGCCACGGCGCGCTCGGGGAGTGGTTCGCCGGCGCCGAACGGAGCGCAACGGCCGTCTCCACCGACTCGGTGGTCGCCATCGACGGGGTGCGGGGCACCCAGGAGAGCACCGTTGTGCTCCTAGCCGGGCGGCCCGAGGGGGGTGCGGTCGTCGAGTCGCTGCTCACCGTGTGCGACGACGTGATCTACGAGCGGGGGCGGTGGTACTTCAGGCGGCGCCGGGTGCGGCCCACCGTCGTTCCCGGCCGATAGCCGATCAGGCCCCGCCGTCGAGGGCAAACCTCCATTTGATTACAAGGATCGGCCAGAGGAGAATCGGATCATGACCTCTCGAGCGACGACCATGCCACTGGTTCCCCACTGGATCGACGGGAAGGCAGTGATGGGGTCGGCCGAGCGCTCCGGTGACGTCTTCGACCCCAGCACCGGACGGGTCACCAAGCAGGTCGCCTTCGCCTCGGCCTCCGATGTCGGCGACGCCGTCGCCGCGGCCAGCCGGGCCACCGGCCCCTGGCACCGAACCTCCCTGGCCACGCGCACCAAGGTGCTCTTCGCCTTCCGCGAGCTGATCCACCGTCGGGCCGATGAGTTGGCCGCCATCATCACCGCCGAGCACGGGAAGGTGCTGAGCGACGCCGCCGGCGAGGTGGCCCGGGGGATCGAAGTGGTCGAGTTCGCCTGTGGGATATCCCAGCTGATGAAGGGGAGCTTCACCGAAAGTGCGTCGACGGGCGTGGACGTCTACTCCATCCGTCAGCCCCTCGGCGTGGTGGCCATCATCAGCCCGTTCAACTTTCCCGCCATGGTGCCTTGCTGGTTCTTCCCCCTGGCCATCGCCACCGGGAACACGGTGGTCCTCAAACCGAGCGAGAAGGACCCCTCCGCCGCAAATTGGATGGCAGAGCTGTGGGCAGAGGCGGGGCTTCCTGCCGGCGTCTTCAACGTGGTCCACGGCGACAAGGTGGCCGTGGACAGCCTCTTGGGCCACCCCGACATCAAGGCGGTGTCGTTCGTGGGGTCGACCCCGGTGGCCCGCCACGTCTACCGGTCGGCCACCAACAACGGGAAACGGGTCCAGGCCCTCGGGGGGGCGAAGAACCACATGGTGGTGCTGCCCGATGCCGACCTCGACGTGGCTGCGGATGCGGCGGTCAATGCCGGGTTCGGATCGGCGGGGGAACGCTGCATGGCCATCTCGGTCCTGGTCGCCGTCGAGCCGGTGGCCGACGACCTCATAGCCAGGATCACCAAGCGCATCTCGGCTCTGACCGTCGGCGACGGGCGGCGGGGGACCGACATGGGGCCACTGGTCACCGGGGCCCACAGGGACAAGGTGGCGTCCTACCTCGACGCCGGCGCGGACGAGGGGGCCGTCCTGGTGGTCGACGGACGGGACCGGCCGGTCGACGGAGAGGAATCCGGCTTCTGGTTGGGCCCGACCCTCTTCGACCGGGTCACTCCGGACATGGCCCTGTACGAGGACGAGATCTTCGGTCCGGTGTTGTCGGTGGTGCGCGTGGCCACCTATGAGGACGCCCTGGCTCTGGTCAACGCCAACCCTTACGGCAACGGCACCGCCATCTTCACCAACGACGGGGGCGCGGCCCGTCGCTTCCAGAACGAGGTGGAGGTAGGGATGATCGGGGTGAACGTGCCGATCCCGGTCCCGGTGGCCTATTACTCCTTCGGCGGGTGGAAGAGCTCGCTGTTCGGCGACACCCACGCTCATGGGACCGAGGGAGTGCACTTCTTCACCCGGGGGAAGGTGGTGACCAGCCGGTGGCTCGACCCGAGCCACGGCGAGGTCAATCTCGGGTTCCCCCGCAACGACTGAGGAGGGTCCAGCCCGAGGATCCGCCCCCGACGAGTCCGCCCCGGGTCAGGACGGAATGGAGGTCTTGGCGAACTCGAGCAGCTGGGGGGCGAGCAGGAGCCAGCGCTCGAAGAGGAACCCCGTGCCGCCCCGGGCTGCATCCGAGCGCAGGTTCCACTCGTCGTCGCCCCAGGGCGGCTCGACCAACTGTGACCCCACCATCAGTTCGTGGAGCCGCTCCGAGGTGGCCCGGGTGTGGTGGGGGTCGCTGGCCCCGCTGCGGAAGACCAAGGTGGGGACGGTGACCTTGCCGTACTGGTCGTCGGGCATCCCCGGCACGAGCTCGTGGGGATCGGGGCAGTACACCCGCATCCACCGCTCGAGCGTCTCGATGAACGCCCTCGGGTCGAGGTTGAGGAACCGCTCCCGGTTGGCCGGGTTGCGCTCGAGCACCTCCTGCCATTCGGGCAGCTCCACGACCGCTTCCATCCCTCCTCGCCAGGCCACCCGGATGGACTCGCCGCAATAGACGATGGCCAGTCCCATCAAGCCGTAGGTGCCGCCGCTGATCCACACCATGGCCAGACCGGCCGCCACCTCCGGGTGCCGGGCGGCGGTGAGGAGCGAGACCCGAGAACCGCCCGATCCACCGAAGATCACCGCCGGTGCCATGTCCAAGGCCTGCAACAGGCCGGCCAGCCGATCGGCCTGCATCTCCGACTCCGACGGCCCGGTGAACACGACGTCGGAGGCGCCAGTGTTGGGGCGGTCCCAGATGAGGACCTGCTTGCCCGCTCCGGCCAGGGCCTCGGCCAACTGACGGAGGCCCGGGGTGTCCTTGCTGAACCGTCCACCGGGGGTCAGCACCCACGGTTGCCCACTGTCGCCGATGACCTCGTAGCTGATGGTTGCGCCCTCGATCTTCACCGTTGCCATGTCGCCCCTCCGTCGTCGTGCCGGTTTGCCCGGCTCACCCTATTGGACTCCATCGAATTCCACCCCATCGAATTGCGCCCGAACGGCGTCGCGGTCCGGCTTGCCCAAACTGAGAAGGGGGAAGGCGTCGACCTGCGTCACCCGCTCGGGTGTCTTGAACCGGGCCATGCCCTGCCGTGTGAACCACGACCGGCAGGCGTCGAGGCCGAAGGGCTCGGTGGCGATCACGCTCGCCGCCACCCGCTCCCCCAGCCGCTCGTCGGGATAGCCCACGACCACGGCCTGGCGGACGGCCGGGTGAGCCTCGAGCACGCGCTCCACCTCGGCGGGGACGATGTTCTCGCCGCCACGGATGATGAGCTCCTTGATGCGCCCGACGATGGTCAGCCAGCCCTGATCGTCCAGGGCGGCCAGGTCACCGGTGCGGAACCAGCCCCGGTGCATCGACGCGCTGGTCTGGTCCGGGTCGGCGTAGCCGGCGAAGAGCTCGGGGCCCCGGAGCTCGAGCTCGCCGGGGTGCCCGGGAGCCAGGGCTCGACCGGTGTCGGGATCGACGACCCTGAGCTCGGCGTGGCCCACGGCCCGGCCGTCCGTGTCTCGTGCCCGGTCGGGAGGGTCGCTCCACGTCGAGGTGGTGATGGTGGGGGCCTCGGTCGAGCCATAGGTCCGCTTCACCGTGGCTCCGAAGGCGCCCGCTGTCTCCTCCACGAATTCGGGGCTGATGGTCATCGACCCACACGAGATGATCCGCAAGCTGCGTACGGCGCGCCCGGTGAAGCTCGGCGCGCCGGCCATACCGGAGAAGAACGTCGGTGGGCCGATCATGAACGTGATCCTCTCGTCCCGGACCAGCCCGACGGCTCGGTCGGCATCCCAGCGCTCCATCAGCACGGTCCGCATGCCCACCGCCGCCGGGATCAGCACCCCGCTGAGCAGCCCGGCGATGTGGGACAGGGGTGCGGGCATCAAGACGACGTCGGAGCGATGCAGGCCGTGGGCCGTGACCATGGTGGTGGCCTTGTAGGAGAGGCCCCGGTGGGTGTGGAGGACGGCTTTGGGCTCGCCCGTCGACCCCGAGGTGAAGAGGGCGACGGCCAGATCGGACCCGCGGGCAGGGGTCCGGTGCACGGGCGCCGACGCCACCATCGCCTCCCAGCCGCCGTCCCCGCCGCGAGCGGTGCGGGCGCCGGGGCGATCATGGAGGGGCAGGCCGGGTCGGGACAGGGCGACCCTGGGATCGACCATGTCCACCAGCCTGGCTGTTTCCGCCGCCCCCAGCTGGTGGTGGACGGGCACGGCGACGGCGCCCAGCCGCCAACAGGCGCGGTAGAGCAGCAGCGCCTCGGTGCAGTTGGGGAGCTGCCAGGCCACGGCGTCACCCTTGACCACGCCGGCGGCGCGCAGCCCGCCGGCCAGGGCGGCAACCGAAGCTGAGAGGGTCGGGGCGCCCAGCCGGGAGAAGGAGTCGGCCACCGCCGTGCCCCGGGCCACGGGGTGGTCGGCGGCCAGCCGGTCGAGCGCGGGCACATCCCAGGCCCCGCCGGGCTCCAGATAGCGCGAACTGCCCACCTGTCGGTGGGTGGCCCGCAGCCTCACCGGCGCGCCTCGGAACTCGTTCCCGGCCAGGAGCGGGGGCGTCCGGTCAAGCGATGGAGGTGAGCAGCAGGCAGCCACACGTGTTGCCCCCGCCGGCGGCCACCGCGGCCACGTCGGGCTTCGAGGCGACCTGGCGCTCGCCGGCCTCACCTCGTAGCTGGAGGCAGGCCTCGTGGAGGAACCCGTACCCGTGCAGCCGGCCGCCCGACAACTGGCCCCCGTTGGTGTTGAGGGGCAGGGGACCGTCGCGGGCGATGCGCTGACCACCCTCGACGAACGGCCCGCTCTCGCCGACCGGGCAGAGCTGGAGGGCCTCCAGCCACAGCATGGTCAGGTAGCTGAACCCGTCGTAGAGCTCGGCGATGTCGACGTCGGCCGGGGTCAAGGAGGTCCGGGACCACATCTGGGTGGCGGCATCGGCCCCGACCGTGCGGGTGAGGTCGTGGAGCTGATCCCAGCTGGGCCGGTCGTGCATGGCCGCGCCCATTGCCTCGACGTAGACCGGTGCCTGGGGAAGGTCGACGGCTCGCTCCCGCCGGGAGACGATCACCGCGGTGGCGCCGTCGCACGGGACGTCGCAATCGAACAGACGCAACGGTGTGGTGATCATCCGGGAATTGAAGTAGTCGTCGAGCGACATGGGATCGCGGTAGATGGCGTTCGGGTTCAGGGCCGCGTTCCGCCGGGCGTTCAACGCGATCTGAGCCAGCTGTTCGGGGGTGGTGCCGTACCGGTCCATGTGGGCCTGGGCGAACGTGGCCACCCACGACGCCGCCGAGGACGAGCCGAATGGCAGCGTCCACTCCTGGAACCCCGACGCGTAGTACTTCCCGCCGCCTCCGTCACCGCCCACGCCGATGCTGGCCCGACCACCGCCTCCTTGGGCGCTGCCCTCCCAGACCGAGCGGAAGCACACCACGTGGTTGGCCATGCCGGCGCCGACGGCCATGCAGGCCTTCATGACCGACCCCAACTGCCCCGAGGTCTCGACTCCGCCGTCGTACCAGTTCACCTCGAGCCGGAGGGCGTCGATGGCCTCGATGGCACTGGCCCCGGTGAAGCCCCTGGGCACCCCCATGCCCCCCGGGTAGGTCGACAGTCCATCGATGTCGGCCAGGGTGAGCCCGGCGTCGTCGACGGCAGCCAGGCAGGCGTCCAAGGTGAGCTCGAGGGGGTCCCGCCCCAAGCGTCTCCCGATCTCCGACTGGCCCAGGCCCGAGATGACACAGCGTTTCTCGATCAGGTCATCACTGGGTGACACCCGTACCTCCGATCGGCTCGAAGAGCGGCAACCACACGTCGCCGTTGGGATCCTCATGGTGCTCGAAGACGACCTGCACATCCATCCCGATGTGCACCATGTCGGGAGCGCAGTTGACGATGTTCGTGGTCAAGCGGAGCTCGGCCTGTTCGACGATCTCGACGACGCCGATGACGTAGGGCAGCTCGACACCGGGTAGCCAGGGATGGTGGTTGACCGTGTAGCTGGCCATCACGGCCCGGCCGCTCACCGGTTCGGGGGCCAGGTCCTTCGAGCGGTCCCGCGGACAGATCGGGGTTGGTGGGTGCAGGTAGTAGCCACAGTCCTGACACCGGAGGAAGATGAGATTCCCGTCCCGTCCCCCCTGCCAGAAGTGGCGGTTCCGGTCGGTGAGCGCGGGCAGTATGCGGAACGGCGTGGCGGCTTCGGTCATCGATCCCCTTTGATCGTCTCGACGGCTACGGACTGGGAGAGCAGCTCGGCGATGTGCGCCCCGTCCAGGCCCACCTCGGAGAGGACCTCCCGGGTGTGCTGGCCCAGCGCCGGCGGGGCCCGATCGAGACTGACCTGGAGGTCTCCCAGGCTCCAGAGGGCGCCGACCTGCTCGAGCCGGCCCCACTCGGCGTGGGGGTACGAAATGACGAGCCCCAACGCCCGGTACAACTCGTCGTCGAGAAAGGGCTCGCCCTGATCGAGTCCGACCGGCTCGCAGGGCACGCCGTGGGCTCCGAGGTCCCGCAGGGCGTCCTCGCGCTGCAGCCCGGCCAGACGGGCCCCGATGTCATCGGGCCCCGCAGCGCCGAGCGCCGAGCAGGCGGCGGCGAGCTCGGCGTCGTCTCGGGCACAGAGGGCAATCCACCCGTCGGCCAAGGGGTAGAGCCGGTAGCCGGGTGAAAGTCCCATCTGCTCGTGGTCGAGTGGTGCCGCCGACACGGCCAGGTCGCCATCTTTGAGGAAGGTCTCGCTGTTGGTCAGCACGCCGCCTCCGAGGAGCGAGCCAGTCACCCGCTGGCCGCGCCCGGTCCGGTCCCGGTGCCACACGGCCAGGAGCGTGGCCACGACCGAGGCCATGGCACAGAGGTGATCCATGAACCCGAATCGGAACCACATCGGATCGTTCCCCTCGCCGCCACCGAGCACCTCCCAGCCGGCGGCGGCCTGGAACAGCTGGTCGTACCCGGGCCAGTCGGCCCGTTCGCCCTCGGGCCCGTAGGAACTGGCGTGGCAGTAGACGACTTCTGGATTGATGGCCCGCATCGAGTCGTAGTCGAGCCCGAGGCGGCGGGCGGCGGGCATGCGCAGGTTGTGGTGGACCACGTCGGCCCAACGGACCAGGGCCTCGAGGGCCGGACGGGCGGCCGGCGACTTGAGGTCCAAGGCCACGCCCCGCTTACCGCGCTGACAGGAGGCGAACACGCGCTGGACGGGTCGCATCTGGTCCCCGGTCGCCGCTTCGACCTTGACCACGTCGGCGCCGAGGTCGGCGAGCAGCATGGGACCGAGCGGGCCGGCCAGGAAGTTCCCGAAGTCGAGCACCTTCAGCCCCTGGAGGGGCGAGCGCACCGGCTCGGAAGCGGATGGGTCGGATGGGTCGGCCCCGTCGATCGGCCACGCTGCGGCTGAGTCGGTCAGCCACGCCGGGGCGGCGTCGAGGACCTCCTCGGTGTGCTCGCCCAGTGCAGGCGCGGGCCGCGTCACACGCGAGGGAGGGACGGTCGAGAAGGGCGTCCCGGCCTGGACGATGCGACCCCGCCCGGGGTCGACCACCTCGGTCACGTACCCGTTCCGCCGAGCCTGCTCGTCGCCCAGGATGGCGCCGTAGGGCGCAGCCGCCTGGGCGGGGATGTCGTGGGCCCAGAAGTCGTCCAACCACTGCTGGCTAGGGTGGGTGCGGAAGGCCACCTGGTTGGCGCCGAAGTTCGGGTAGCCCGGAGTGTTGAGCCCGGTGAAGGCGGCGTTAGCCTCGGCCACCCCGTCGTCACCAAGGTCGGCCAGCGCTCGGACCATGAGGGGCGAGTCGGTGTCGGCACAGCGCATGAGGTGCACCCACACGCCGTCGGCGCACTCGAACAGCGATGGCTGCAGGTCCTTGGGCAGCCCGAAGGCGAACATGGGACCGGGCGTCTCGGCCCTGGCCCAGTGCATCATGGTCGGAACCAGCGCACCCTGGGCGATGCTGGTGTGGGCGGGCCCGCCGCCGGCCCCGCCGCGCTGCCGTTGGATCAGCCGGGCCAACACCCCGATGGTCGAAAGGTAGACCGCGCACCAACTGCCGAACGGGAACCGGAGGAACACCGGGCCGTCCCGATGGCCGCGCTGTTCGTCGCACAACCCGAGCCGGGCGGTGACCAAGAGATCGTCGATGGGGCCGTCGGCGCTGGGGTGACCGGCGGGCCATCCCAGGACGGCACAGGTGACCAGTTGGGGATGGCGGGCGGCGAGCTCGTCGTCAGTCAGCCCCAGTTCGCCGGCGGTGGTCGGCCCGAAGCCGTGGATGAGGACGTCGGCCCCGGCAAGGAGGTGATCGAGCTGGTCCCGCCCGTTCTCGGCGCGGAGGTCGAGGACGACGCTGCGCTTGGACCGGTTCCAGGTAAGGAAGCCCTCGGACGCCCTCGAGCGGTCCCCGTCGGGTGGCTCCACCTTGATCACATCGGCGCCCGCCTCGGCCAACATCATGGCGGCCACCGGACCGGCGATGCCTTCCGAGCAATCGACGACCCGGACGCCGTCAAGGATCCTGGCTCCGCTGCCCGCGTCCCCGCCCTCTTCGCCGGCCTCCCGCGTGTTCATGTTCGTCGATCCCCCTGCCCATCCGGACGGTACTGCAATGCATTCCTCAACGGCGTGTTTCTCAACGGCCTGATCGCCGTCGACCCGCCGCTCCTCATTTCGCCAGTCGACCCGGCAGGTAGCACCGAGAACGGCTGTGCTACGTTACGTGAATATAGCCACGTACAGCCGGGCCGACCGAGTTTTTTTGGCTGCGTGCGATCGCAAAGGGGGTCCCCGATGGACGTTGATGACCTGATCCTTGTGAGCGTCGATGACCATGTCGTCGAGCCGCCCAATGTCTTCGAGGACCGGTTGCCGGCCAAGTACGTGGACCTCGCCCCCCAGTTCATCACCCGGGCCGACGGGAC
>DATDHU010000071.1:0-112312 GCA_036521415.1 Acidimicrobiales bacterium
CTTCGCATTCGGCGGCCAGGTCGCCGGCCTGGTCGACTCGGTGGTCCCCGTCGGCGAGATCATCGAGGGCACCATGGCCGGCTTCTACGCCACCATCGACCGCCTCGGCGGCCTGGCCGCCGAGGCCCGGAACCCGCACCCCTGACCCCGAACGCCGGCCACTGGGTGAAGAACACCTAGAATGTTCTTTACAAATCACTCTAACTAGAATAGTATGTCCAAGATGCCTCGACGAGCCCGATCCAACCCGCTCGCTCTGGCCGTGCTGGTCACGTTGTACGAGCGCCCGATGCACCCCTATGAGGTGGCGCAGACCCTCCGGACCCGGGCCAAGCAGGACAGTGTCCGCCTCAACTACGGCTCGCTCTACGCGGTGGTCGAATCGTTGGAGAAGCGGGGCCTCGTCACCGCCCGGGAGACGGTCCGGGAAGGCAAACGCCCGGAACGGACGGTCTACGAGATCACCGACGAGGGTGCCCGGGAGATGATCGACTGGATGACAGAGCTCATCGGGGTGCCGGAGAAGGAGTACCCCAAGTTCATGGCCGGCCTGTCCTTCCTCGCCGCCCTCACGCCGGACGACGCCCTTCGGGCCCTGCGGACGCGAGCCGAAGTGCTCACGTTCAAGCTGGCCCAGGTGCGCGGGGGGATGCGCATCGCCAACGAGGCCGGCCTGCCCCGGCTCTTCGGACTGGAGTCCGAATACGAGGAACAGCAGATGGAGGCCGAGCTGCATTTCGTCAACGGGCTGGTCAAAGAGATCGAATCGGGAGACCTCGAAGGCCTCGAGATGTGGAGGGCTTTCCACGCCGACGGGCCCAACCCCTTGGAGGGGGTGGTGTTCAACTTCGACCTCTCATAACGGTTCGGCGCCGCGTGTTGGCCCACGCGACGCCGAATCCGCACAACCACGAGATCGATCCACGGAGGACCTTCGCCCGGGGCAGCACCCACAGCCTAGGCGACCTCCGCGGATCGGGCTCCACACCCTCACTGCAACTCAATCCGTGAAGGAGCACGCCCATGCACACCCTCATCGAGGCCGACGGTCTCTGCAAGCAGTTCGGGAAGATCAAGGCGCTCGACCAGCTGAGCCTCACCGTTCCCTCCGGACAGGTGGTGGCCATCCTCGGTCCCAACGGCGCCGGCAAGACAACGTTCATCCGTACCGTGGCCACCTTGCTACGGCCCGAAGCGGGGTCGCTGCGCGTGCTCGGTCACGACGTGCTGCACCAGTCCATGGCCGTCCGGCGTCTCATCGGCCTGGCCGGCCAGTCAGCGGCCGTGGAGGTGATGATGACCGGTCGGGAGAACCTGACCATGGTGGCCCGTCTCTACGGACAGAGCATGAAGGCGGCGCGGTCGAGCACCGGTCGGATACTCGAGGTGGTGGGCCTCACCGAGGCCGCTGACCGCCAGGCCAGGACGTATTCGGGCGGGATGCGCCGCCGCCTCGACCTCGGGGCCAGCCTGGTCGGGAGGCCGCGGTTGCTCCTCTTGGACGAGCCGACCACCGGCTTGGATCCGGGCAGTCGCATCGAGCTCTGGGATGCGATCCGGGAACTGGGCAACGCCGGCACCGACATCCTGCTCACCACCCAGTACCTCGACGAGGCCGACCAACTGGCCGCCTACATCGTCATCATCGACGGGGGCCGGGTCATCGCGCAGGGCACCCCCGGCGAGCTGAAGACCCGTGCCGGCTCCGACATGATCGAGCTGCACACCCGGGACCTCTCCAGCCTGGACCAGGCCGCCCTGGTCCTGTCCAGGCTCCACGGGGACCCGCCGACCATCGATCGGGCCACCCGCCGCTGCTCGGTCGCCGCCCCCGGGGGGCCACAGCTGCTGCCCACCGTGGTCCGTGCCCTGGACCAGGCCGGCATCACGGTAGAGGACCTCACCCTCCGCCGCCCCACCCTCGACGAGGTGTTCCTCGCCCTGACCGGCCATACCACCGAGACCACGACGCCCAAGGAGCGCATCGCATGACCGTATCGATTCCCCTCCCCACGACCGTCAAGCCCACCCCAGCACCCGGCTCGCCGCCCCCCGCGTCGCCGGCCGACAACCAGGGAGCGTCGTTCCTCGTGGCCTCCTACGAGGTGGCGGCCCGCACGGTGAGGAAGTTCATCCGCTCACCACAGTTGATCATCGCCGGCACCGCACAAGGGGCCCTGTTCCTGCTCATCTTCCGTTACGTCTTCGGGGGGGCGATCGCTCATACCGGGTCTCTGTCCTACGTGGACTTCGTCATCCCCGGATTCGTCGTCACCAGCGTCCTCTTCTCGGGCATGGGCGCGGCGACCGGCATCGCCGAAGACCTCCAAGGCGGCCTCTTCGACCGGTTGCGCAGCCTGCCCATCCGGCTGATCTCCATCGTCACCGGGCGGGTGGCTGCGGACTCCGCCTTGTTGACCTGGAGTCTCGCCTTCACCACGTTCATCGGCGTCCTGGTCGGCTTTCGGGTCCACAACGGTGCGGCGGCGGCGGCTGCCGCGTTCGGGCTGTGCATGCTCTACGGCTTCGCCTTCGTCTGGCTCTTCATCGGGTTGGGCCTGCTGGCCGGCAGTCCGCAGGCCGCGCAGGGCCTCTCCTTCCTGGTCTTCCCCCTGACGTTCGTCTCCAGCGCCTACGTCCCGGTGAGCACCATGCCGGGATGGATGCAGGCCTTCGCCAACCACCAGCCGCTGACCTACATGTCCAACACGGTGCGCCTGCTGGCCGAAGGCCACGGGGCCGAACAGCTCCTGGGTCATGCCGTCGGTGCGTACCTCGTTCCGTCCCTGGTGTGGACGGCCGGGATCATCCTGGTCTTCGCCCCGCTCACCGTGTACCGGCTCCGTCGCTCGTAGTGGTGGGTCCGGATCGCGCGTGCGGGCTAGCGGAGCACGCGCCGCTGAAGGATCCCTCGGACGTACGCGGCCTGACCGACGTGTTGGAGGTCGTCGACGATGATGTTCACGAGCCGCATGCTCACCGTTGCCGGTGGGTCCCAGGTGCGGTCCACCACCCGGGAGAGACCGGATTCATCGAGTGAGCGCACGAAGGCCAGGGTCGTCTCATGGGCGTCCTCGTAGTAGCCGAGTAGGGAGGCGGCATCGCCGGTCACCAGGGCCACGGTTTGAGGGTCGTGGCCGTAGCCGGTGTCTGAGGGGTCGAGGGGCAGAGCGAACCGCTCCGCCCAACCCCTTCTGGTCCACACCTGTTCGCTGCCGTCGAGCCCCGCCACCTGGTCATCCTGTACACGGGTCAGGTGCCACACCAACCAGGCGATGGAGTTCGACTCGGCCTCGGGCCGGAAGGCTAGGTCGTCGGGCGAGAGCCCGTTCACCGTGGGGTACACGGCGTCACGGATCCTCTCGAAGGACTCCACCAGTAGGTCGGTGCTCGTCATCGCTGCGCTCCTCTGCCACTCGAGTTCATCGTCCCTTGGTCACGCACGTCTGCGCCGGACGTCAGCCTGTTGAAGCCGGCTCGACGGAGTCGGCCAAGAGCTCCACCGAACGCAGCCGGGCCTGCGTATCCGGCGACTGGTGGGCGACCATCAGCTCGTCGGCGTCGGCGTGGCGGGCGAAGGCGTCGACGTAGTCACTGACCTCGGCCGGTGTCCCGACCGCCGAATACGTCACCATCTGCTGCACGTGCCGGCCGGCCGGCGAGTCGAGCAGCGCGTCCGCCTCCTCGTCGGTGAGGGTCCGGCCCCGGCCCAACAGGGACACCGCCCGGCTCCGCTTGGCTCGGAGGAACTGTTCCTCGGCCTCGGCCTTCGTGTCCGCGGCCAGCACGTTGACTCCGGCGATGACGTAGGGCCGGTCGAGCTGTGCCGATGGGCGGAATTCGCGCCGGTAGGCAGCGACGGCGGGCTGCAGGGCATCGGGGGCGAAGTGCGAGGCAAAGGCGTAGGGGAGCCCGAGCGCTGCGGCCAGTGTGGCCCCGAACATCGACGAGCCGAGGATGTAGAGCGGGACGTTTGTGCCCCGGCCCGGCGTCGCGTTCACGCCCGGGATCCTGGTCGCACCGGTCAGGTAGCCCTGGAGCTCGAGCACGTCCTCGGGGAAGCGATCGGCCGAGGTCGCGTTGCGTCGGAGGGCGAACATGGTGTTCTGGTCCGAGCCCGGGGCGCGCCCGAGTCCGAGGTCGATGCGACCCGGATGCAGGGCCTCGAGGGTGCCGAATTGCTCGGCAATGGTCAGGGGGGCGTGGTTCGGGAGCATGATGCCGCCGGCCCCGAGGCGAATCTCCCGGGTGTGAGCGGCCACGTGGGCGATGATCACGCTGGTGGCCGACGAGGCAATGCTGGCCATGTTGTGATGCTCGGCGTACCAGACGCGCCGGTATCCCCATTGCTCGGCCCGCTGGGCCAGGGCAACGCTCGCCGCGAAGCTGTCGCTGATGGTCTCGCCCTTGCGGACGGGTGCAAGGTCGAGAATCGAAAGTGGGGTGGACATGGAGGGAGCCCTTCGGTTTCGCTTGCACCAACATATAGATCCGTTGGCTCGGTTCCGACGGTGGTGCGTTCTTCGACCCGGCCTGACGCCGACCGGTCCCAGGCCAGAGCCTGAGGATTCGGCGATGACCGTGGGAGTATGTGGCCGTGCGTTTCCACACCGAGCACACCTTTGGCGCCTCGGAGCAGGCCGTCGCCGCGCTGCTGTCCGATCCCGCCTTCTATCTCGAGCTCACCCTTCCCGACCTGGGACAGCCCGAAGTCCTCGAACAAGGCCAGGACGGCGCCGCCGCCATCGTGCGGCTCCGGTACGAGTTCGTCGGGAGCATCGATCCGATCGCCCGACGCCTGATCGGCTCGGACCGCCTTTCGTGGATCCAAGAGGTTCGGGTCGACCGATCGGCAGGCTCCGGCTCCCTCCGCTTCGAGGCCGAGAAGAGCCCGAAGCAACTACACGGTGCCGGCACGTTCACCCTGACGCCCACTAACGGCGGCTGTGTCCGGAGCCTCGACGGCGAGTTGGTGGTGGCCGTGCCGGGCATCGGTCGTATGGCCGAGAGGCGGATCGTGCCCGGGGTGATCCGGAGACTGGACATCGAGGCTCAGGCCGTGAACGAGCAACTGGCATAGCCGGCCGACTCGCATCGGCAGTGGGGCGCCCGGCGGCCTTCGGTTCACCGGTCGAGGGCGATGATGCTGCGCCCGATGATGGCCCCCTCGGCCAGGACCAGCCGGCCGAGGGTGCACGTGGGTTGTGATCGCCGGGTGGTGGGTGAACCGGGGTTAAAGAGGACCTGTCCGTCGATGCCCACCTCGTCGCAGGGAATATGGCTGTGGCCGAACACGACCAGGTCGGCTTGCGGGAACCGACGCCGCAAGCGTTTCGGTCTCCCGGCTCGGCGCCCGCCGTCGTGGACCATCGCCACGCGGACACCAGCCAGGGCCAGTTGCAGCGTCTCGGGCAGGTGGCCGACAAGGGCGCGATCGTTGTTACCGAGGACGGCGTGGGTCGGTGCCACCTCGTTTAGCCGTCGCAACAAGCCGGGTTCGTTGACGTCGCCGGCGTGAAGAACGACGTCGCACTGCCGGATCAGCTCCCAGGCCGGTCCGGGGAGGTCGCGGCGAGGCGGGTCGCTGTCCCGGAGGTGGGTGTCGGCCAGGACGATCACGCCCAACCGAGCGGCTCCCGACGTTCTCAAGCCATTCCTGCTCTGGCGATGAAGCTCACGATGGGGGGCGTCTCGAGGTAGACGTCCCAGAAGCCGGGATCAAAGGTGGCCAGCCCTTCGGGGGACACTTTGGGCAGGACCCACTTGAACGAGGTGAACCCGGCGGCCACGAACTCGCTCTGGTACGCCTCGGTCGGCAGGTAGTAGTTGTCGAGCTCGAAGTGGGTGCCGTCCGGGTTGAAGAACCGGTAGGTGATGGTGGCTCCCTCGCGCCGATCATCGGCACCGATCTTCAAGAAGCCGTACGGCCGGTACCGGTCGTAACAGTCCGGGGGGTTCTCGGGATAGTCATTGCAGCCGACGACCAGGCCGCCGGGCCGGACGAGGCGAGCGACACTCCGGACCAGGCTGCGGAGCTCGGCCCGGCTGACCGCGTAGTTGAACAGGTATGAGCAAAAGGCGACGTCGAACCGTTCGCCCAACTCGACCGCGGCTACGTCGGCCCGGACGTAGTCGAGGCCGAGAGGCTCGCTCTCCTCTGCCCGGGCGGCCAGGGCGACCATCTCCGGTGAGATGTCCACTCCGACCACACGCGCTGCGCCCCGGCGAACGAGCTTGCGGGCATAGATGCCCTCCCCGCAGGCCAGGTCCACGACCGAGAGCCCGTCCAGGTCGGGCAGGAGCCCGAAGGTGGTGTGCTCCTCCACGTGGAGGCGGAAGGGGAGCAGCTTCGACTCCTGGTACTCGGTGCCGATCCGGTCGTACTCCACGGCCACATGGTCGAACTCGTCGGCATGTTCGTTGACATGGTCGAAATCGTTCATGTTGGTCAACCCCTTTGCTTCCACGCGATCGGCCCGAGCTGCCCGGCCAGGTCCAACATCGTCGCCCGCTCGCGCTCCCATGTCTCGGCGATGGCGTCGGCCCAACCCTGGCGCAAGAGGCGCTTGTTGGCCACCAGCGCCGGCGTGGCGTGCGCCGCCATCCGCTCGGCCAGCACCAGTGCGTCGTCGAGCGCCTCACCGGTGCACGCCGTGGCCAGGGCAAACCCGTTCGCCACCGCGTCGGTGGCGCTGAGCCCGATTCCCGAGAGCATCATCCAGCTCGCTTGTTGCATGCCGACCCGCCGGGGCAGCAACCAACTGCTGGCCGCCTCCGCGCTGGTCCCGAGCGAGACGAACGGCATCCGGATCTCGGCGCCCTCGTCGACGACCACGACGTCGCAGTGGAGCAGGATCGTCGCCCCGAACCCGACTGCCACACCGTTCACGGCGGCAACGAGGGGCTTGGCGAAGCGGGCCAGCTGCTCGAGCAACGGGTCGAAATGGCGGCCGAGCTCGCCCGCACCGTCGGGCTGGCCCATCACCGAGAGGTCGACCCCGGCCGAGAAGGCGCGGCCTCTGCCGGTGAGCACGCACACGGCCACCCCGTCGTCTGCCCCGGCGGCGGCGAGCGACTCGGAGAGGCAGTCGTAGCCCGCTGGGGTGAAGGAGTTCAGCTTCTCGGGGCGATCGAGGGTCAGGATCCGGACCCGATCCCGATCCTCGGTGGTGATGACGAACTTCGCAGCCGACTCGTCCATGGGCCTCCTCGGCGCCTCTCTGGTCCCGCCAACCTACGACTTCCCCGGCACCCGCGCACCGGGCCCCGGTAGCCTGATGGCCACAGGAGTCGGCCGAGCACGCGGAGAACGACGTGACAGATGCGAGCGCAGCAGGTGCGTCGGCCGGTGAGCGCGATGTCCTGATCGCCCGGACGACCCCGGGGGTGGCCCTGGTGACGTTGCACCGCCCCGAGCGGCTCAACGCGCTGACCTCTGCGATGCTCACCCACCTCTACGAGATCCTCGAGACGCTCGGGCGCGACGAGTCCTGCCGGGTCATCGTGGTGACCGGGGCCGGCCGGGGATTCTGCGCCGGGGACGACCTGCGCGACTGGCAACCCCCGGACTGGGTCCCGGGCGAGGTCGGCCACTTCCACTTGAACATGTACCAGCAGAAGTACGTGGCCCAACTGGTCCCCCGGATGCGGGCCACACCCCAGCCGATCATCGCAGCAGTGAACGGGCCCGCCGCAGGCGCCGGATTCGCCCTGGCCCTGGGGGCCGACCTCCGGCTGGCCGCCACCTCGGCCCTCTTCCTCGACGCGTTCGTGAAGATCGGCGCGTCGGGCGCCGAGATGGGCCTCAGCTGGCTGCTCCAGCGGATCGTCGGTGCCACCAGGGCGGCCGAGCTCGTGCTCACCGGTCGACCGGTCGACGGCGACGAGGCTGCGGCCATCGGGCTCGTCCTGGCCACCGTTCCCGCCGGCGACCTCTTGGATGCGGCCATGACCTTGGCCGACCGGATCATCGAGAACACACCGCTCGGGACCTGGATGGGGAAGGCGACGCTCTGGTCCAACCTGGAGATCTCGAGCCTGGAGGCGGCCATCGACCTCGAGTCACGGACCCAGGTGCTCGGACTCGGCACCGACGACGGCAAGGAACAGCTGCGTGCCTACCGCGAGAAGCGACCGGCCCGCTACACCAATCACTGACCCGAGCGCGGCGCCGATCGGGCCAGAAGGGTGAGGGGGAGCTGAGTGTCCGAACGGGGGAGGGGCGTCAGGACGCGATCCTGGGCCGCGACGCTGGTCGTCGTGATCGCGGCCGCCGGCAGCACGGCCACCCTCTCGGCCCCGGCTGCCTCGGGCCAATCCCCCAATCCGGTTGGGGAAAGCCCGGTCGGGGCCGTCGCCACCGTGACGGTCAGCCGGGTCAGCGCCCAGACCATGGACGGCTTTGGCGCATCGGGCGCCTGGTGGCCCAACGACCTGATCAACTTCCCCAAGGCCACCCAGGAGAAGGTCGGGAACATGCTCTTCTCTCCCTCCGGAATTGCGCTCAGCACCTGCCGGTACAACATCGGCGGCGGTGGGGTCGGCGTCACCAATCCGGCCCGGGCGCCTCAGACCGTCTTGCGGAGCCCCGGGGTCTATGACTGGACCGCCGACGGGGCCGGCATGCGCTTCCTCCGGTTGGCCCACAGCCACGGCGTACCCGTCTTGGTCGGCTTCGCCAACAGCGCCCCCACCGAGTGGACGACCAACCACAGAAGCTGTGGAGGCCAGCTCGTTTCTGCCGACGAGGGCGCCTATGCCGCCTACCTGGCCCAGATCGCCCATCACCTGCGTGCCGCCGACGGCATCACCCTGTCCGACATCAGCCCCATGAACGAGCCCGACGACAGTTTCGGGACGTGCGGGCAGGAGGGCATGGCCGTGCCCGTCGGGCAGCGCGCCGCCGTCGTCCGGGACCTGGGGACGGCACTGGCCGCACCTGCGCCGGCCACGCGGGTGATCGCCGATGAGTCGAGCCTCGCCGCCTTTCAGTTCCTCCAGGAGGTGCCTCAGTGGCTGTCGGTACCGGGTACCTCCCCGGGGCTGGCCGCGCTCGCCCACCACGCCTACGACTTTCCCACCGACGCGCAGGCCGCGCCCGTGTCCGCGCTCGCCTCTCGCTTCGACAAGCCGCTCTGGATGACCGAGATCTGCTGTTATGACGGAAAGGGGCCGGGACCGGTCGTGGGCTTCGGCCAGCAGTATGACCCGACCATGGCCAGCGGCATGTGGCTGGCCGACACGATCAACCAGGATGTGGCCGTGATCGGGGACTCGCAATTCGACTGGTGGACCGCACTCTCGAGCCAGCTGGGCTGCGACCCCGTGGCCGACAAGGCCTGTGCAACCAGCGTCAACGGTTCGGGATGGAACGACGGCCTGCTGTACTACGACCCCAACTACCGCACTGACGGGAACCACGCCGTCTACCCGACCAAGCGCTACTCGGTGCTTGGCAACTTCAGCCGGTACGTGAGACCCGGCGCCGTACGCCACGGCGTGACCGGTGTCCCCGCCGGGACCGACGTGCTGGCCTTCGAAGGACCACGGAACTGGAGCGTGGTCGTCGTGAACGACAACGGGCCGGCGGTCGCCCCGATCAGCCTCCGTCTCGTCCTGCCCGGCGGTGCGAGGGTCCGCGCCACCGGAGCCTTCCAGACGAGCGACACCAAGGATCTTGCTCCGGTGTCGCGCCCTCGCCCGGTGACCGGCGCCGGTGGCGTTGTCCGGGTGCCTTCGCAGAGCGTGACCACCTACACGTTTGCCAAGGGTTGAGCACAAGCCGTGCTGCGTCGGAGGCGGCCCGCGTGTCCCGTCCCGAAGATGGCATGATCGGCCGGTGACCGGAGCCGCCGAATTGATAGACCGTCTCGGGCTCGAGCCTCATCCCGAGGGGGGGTGGTACCGGGAGACCTGGCGCGGGAGCGCCGACGGCGGTCAACGCCCCAGCGGGAGTGCCATCTTCTATCTGTTGGCTGACGGTGAGGTGTCCCGGCGCCACCGCGTGGACTCGACGGAGATCTGGCACCACTACCGCGGCGCACCGATCGAGCTGCGGATCGGAGGTCCCGGTGCGTCCCGATCGTCTGATGCCGTGCACCGTCTCGGGCCAGAGATCGAGCTCGGTCAGGTCCCCCAGATAGTGGTCCCGCCGAGGGACTGGCAGGAGGCCCGCTCGCTGGGTGCGTTCAGCCTCGTCGGCTGCACCGTCTCGCCCGCCTTCGAGTTCAGCGGATTCGAGCTGGCCGAGCCCCACGAGGGCCGGTACCCGGGCATGGGTCCTAGGGGATGAGGACGATCTTGCCCCTGGTGTGCCGTTTCTCCAGTTGGGCGTAGGCCTCCCGCACGTGCTCGAGGGGGTAGGTGGCCGCGATCGGCACGGTGATCCGACCCGACGCCACCAGGTCGACCATGTCGGTTAGCACGTCGGCGCTCGAGGCTGTCGAGCTGCCTTCCATCTTGACCCCGTATACCTGCGCTGCGTCGAAGGCGATGATGGTGTCCACCCGGTCGGGCTTGACCCCGAGGTCGATGGCCAACTTGACGTAGTCCTCGCCGAAGGTGTCGATGAACGCATCCACACCGGTTGGTGCAGCGGCCCGGATGCGCTCCAACAGACCGGGGCCATAGGCGACGGGTGTCACCCCGATCGATGACAGCCAGGGATGATTGGCCTCCGAGGCGATCCCGATGACCGTGGCCCCCCGTACCTCGAGCAGTTGCACGGTGATCGATCCGACACCACCGGCGGCGGCCGACACCACGACCGTGTCGCCCGGACCGGCTCCGATCGCCCGGACGGCCGCGTAGGCGGTGACGCCGGCGACGAAGAGTGATCCGGCCACCTCCCAGTCCACGGAGGCAGGCTTGGGAACGAGTTGGGCGGCGGGAACGGCGACGTACTCGGCCTGGCTCGCCCGCCGATCGGTCCAACCCAGCACCTCGTCGCCGGGGGTGAACCCATCGACTCCGTCGCCGGTCTCTGCCACCACGCCGGCCAGGTCAGTTCCCTCACCCGAGGGGAAAGTGGCCGGGAAGAGATCGGCGAGGAGGCCCTGGCGGATCGATGCCTCCCCCGGGTTGGTGCCGGCCGCCTTGACAGCGACCAGCACTTCGCCGGGCGGAGGGGCGGCCACCTCCACCTCGGAGACGTGCAAGACGTCCCTGCCCCCGTACTCGTCGAACCTGACTGCTCGAGCCCGTCTCGCCATCGCCGGCTCCTCTCGTGTTGTCGAGTCCTCTTGCACCGGTACCCGGCTTCGGCCGCCCTCACACCGACGTCCGCCTTACCCGACGGGAGCTCCGGGAGTACGTCAGAGGGCGCCACCCAACCCCCTGCGAATTCCGGTCTCAACCGGCGAATAGGCACCGTCTGCCCGCTCGAGTACGAGGGGCTCCCGCGGAGCCAGCGGCGGTTGGGCGATACAACGTGGTGTCCCGCTCCGTACGGGTTGGGCCGCGTGGACCAGGAATGGATGACAGAGGTAGACGTCCCCGGCGCGCCCAGTGGCGAGGGTGGTGGGTCGTGACCCCGACACGTCGGCGGCGAGCTCCGAGGCCTGCAGTCCGGTCATGCCATCGATGCCGGCCGGAAACAGGACCGAAGGTACGTCGAGGTGGGAACCGACTCGGATCTGCGTTGGAGCATCATCGGCTCCGACATCGGAGTAGAGGAACAACAGGAGTAGGGCGCGGTCACGGGAGGCGACGTTCACGCGCCACTGGCTGAAGTCCTCGGTGAAACCCTCGTCCGGGGGATAGCTGCTGTCGATGTGCCAGCCTGTGTCTCCCGGGTGGTCACGATGTGGAAAGCGAACCACGAAGAGTCCGAGGTCCGACCGGGGCAGCCAGCGCCCGACGCCGACGAGCTGGTCGAACGCGGCCCAGAGCCGAGAGCGGTGGAATGCGTCCTGAAACGCCCCTGCGTCGGAGGGGAGGAGGCGGATAACCGGTCTCGTCCACGAGGAGGGGTCGTCAGGGCGTTGACCGAGGTCGCTCCAGATGACGTCGAGACCGGCGGTGACGACGGCAGCGGGGACCACCTGGCGGAGGTGCACGAACCCGTCGGCCACGAACCGGTCTATGTCCTCGTCCGAGAGGACGCCCGTGCTCACGAACCCCCCTTCCTCGGTCTTCCCTCGTACGGCCAGCTCGCCTTCACCAGGTTCAGGTGGTGTCGGCCATGTCGACGCATCTCGGGAAGGCGGGCCTGTACCCAACACCAGGTGGCGACCCGAGCGCTGTTCAAGATGGAGAGGAGGGAGACGAGCTCCTGATCGACGACGGAGAATACCTTCCTGGCGTCCTCGGGCAGGAAGACAAGATCCCATTCGAGCGGGCCCCGGCAGACTCCTTCGAAGTCGATCCAGCGGATCCCTGAACGAGTGACCAGGTAGTTGCCGGCGTGAGGCTCGCCGTGGAGCGGCTGGCGCCGGTACACCCGGTCTTCGAGGCGCGGGAGCAGGGCATCGAACGCCGCCCGGAGAAGTTCGATGTCCTCCGCCGCCAGCGCGGCCATCCGTGTGCCGTCGGACAGTTCATCCCGGGCCTGCGTCAACCACAGGCGGAAGTCAGGCAACCTCGGGAAGTCCAGATCCTCCATGGACTTGTGGACTTGACGCATCGACAGACCGATGTCTGGACCGGTCGTCCGGGCCGACAGGTCGCGGTCGAGCCGTTCCCAGAGGGTCACCATGAGCCCGGTGCCGGGATGCCATTGCGGCGTGGAGGCGGCCAGGGGCCCGCCCACTGGGGCACCGTGGGTGCTCAGAGCAGATGCAACCTCGTGTTCCCGTACCAGTTGCTCGGCCCCGCCGGCCGAGCTCCCGACTTTGGCGATGACGGGGTGGGGGCGGAGCCAGACCACCGTGTTGTGGGTCTCCTGGATGACGACAGGGTCGTCGCTGCGAACGTCGAAGAGGCGTCCGACCTCGACCGCGGCGAGACAGCCTGGCTTCACGGCTCCATTCTGGCGTGATTGCCGGGTAGCGACCACGCCTCCGAGGTGGTCATTCGGACCGCACTAACATCCGCCGGAGTTCAACAGCTTCGAGAAGGGTGCGTCATGGCAGACATCGGGTACGACGGAAAGGTGGCGATCGTCACCGGCGCTGGAGGAGGACTGGGCCGCGAGCACGCCCTTGAACTGGCGCGACGCGGCGCACGGGTGGTGGTGAACGACCTGGGCGGATCGGTCCACGGAGAGGGTGGGGGAGAGGGACCGGCCCACACCACAGCCAAGGAGATCGAGGACCTCGGCGGCGAAGCCGTGGCCGACAGCAACAGCGTGGCCACGACCGAAGGCGGACAGGCCATCGCCCAGGCGGCTCTCGACGCCTTCGGATCCATCGACATCCTGGTCAACAACGCCGGCATCCTCCGAGACAAGTCGTTCCACAACATGACCCCGGACCTGGTCTCCGCTGTGCTCGACGTACACCTCCGGGGCGCGTTCAACGTGACCCAACCGGTGTACGCCCACATGCGCGAGAAGGGCTATGGCCGAATCGTCAACACCTCTTCGAACTCCGGCATCCTGGGCAACTTCGGCCAGGCCAACTACGGAGCGGCCAAGCTGGGCTTGGTCGGCCTCACGCGCGTCCTGGCCATCGAGGGCCGCCGGTACAACATTAAGGCCAACGCCATCGCCCCGGTTGCGTTCACTCGCATGACCGAAGAGATCCTCGGGGCCGACCTGGGACAGAAGCTCGACCCGAAGCTCGTCACCCCGCTGGTCTGCTGGCTGGTCTCCGACGATGTCGACGTCAGCGGCGAGGTCTACTCGGCCGCGGGGGGAGTTGTGGCCCGCTTCTTCATCGGGTTGACTCCCGGCTACTACAACCCCGATCTCACCGTCGAGGACGTGCGTGACCACTGGAGCGAGGTCCGGGACGAAGAGGGGTACATCGTCCCCGAGGACTCCTCCGGCGAACTCCAGAAGCTGGCCAAGACCCTCGGGGCCGGGTAGCCGAACCCCCCAGAGAGGGTGGGCGCCGACTAGGCCGCGCTACTCCTCGGAGACGAGATCGTCCTCGGTTAGGCCCACTTCGCTCGGGTCGACCTCGGAGAGGTCCACATCGTCCAGGGTGAGCAGCGCATCGAGCTCCTCGGCCATGCTCGTGATCTCGTCGGCCTCGTAGTAGCTGCGGTTCAGAGTCAGGGTGAGCTGCTGTTGGACCATGGCCAGCGCGTCCTCAGCCGCAGCCGCTGCGTCGTAGATGGAGAACAGCCTGGCCTGCATGGCCTGGGCCGATACGAACCGGGTACCCCGGGTCTCCGCCTCGGCGGGGAGCGAACGAAGGAGGTCTCCAGGAGTCGGCTCCCGGTCCTCGTGTGTCACGTCCTGTGGGTTGCCCTGTTCGGTGCTGACATGCTCCATGTCGCTACTTCCTTCACGTCTTCGATCCGTCGCTTCAGGATCTCGTTCTCTGCTTGTCCAACACCGACCGGCCCGGTCATCTTCCTCACCAGGGAAATGGCCCCTCCACCCAGGGGTGATCTACCCGATCGCCGGGAATTCCATGCCGTAGGCACTACGATGTGACTGTCTCATTGGGGGCGTCAATCCCGGGGGGGAATTCATGGTGCAGATCACACGTCGGCAGTTCTTGACGGCCGCGACCGGTGCCGCAGCACTGGCTGCCTTCGGTGGCATCGGGTCACCGGCCGGGGCGACGACCCGGACCCCGGCCAAGGCGAAGAAGCCCACGCAGACGGGCGGGATCAGCGATCCGAGGCAGGCACCCTTTGACACGGTTGTCGTCTTGATGATGGAGAACCGGTCGTTCGACCACCTGCTCGGTTGGATGCCCGGAGTGAACGGCAAGCAGGCCGGGCTGACCTATCCCGATCTCCACGGGAAGCCGGCCCGTACCGCGGCGCTCGGGAGCAACACCCAGGCCTGCGGGGACAAGGACCCGGCTCACGACTGGGTCTCGGTGGCCAAGCAGTACAACGACGGCAAGTGCAACGGATGGCTTCAGACCCAGACCACGGGGGACCATTTCCCCATCGGGTACTACGGCAAGGCACAGGTCCCGATCCTGGGCGCGTTGGCCAGCAACTACACCCTGTTCGACCGGTACCACTGCTCGTTGATGGGGGCCACGTATCCGAACCGCTTCTACCAGTTGAGCGCGGCCACCGACGTCGACGAGACCGGGGTGTTCCCGGGCGCTGATGGGCCGCGTCCGAGCAACCTCGACGTGGCCATCTTCGACCGG
Source organism: Acidimicrobiales bacterium (assembly GCA_036521415.1). Taxonomy (GTDB): domain Bacteria; phylum Actinomycetota; class Acidimicrobiia; order Acidimicrobiales; family RAAP-2; genus DASXMT01. The sequence continues at coordinate 15,222 of DATDHU010000071.1, forward strand.
ACCGGTGACGCCGGACTGACCGCCGGCTACTACACGTGGGGTGAGCCGATGACCGGGCTCTACGCGTCCAGGCGCTACGACTCGATCACTTACCCAAAGGACCAGTTCTTCGCTCAAGCCAAGGCGGGGACGCTTCCCAACGTGACCTTCATCGATCCCGACTACACCGATGCGTCAGAGTTCCTCGGGACGTCGAACGACTATCACCCCCATGGCAGCATCGAGGCGGGTGAGGGCTATGTCCGGGACGTCCATGATGCCCTCAAGGCCAGCCCGCAGTGGGACCGTATGGTGTTCGTCCTCAACTTCGACGAGCACGGGGGCTTCTTCGACCACGTGGCGCCGCCTGTCGTCAAGGACAACAACGTGAACCCGAACCCGGGACCGCACCCCGACTATGCACGACTGGGGTTCCGGGTCCCCGCCATCGCCATGGGGCCGTTCGCCCCCAAGAAGGTCGAGACGGCTGGCCCCTACGAGCACTGCTCCATACTCCGCATGATCGAATGGCGCTGGGGGTTGCAGCCGATGACCGCCCGCGATGCCAATGCCAAGAACCTGGCCGACGCGCTCGATTTCACTTCCCGCCGAAAGGCGATCAGCCTGCCGGCCTTCGAGCCGCCGACCCCGCCGGCCGCCTGCCCGAGCCCGAGCGTCGCCCTGGCCTGAGCTGGACCTGACTCAGGCCTCATGGCCTGGCCCCGCATGGCCAGCCTGACCTGACCGGGGGATCGGCCCCCGGCCAGCCCGGTACGGGAGAACGATCAGATCAGCGGGAGATGCCCTTGTAGCTGGCGGGGAAGAACCCGTTGGGATTGCAGACGAAGCCGGTCTTCGGATCCGGGCTGATCCGACTCCACTTCCCGTTCTCGTACTGGGCGACGAGCCAGCACTGCCCGGGGATCTTGTGGGCCGGGTTCTGGGTGGACTCCAGGCCGTCGGCGTTGAACGACGTGACCTTGTCCAGCTGGGCGTCGAGGCTACCCCGGGTGGGATCGGGCCCGGCCGCCTTGAGGGCCTGGACGAACAGCTCGGCATTCATCCAGGCGTCGACGGTGTACACATCGAGCTGGGTCTGGGGGTCCACCTTCTTGACCCACTTGTCGAAGAGGGCCACCGCCGGAACCGTTTTGGCATCCTCGCCCCGGTACAGCGCGGTCGTCCCCGTGAACAGGTAGCCGTTTCCGGCCGAACCGGGCTTGAAGTCGCTCTCATAGGCGTTGGCCCCGCTCAGCAGCAGGGCGTCGAGATTCTGCTGCTTCATCTCCTGGGCGATGGTGGCCTGGTAGGCCCCAGTCTGGGTGGGCAGGAAGACCAACTTCACCCCCACGTTCTTCATCTTGATGATGTCGGGCAGGAACGTGGTCTCGGTGTAGCCGGCGTCCCGGGAGTACACCCAGTTGTAGCCCAGGCTCTCGGTGAGGGCACGATCGGTCTTCTCGGCCGCCAACACCGACGCGGTGGTGTTGTCGCCGATCATCCCCACCGACTTGATCGCGGCAGGGTACTTCGACTTGAGCCACTTGTAGGGCCCGGTGATGTTCCCCCCGTTGACCGCCGGGGCGGCCGAGTACAGGTTGGGATCCGTGTACAGGCTCGGGTTCAGTACCTCGGTGACGATGGGGAGCTTGTTCGCGTCGATGATCGGCTGTTCGGCGTTGTCGAGCAGCGAGAACCCTCCGACGATGGCGAATTCGTTCTTGGCGATGCTCTGTGTCGCGTTGGCTATCGTTCCCGACGAGAAGGCACTGTCCCGGGCGTCGAGCACCAGCTTGCGTCCGTTGACCCCGCCCTGGCTGTTGATGTAGGCGAAGTAGGCCTCGGTCCCGATCTTGGCCCCCTCGAACAGGCCGGGAACTGGCGCCGAGATGTCACTGATCGAGCCGACGGTCACCGTCGTGGGCGTGATGCCCGGTGTTGGCGGGGCCGCGGCCGAAGCGGGAACGGAGCCGCCGGTGCCGGCCCCGATCGCGCTCGCTCCCATGACCAGAGCGATTCCGGCCGTCGTCATCCTGCTCCTGAAATACCTCATGGGTCCCCCCCTTTGTGACACCCGGCTTCGCACCGGGTGGCAGTGTCGTGTCTCTACAAACAGTCTCTCAATCGGTACGCATCTCGCTACGGACGTGGTAGCGCTCGGTGTAGTCCTTAAACTCCTCGGCCAGACCAGCGTAGGTCCAACCGAAGTCGGCCGGGTCGTAGTGATGGCGGCCAAAGGCGTCCTTCGGCCGATAGGCCAGGAAGACCTCCATGCGCCGGGCGTGCAGATCGCTCACCTCGGCCCCGAATTGGCGGTAGAGATCCCGCACCGTTCCCAACGGATCGTCCAGGAGCGAGTCGTAGTGGAGGTGTTGGCACCACCCGTCTTCTGACTTCTCGTCGAAGGTCACCGCCGACCCCAGGGCGAAGACGCATTTGCGTTTCCACTCGTCGGCGGCGGGACGCGGGTCGGTCCGCTCGGTCAGCGGCCGCTGCCCGGCATTGGCCAGACTGGCCAGCGAGGTGACGACCGGGCCCGGGTCCCGATGGGTCCAGATGATCCGGGCATCGGGATAGGCGGCGAGTAGGGCCTCGAGGTGCCACAGGTGGTTCGGGGTCTTGAGGATCCAACGGTCGGTGGGCTGGCGCGACTGGAGGGTCTGGAGGGCCAGCCGGTGTTGGGCGTAGGCCGGGGCCATATCGGCGCGCTCCAGCCAGCGGGCATAGGTGGGCACGTGGGCCTGGATCTCGAGGGCCAGGCTGCGCATGTCGTACATCAACAACGTCACGCATTCCTGGGCCAGGGTGGCTCCGAACGGGTGCATGGCCTTGAGCGGGGGATTGAGCTTCATCAGCCCGTCGAGCTCCTTGGCCGTCTGGGCGATGCGAGGATCCTCGGCCGACTCTTCCAGGGTTGCCGGCGGGATGGGATGGGCCGCCTCCCACTGGAGCAGGGGTCGGGCCATGGGATCGAGCCCGAGCAGCATCGACAGCACGCTGGTCCCGGTGCGCGGCAGCCCGACGATGACCCAGGGGCTCTCGATGCGCTCGGCGTGCACCTCGGGGTGTTCCACCGACCATCGATGGAGGGCGATCCGGTTGGCCAGGGCCGAGCTCGACAGCTTGGAGATCAGAAGGCGGCCGAACGTGGTCAGGTCGGCTTCGGTCTCACAGGACTGGAGGAAGACCTCCAGGGGCTCGCGGTAGCTGTCGCTGCCGAGATCGTCGGAGCCGGCCGCCTTCGCCGCTGCGGCCACCACCGAGGACGGCTTCAACGACGGCAGGGTCACCCCCAATCGGGCCAGCCGCGAGCCCACCTGATTGAGGGCGCGCAGGGGCGGGCTCCGCAATTCGGAGTCGCGCCACGTGTAGCTGACGTCAGTCAACGGGCCACCTCGACGACGGTACGACCCAGCGAACGCCGCTCCTCGTGCTCATCGAGTGCAGCGCCGGCCTCGTCCATGGTCACCCGCCGGCCGACGAAGGGCCGGATGCTCCCCTCGGCCGCCATGCGCAGCAGGTCGGCGTGGGTCTCTTCGCCCTCCGTGCGGCCAAAGGGGTTGAAGCCAAACCGTCGCATGCCCGGGTCGACCGCCTCCGACCAGCCGAGCATGACGCCCACGATGTCGATGTTGCCGATGCAGGCCATCCGCAGTGGCCGCCCGGTCATGCCGTTGTCGGCATCGTCGGCGAAGCCCACGGCCAAATAGCGGCCGCCGTGCGCCGTGCACCGCCAGGAGCGCTCGACGAAGTCGCCGCCGGCCAGGTCGTAGACGACGTCGGCCCCGACGTCCCCGGTGGCAGCCAGCACGGACTCGACGAAGTCCTCGGCCGTGTGGTCGATGACCAGGTCGGCACCGAGCGAGGCACACAGTGCCGCCTTCTCGGGTCCACCGGCCACGGCAATCACCCGGGCACCCACGGCCTTGCCCAGTTGGATCCCGGCCGTCCCCAGCCCGCTGGCCGCCGAGTGGACCACCAGGGTCTCGCCGGCACGCAGGCGTCCCCGGCGAAACAGGGCGAGGTGCGAGGTCTGGAAGGTCAGCAGAAAGGCGGTGGCCTCGGCATCGTCGAATTGCTCGGGGGCGTCGAACACCGAGACGGCCGGAGCGATGGCGTACTCGGCGATGCCGCCCAGGGCCGTCTTGGTGATGGCGACCACCCGCTTGCCCACCCACGCCTTCGCGCCGTCACCTGCGGCATCGACGATCCCGCACACATCCATGCCCAGGGTGAAGGGCGGTGGAGTCGGTACCGACACCAGCTTCCCCCGGCACCGGTCGATGTCGTTGAAGTTCAGGGATGCCGCGCTCACCTCGACCCGCACCTCGCCCGGGCCAGGCTCGGGCCGCTCGATGGTGCGTACCGCCAGGATCTCTCCCGGCCGACCGTGTGTTGTCACCTGCAGGGCCTTCATGCTTCCCCCTGATGATACGTAAGACGTTAGTAGTTCAGTGTCTCACAGACTCTGGACTCCTGCCACCGACCCGGTCTGCGAATGCGGGAAGGAACCACGCGGCCAGCTGGCGGCGGATCTCGTCGGGTTGTCGCCCGCCGTCGCCGGGCACGGCGGCATAGGAGATGAGGACGCGGAGGATCCAATCGATGAGATCGGACATGTCCTGCTCCGACACCGACCCGTCGGCCAGCGACGGCGCCAGGAGCGGCCGGACGCCGGCCTCGCCGATGTGGCGGAGTGCCTCGACATGAATGGCCTGGGTCGCCGCCCAGGCCGCCGAGTCGCCGCCGAACACGGCGGCGTGCACCGGTCGGTGGCCGATCTCGTCGATGGCGAACATCATGCCCTCGAGGATTCGCTCGACCGGGTCGTCTACACCGGCGAGGTGCACCTCGGCGTCCGCCGCCATGGCCGTTGACTCACGAGCCAGCACGGCCAGGAAGATCGCCTCGTGGCTGCCGAACCGACGGTAGAGCGTGGCCCGCGAGATCCCAACCACCCGGGCGATGTCCGCGGCTGTGGTCTTGGCCACCCCGAAACGCAGATAGCACGATGCTGCCGCATCTAGCACCGCGTCGCTGTCGACGCCGCTATGGGGCTGCTGGGACATGGGGCTCCTTGCGCGGGCGTCGACGGCCGTTCCTGGCACCGGGCTCGGCCTATCACTGTTGTCCGGGAAGATTAGACGAGTGGTTCCTGGTATTCGTTGTTCGCCAGTGGTCTCGGACGAGGACGCCGCCCGAGAACCGCTGCCCTATGGTTGACCGCACGGCTTGACCGGTTGAGACATGATCTAATATAGTCTCACGTCTTAACCTCCTGCCCAGGCGCACTGACGAGGAGCAAGGGTGAAGACCACCGAGCCACCGGACGACGCTCTCACCATGCAGGTGGAGCACGGTGCCGCCGCCGACCTCGCCCGCGATGCCGGGGAGCTCCTCCTGGCCCTCCGGTCAGGCACGAACGGATCGGGGCGAGCTCTCAGCGACGAGGGTGACCGCCGGTCACACCAGTACCTCATGGCCCAGCTGGCCCTGCGCTTCCCCGACGATCCTGTCCGGTCGGAGGAAGGACGCGACACACCAGGAGCCGAACGCCTGTGGGTCGTCGACCCGCTCGATGGCTCCCGGGAGTACGGCGAGGGACGGGAGGACTGGGCGGTCCACGTCGCGCTGTCCATGGGGGGCGACCCAGCTGTCGGTGCTATCGCGCTCCCGGCCCGGGGCGTGGTGCTCGGAACCGCAGCGCCGCCGCCCATGACGCCGGCAGCAGCCGTGCCGCGGCTGGTGGTCAGCCGCTCCCGGCCGCCGGCCGTCGCCGAGAAGATGGCCGATCGATTGGGCGCCATGACCATCCCCATGGGTTCGGCCGGTGCAAAGATCGCGGCAGTGATCCAGGGGGAGGCGGAGATCTACGTCCACGCCGGGGGCCAGTACGAGTGGGACTCAGCCGCACCGGTGGCCGTGGCGCTGGCCGGCGGGTGGCACGCCAGCCGTCTCGACGGCTCCCCCCTTCACTACGGCCTCCCAGACCCGTGGCTCCCCGACTTGCTCGTGTGCCACCCGTCATTGGCCGCGGCGGCGCTCGCCGCGCTGTCCGAGCTCGGGTGAGGCCGTCGTGCGTCACCTGACCCACCTCGAGCAGCTCGAAGCCGAGACGATCCACATCATCCGGGAGGCCGTGGCCGAGAGCGAACGACCGGTGATGCTCTACTCCATCGGCAAGGACAGCTCGGTCATGCTCCATCTGGCCATGAAGGCATTCGCCCCGGCCAAGCCGCCGTTTCCACTCCTCCACGTCGATACCACGTGGAAATTCCAGGCCATGTACGAGTTCCGCGACGCGCTGGTGGACAAACTCGACCTCGAGCTCATCGTCTACCGCAACCAGGAGTGCGTGACCCGTGGCATCAATCCCTTCGACCACGGCTCGGCCCTGCATACCGACATGTGGAAGACACAGGGCCTCAAGCAGGCACTGGACCTCCACGGATTCGATGCCGCATTCGGCGGCGCCCGGCGCGACGAGGAGAAGTCGCGGGCCAAGGAGCGAATTTTCTCCCTCCGCTCCGACCAGCACCGGTGGGACCCGAAGCTCCAGCGCCCGGAGCTGTGGCATCTCTACAACGTTCGTCGGAACAACGGCGAGACCATGCGGGTCTTCCCACTGTCGAACTGGACCGAGCTGGACGTATGGCAGTTCATCTACCGAGAGCAGATCCCCATCGTCCCCCTCTACCTGGCTGCGACCCGACCGGTAGTCGACCGGGACGGTACGCTCATCATGGTCGACGACGACCGGATGCGTCTCGAGCCGGGCGAGTCGCCGATGCTGAAGAGCGTGCGGTTCCGCACGCTGGGCTGCTACCCCCTCACGGGAGCGATCGAGAGCGAGGCGGACACCCTGGCCAAGGTGATCCAGGAGATGCTGCTGACGGCCACGTCGGAGCGCCAGGGTCGGGTGATCGACCACGACTCGAGCGGCTCGATGGAGCGCAAGAAGCAAGAGGGGTACTTCTGATGGCCCATGCCCCCGGTGACCTCGCCATTGCCGACATCGATGCCTATCTGGACGCCCACGAGCGCAAGTCGATGCTCCGGTTCATCACGTGCGGGAGCGTCGACGACGGCAAGAGCACGCTCATCGGTCGGTTGCTGTACGAGTCGAAGCTGATCTTCGAGGACCATCTGGCCGCCCTCGAGGCCGACTCCAAGTCCGTCGGCACCCAGGGCGGTGAGCTCGACTTTGCCCTCCTGGTCGACGGCCTCTCGGCCGAGCGGGAACAGGGCATCACCATCGACGTCGCCTACCGGTTCTTCTCCACCGAGCGGCGCAAGTTCATTGTGGCCGACACGCCGGGCCACGAGCAGTACACGCGGAACATGGTGACCGGCGCGTCGACCGCCGACCTCGCCGTGATCCTGATCGACGCCCGCCGGGGCGTGCTGACCCAGACCTGCCGCCACAGCTACCTGGTGTCCCTCTTGGGGATCAGGCACGTCGTGCTGGCCATCAACAAGCTCGATCTGTGCGACTACTCGCACGACGTATTCCGCACCATCAGCGACGAGTACCGATCCTTCGCCGCCGGGATCGGCCTTGTCGACATCACCGCCATTCCCATCTCCGCGCTGCGAGGCGACAACATCACCGAGCGGAGCAAGAACACGCCCTGGTACGACGGCCCGACTCTGATCGGCCACCTGGAGACGATCGAGATCGACCAGCCCGTCCAGACGGGACCGTTCCGCATGCCGGTCCAATGGGTGAACCGCCCCGATCACGACTTCCGGGGCTTCTGTGGCCGGGTGGTGAGGGGCACCGTCCACCCTGGCGACCCGGTCCGCGTTCTCCCCTCGGGACGGCGAAGTTCGATCGCTCGGGTCATCATCAGCGGCGAAGACGCCGACCAAGCGGTGGCCAGCCAGTCGGTCACCCTCACGCTCACCGACGAGATCGACGTGAGCCGGGGCGACGTCCTGGCCGCCGACGCCGATCCGCCCGAGGTGGCGGATCAGTTCGAAGCCCACATCATCTGGATGAGCGAGCAGCCCATGCTTCCGGGCCGGCCCTACCTGCTGAAGATCGGCACCCGAACCGTGGGTGCCACCCTGGCCCATCCTAAGTTCAAGGTGAACGTGAACACCATGGAGCACGCGGCGGCGGCCACCCTCGACCTCAACGACATCGGCGTGGGCAACATCAATCTCGATCGGGCCATCGCCTTCGATCCGTACACCGAGAACCGCGAGATGGGTGGCTTCATCCTCATCGATCGTTTCGACAATGCCACCGTCGGCGCCGGGCTCCTCCACTTCGCCCTGCGGCGGTCGGCCAACATCCACTGGCAGGCCATCGAGGTCGATAAGGGGGCGCGCTCGGCGCTCAAGGGACAGCACCCCGTGCTCATCTGGCTCACCGGGTTCTCGGGGGCAGGGAAGTCGACCATCGCCAACATCGTCGAGCGCAAACTGCACAAGCTCGGACGCCACACCTACATCCTGGACGGCGACAACGTCCGCCACGGCCTCAACAAGGACCTGGGGTTCACCGACGCGGACCGGGTGGAGAACATCCGGCGTACAGCCGAGGTGGCCGGGCTTATGGTCGACGCCGGGCTGATCGTTATCGCCTCGTTCATCTCACCGTTCCGGGCCGAGCGCGACTTCGCCCGGAGCTGCGTCCGACCGGGCGAGTTCATCGAGGTCTTCGTTGACACCCCGTTGGCCGTGGCCGAAGCGCGCGATCCGAAGGGCCTGTTCAAAAAGGCGCGGCGAGGGGAGCTCTTCAATTTCACCGGGGTCGACTCTCCCTACGAGCCTCCCGCCAATCCCGAGATGCGTATCGACACCACCCAGACCGCCCCCGAGGCGGCGGCCGATGCCGTCATCGAGCTGGTGCACCAGCTCGGGCACTCCCAGCCCGAGCCCGGGAAGGATCGCTGACGTCCAGCGATCGTGGCCGACCTCCCGCGATTGCCGGCCACCTCGGGGGACCGCAATGGGTTGAGCCCGCTGGCCCTCGTCGACCGGGTTGGAGGAAGATCCAGTCATGGTCGGCCCCGACGACGGAAAGCGGTAGATCAATGAGCGGTGGATCCATGGGTAGCGACGCCGGGGCTCTCCTGGCCCGGAAGACGTGGCGGACGGTTGAGCCGCTCCACGGGATGATCTACTTCGTACCCGAAGCGGCCGAGGCCTACGCAGCACTCGGCATCACCGGGACCAACGGCTACTTCGCCTCTCGCGCCGCACCCATGGGGGCGGTGTCGGCCGAGGTCGTGATCTCGACCTTCTTCAACTTCAAGCCCGACCTGGTCCACGCGGCCATCCCGAGTGCGTGGGAGACGGCCACGCCCGAGGACCTCATCACCGCCCGGTTGAGCGCGGTCGACAAGGCCTACCGTCGCCTCCTGGGCGACGACCTCGTCGAATCCGATGCGATGGGTCGCGCCGCCGAGCTGGCGCGGGTCGTGGCCGACCATGCGACCACCCGTCTCGAGGGTCGCCCCCTCTGTGCCGGTCACGCCCGGCTCGACTGGCCGGACCAGCCCCATCTCGCCCTCTGGCAGGCACAGTCGATCCTGCGCGAGTTCAGGGGAGACGGCCATATCGCCCTGCTCGTCATCCACGAGCTGTCGGGGATCGAGGCCCTCATCACCCATGGCGCCGGCGGCGACGTCCCCCTGGCCCTGCTCCGCTCCACCCGCGGCTGGTCGGACGAGGAATGGGCAGCGGCCGAGGCCTCGTTGCGCCGACGGGGCTGGCTGTCCGGCGACACCGGGGAGGCCACCTTCACCGAGTGGGGAGCCGTCCAGCGCCAGGAGATCGAGGACGAGACGGATCGGCTGGCCGCAGCGCCCTACGCCAAGCTCGGAGACGAGGGCTGCGCCGAGCTCCGTTCGCTGACACGTCCCTGGAGCACGGCGGTCTCCGAGGTCCTGTTCCGCTGATAGGTCGCAGGTCCCCCGCCCCGTGCTCTGGGTGCCTCAGCCTCTTGATTCGGCCGCCTCGGCCAGGGTCAACCACTGTTCCTCAGCTGTGTCCAGCGCCGCCTGGGCCTCGGCCAGCTCGATGCCCAGCCGGGTCATCTCCCGGTGGTCGACTGCGCCGGCCACCGCCTCGGCCACCCGGTCGCGCTGTCGTTGCAACCGGGTCATGTTCTTCTCCGCGTCGCGCAGGAGGCGGCCGACGGGGACCGGATTGCCGCCCGCATCCGGCCCCGTTGCCCTGGTCGTCCGCGGCTCACGACGCGACGGGGACGGGAGCGACCCGGCTCGACGGGCATCGCCCTGACCGACCCGGGCGACCCAGCCGGCCACGCCCCCCGCTACGGCCGACACCCTGCCGCCGTCCTCCACCGCCACCAGGCGGTCGGTGGTCCGGTCCAGGAACGTACGGTCGTGGCTGACCACGACCAGCGCTCCCGGCCAATCCTCGACGAAGTCCTCCAGGATCCGGAGCGTATCGAGGTCGAAGTCGTTGGTCGGCTCGTCGAGGAACAGGACGTTGGGCCGGCCGGCGATCACCAACAAGAGCTGTAGCCGCCGCCGCTCGCCACCCGACAAGGTGCCGACCCGGGCGAAGGGCAACTCGCCGGAGAACGAGAAGCGCTTCATCAGCTCGACATCGGCCAAGGAGCCCGGGGAGCGGTGCGGGCCGGCCACCAGGTCCTGCACCCGCGCCTGCAGGTCGAGCGCTGCACCTCGCTGGTCGTAATAGCCCACCACCACCGTCGGTCCGGTCTCCACCCGTCCCGTTGTGGGGCGGCGCCGTCCGGCCAGGAGATCGACCAGGGTGGACTTGCCCGACCCGTTGGCCCCCACGATGCCGAGCCGCTCGCGGCGACCCAGGGTGAGGTCGACGTCGGCGAGCACCGTGGGCCCGTCGTCGTAGTGGAACCCGACGCCGATGCACTCGATCACCTTGTCGCCCAGTCGGGGTGTGTCACCGGCGACATCGAGCTCGGTCGTCGGCACCGGGGCGTCGGGTCGGCCCCCGATGAGCCGCACCGCCGCGTCGACCCTCGCCTGCGGTTTGCGCGACCGGGCCTGCGCCCCGCGCCGGAGCCAGGCCAGCTCCCGGCGGGCCAGGTTTCTGCGGGTCAACTCAGCCGACGCGGCCCGTTCCTCCCGCTCGGCCCTGGCTTCCAGGTACGACCCGTATCCCCCGTCGTGCACGTGCGAGTGGCCCCGGTCCAGTTCGAGCATCCGGGTGGTGACCCGGTCGAGCAGATGCCGGTCGTGGGTGACCAGGACCAGGCCGCCACGGAACGAGAGCAGGCGTTGCTCGAGCCAGGCCACGGCGCCCAGGTCGAGGTGGTTGGTGGGCTCGTCCAGAATCAGGAGATCCGCCGGGTGGGCCAGTACCCGAGCCAGCGCCACCCGCTTGGCCTGGCCACCGGAGAGCGCGGCCACATCCTCGTCGACTGACAATGCCATGCCCAGGCGGTCGAGCGCGGCGTCAGCCTCCCATCCGTCCCCGATGGCCGACCGCACCGTCCCGGCTGGCAACTCGGGCACTTGCTCGAGGAAACCGACACGCGAGCCACGGCCTCGACGGACCTGGCCCTCCTGGGGCCGGTCCACCCCGGCCATGATCTTCAAGAGCGTCGACTTGCCCGTGCCGTTGGTGCCCACCACCCCGATCCGGTCGCCATCGGAGACGGTGAGGGACAGGCCGTCGAACAGCACGCGGTCCACCCTGCGTACCGCTACCTGTTGCAGATCGACGAGCACAGCCACGAGTCGCCCAGGGTACCGGTCTCTGCGCCGAGCGCGACCTTGCCTCCGTGCCAGCAGCGGCCGACCGCCCGGCGACCATCAGTCGAACTCGACCAGGCCGGCCTTCGGGATCGACGGCACCCGATGACTTCGAGCCGCTGGTCACGTCAGAATTGTGGGCATGAAAGGAGGAACGGCGAGTTTGAAGACCTTCGTATTGATCCACGGTGCTGGGTCCGACTCTTGGTATTGGCACTTGGTCGCTCCCGAGCTGCAGGCTCGGGGCCTCGATGTCGTCACGCCCGACCTGCCCGCCGGGGACGACTCGGCCGGGCTCGCCGAGTACGCCGACACGGTGGTCGACGCCATCGGCAGCCGGACCGACCTCGTGGTGGTGGCCCAGTCGTTGGCCGGGTTCACCGCCCCACTGGTCTGTGACCGTGTACCGGTCGGCATGTTGATCCTGGTGGCGGCGATGGTGCCGCGGCCCGGAGAGTCGCCCGGGGACTGGTGGGCCAACACCGGCTACGAACAAGCCAAGCGAGAGAACGACGAACGTGATGGCCGACCTACCGACGGCGAATTCGACCCGATGGTGACCTTTTTCCATGACGTGCCACCCGGGGTCGTCGCCCAGGCGATGGGCCATGAGGTCGTCCAGTCCGGTACCCCGTTCGAAAAGCCGTGGCCGCTCGAGGCGTGGCCGGACGTGCCCACCCGGTTCCTCCTCTGCCGGCAGGACCGCTTCTTCCCGGCCGAGTTCCTGCGCCGGGTGGTGCGACAGCGTTTGAGCATCAGGCCGGACGAGATGGACAGCGGCCACCTGCCTGCGCTCAGTCACCCGAAGGAGCTCGCCGGTCGTCTCGAGGCCTACGCGACATCGGTCGAAGGCACTCCCGCGTGAGGCCCAACCCCGAGACGAATCGCTCATCCAATGATCGAGTGTCCAGGGGTGTCTAATGTGCGTCCGTGACCCCTCCCTCCCGCGTCTTCGAGCTCCGCACCTACCGCGCCGCCCCGGGCAAGTTCGATGCTCTCCAGGCCCGATTCCGGGACCACACCTGTGCCCTGTTCGAGAAGCACGGGTTGATTGTGGTCGGGTTCTGGACGCCCCAGGATGGCCAGGGAGTGCCCGCCGAGACCCTCGTCTACCTCCTTGCCTTCCAAGACCGGCACGAGGCCGACGAAGCATGGTCGGCCTTCCGGGCCGACCCGGAGTGGATAAGGGCCAAGGCCGAAAGCGAGGAGCAGGGCGTGCTGACGACGGCGATCGAGTCCGTGTTCCTCACCGCCACGGACTATTCCCCGCTCAGCTGAGGCTGGTGGCCGCAGCTCGTCGCTCGCCAGGGACATCGCGGGCAGCGAGTGGCAGGATGGTGCCATGACTCAATCATGGAAGAGCATCCCGGTGTCGGAAGTTCGAGTGGGCGACCGAGTCCGGCTCGAGTCAGGAGCAGAAGTGCTCGTCTCGAGGATCGAGCCCAGGTTCATGGGCATGGACACCATGGTCGCCTTCATCGAGGACACGCCGACCCGGTGGTACAAGCAGCCCCTTCCCCAGAGCGGCGACGTCGAGGTCGTGCGGGCGGGCTGAACGGGGGACCGGAGTGGAGATAGCCCGATCGGCCGATGGCACCGGAATCGCCATCGACCGATACGGAGAGGGACCCCCGCTCGTCCTGGTCGTCGGGGCCTTTTGGGATCGATCGACGCCGAGCGCCTTGGCCGCCAAGCTGGCGCCCGAGTTCACCGTGTTCTCCTACGATCGCCGGGGGCGCGGGGAGAGCGGCGACACCGCCCCCTACGCCGTCGGCCGTGAGATCGAGGACCTCGGGTCGGTCATCGGGGTCGCCGGTGGCTCCGCCTTTGTCTACGGGCACTCGTCGGGAGCCGTGCTGGCACTCGAAGCCACCGCCCGGGGCCTCCCGGTCACGAAGTTGGCGGTCTACGAGCCCCCGTACATCATCGAGGGCACTCGAGCCCGATCCGCCACCCTGGCCGCTCGCGTGAGCGAGCTGCTCGCCTCCGGCCGGCGGAGCGAGGCGGCCGAGCTGTTCCTGGTCGAGGGGCCCGGGTTGCCGCCGGAGGTCCTGGCCGCGATGAAGGTGGGACCCACGTGGTCGCGGTTCGAGGCGATTGCCCACACCCTCCCCTACGACCTGGCCATCTGTGGCGATCAGGTCGTCCCGGCCGACCGCTTGGCCACCATCGGGGTGGCGACCCTCGCCCTCAGCGGCGGTGACAGCGCCCGATGGGCCGGCGAGGCCGTCGATGCCGTCGCCCGGGCGATCCCGGGGAGCGAGCGCCGTGTGCTCGACGGCCAGACCCATGGGGTGGCCGATGACGTCCTGGGCCCCGTGCTGGGAGAGTTCTTCCTTCGCTGATCGGCTAGCCATCGGGCGTTGATTGGCTTGCCGTCCGGCGCTGATCGCCACCACATCAGGAATCATCGGGCCGATCGTCGTGGCGCTGCACCCCCGGTGAACTGGGAGTGCAGCGGAACGGGGTCGGCCGGTCCGTCTCGACCACTCCTCCCGACCGGCGGCCCGGGCATTTTGAGGGTACGATGCCCCATCAGCCCTCTCGGTAGCCACCGACGGCCACTGCGGGCGCTGAGCTTCTCAGACCACCCCGACGGGCACGCCGGCTCTGTACTGCACCTCCCCTCCCCGCGGCACGTGCTCTGGCACGCGATGCCCGTTGTGTTGGAGGCCGTTGTGGCGCCTCTCGCCGCCTACTACCTCATGCTGTTGTTCGCCGGGTTCCGCGGCGCGTTGATCGGCGCCCTGGCCTGGTCCTATCTGATCGTGGGGCGCCGGCTCGTGCGCCATCAGCGAGTATCGACGCTCCTGATAGTGGGAACGGCCCTCCTGACGCTGCGGACGTTCATCTCCTTCGTCACCGGAAGTGCCTTTCTGTATTTCATCCAGCCGACCGCGAGCACATTCCTCGCCTCGCTCGCCCTGGTGGGCTCGGCCCTCCTGGGCCGGCCCTTCACCCAGCGCTTCACCCACGACTTCTGTCCCCTGACCCCCGAATTGCTCGCCCGGCCGACCGTTCACCGCTTCTTCGTGCGCGTGTCGTTTTTGTGGGCAACGGTCTTGTTCCTGAACGGTGCCGTCGTACTCTTCCTCCTGCTGACCGAGTCAGTGGGCGCCTTCGCCGTGGAGCGCAGCGGCATCTCGGTGTCGCTGACCGCCGTCGCCATCGCCCTCTCGGTGATCTGGTTCGCGCGGAGCATGCGACGAGACGGTGTCACCGTCCACTTCGGGAGACCGAGACGGCTGGCACCGGCAGCCCTTCCGGCTCCGTAGGCGGTATCCGGCCGCTTGGCGGCCCCTGGCCCACAGGCGGCCCCTGAGCCCGGCGAGCCTGCATCGCATCCGCTGCCGCCATCGGAAATACTGTCCGACATGGACAATCTCAACCACTCGGCGTCGATCATCGTTTCCTGCTCGGCCGACGACCTCTACGACATGGTCTCGGACGTGACGAGGATGGGCGAATGGAGCCCGGTCTGCCGGGCCTGTTGGTGGGACGACGGCGAGACGCCACGGGTGGGCGCCTGGTTCACCGGGCGCAACGAACTGCCCGACCGTACCTGGGAGACGCGATCCGAGGTCGCGGTGGCCGAGCCCGGCCGGGAGTTCACCTGGGTCGTCGGTGGCAGGTTTGCCCGCTGGGGCTACACGTTCGAGCCGGTCGCCGAGGGAACGAAGGTGACCGAGTCCTGGGAGTTCCTTCCCGACGGCATCGCCATGTTCGAGGAGCGGTTCGGTGCGGACGCCCAGGCCCAGATCCAACTGCGCGTCGACGCTGCGCACCACGGGATCCCGGCCACCCTGGCCGCCCTCAAGTCGACGGCCGAATCGGCATGAGGGCACCAGGATGACCGCGCCGAACGCCTGACCGGGCCAACAAGCTGACCAGGCCACACGAGCGCGTTCAGCCGTCCATCAGGCGTACATCAGGGATCCCGGCGTGGTCAGCAACTCGCCGGTCTCGAGCCAGGTCTTGAGGCCGGAGAGGATCATCGGCCAGCCGCCGTAGAGCTCGTCGTTTGCGTCCTCGCGGAGCTCGTCGTGGGTGACGGTAAGGCGGCAGGAGTCGGCCACGGGCTCGATCTCCCAGGTGATCCGGGTGGCGCCCTCGCTCTCTACCGCGTCGTTCCAGAGGGCGGTCATCCTCTGGACCAGCCGGCGGGGCGGGTCGACCTCGAGGTTCTCGCCCTTGCCGAGGAGCACCCCGGCCTCGGGATGGCCCATCTCGAAGTGCGACCCCGGTGTCCAGTCCGATGTGATCCCGGCGCCGAAGTTGTACTTGCTCCTGATCGCCGGGTCGGTGATCGCCTCCCAGAGGCGCTCGGGGGTGGTGCGGATATAGATCTCGAAAACCTTCTCCATGGGACTCTCCAGACTGTGCTTGAGGCCGCTGAGCGCAGCGGCCCACGGCTCGGCGTACTTGCTCACCCACCGGTCGTGGACGAGCCGGATCGGGACCGGGTTCAAGAAATGGAGCTTCTCGCGGCCGCGCCGCTTGGAGACCACCAGCCCCGCCTCCTCGAGCTGCTTGAGGTGCTTCATCACGCCGAAGCGAGTCATCGCGAAGCGCTCCTCGAGCGAACTCAACGTCTGCCCGTCCTCGGCGAAGAGCTCGTCGAGCAAACTCCTCCGGGTCGGATCGGCGAGGGCCTTGAACACTGCATCCACAGGTGCATGATAGGTGACTCTTTGGTCACGTGTCAAGCCCGAGTCGACAGATCGCGCTGATGCTCTCGAGTTGCCGGAAATTTCCGGGGCCGGGGTGTCGATCCGGCTCCGTCCCGTTCGTAGTGACAATGTTGGGCCGGTGCCGAGCCGGCCCCCGTCGCGAGGAGATCCGTCATGAAGCAGTACCTGTTGTCGGTGCACATGGTCGAAGGCGAGGAGACCCCCGCACCCGAGGTGATACAGGGGGCCTACGAGAGGGTTGATGCCTTCAACAAGCTGCTACAGGCCGAGGGCGCCTGGGTGTTCGCCGGTGGCCTCCACCCGCCGACCACCGCGACCGTCGTCCAGATCCGAGACGGTGACATCCTCACCACCGACGGCCCGTTCGCCGAGACCAAGGAGCAGCTGGGCGGGTTCTGGGTCATTTCGGTCGAGGACCTCGATGCCGCCCTGGCCTGGGCAGCCCAGGCCACGAGGGCCTGCGCTGGCCCCGTCGAGGTGCGCCCGTTTCAAGATGAGCCGGAGGAGTAGGACCCTCCGGTGGCTGTTGGCGTCGGCGAGATCGAACGGCACTTCCGGGCCGAGTACGGCCGGACGGTGGCCGCCCTCATCCGATCCTTCGGCGACATCGACCTGGCCGAAGAGGCAGTGCAGGACGCGTTCGTGGTGGCCATCGACCGGTGGCCCGACCGAGGCGTCCCGCCGAACCCCGGGGCGTGGATCACCACCACGGCCCGGAACGGTGCCATCGACCGGCTCCGACGGGAGGCCTCACGCCCGGACCGCCAGGCCCAGGCCGCCCCACTCCACCAACGGCACGAGCCCCCCGAGCCGGTGGGACCGGTGAAAGACGATCGGTTGCGGCTGATCTTCACCTGCTGTCATCCCGCCCTGGCTCACCCCGCCCAGGTGGCGTTGACCCTGCGCCTCCTGGGCGGGCTCCAGACCCACGAGATCGCCCGAGCCTTCCTGGTACCAGAGACGACCATGGCTCAGCGGCTGGTCCGGGCGAAGGGGAAGATCAAAGCGGCGGGCATCCCCTATCGCATCCCCAACGATTCCGACCTCCCCGAGCGGCTCGGCGCAGTCCTGTCCGTGGTGTATCTCATCTTCAACGAGGGCTATGCGGCCACCGGCGGCGACGCCCTCGTGCGCGAGGACCTCTGTACCGAGGCGATCCGGTTGGCACGACTGCTGGCCGAGTTGCTGCCCGACGAGCCGGAGGTGTTCGGGCTGCTGGCGCTGTTGCTGTTGAACCACTCGCGGAGCGCGGCCCGCACGGCCCCCGACGGTTCGCTGGTCGTCCTGCCCAGCCAGGACCGAACCCTGTGGGATCAGGCGCTCATCCGAGAGGGCCAGGCATTGGTACGCGCCTCTCTTCGCCGGAACATGCCCGGCCCGTACCAGATCCAGGCGGCCATCAGCGCCGTCCACAGTGACGCAGCTACCGCCGAGGACACCGAGTGGGTCCAGATCCTCCAGCTCTACGACCAGCTGATGGGCCTGGCGCCCACGCCGTTGGTCGAGCTCAATCGGGCCGTGGCCGTCGCCGAGGTCGACGGGCCCAATGCGGGCCTCGCCGTCGTCGACCGCCTCGACCTGGGCCATTACTACCTCTTCCACGCCACCCGTGCCGACCTGCTCCAACGGGTCGGCCGCGCCGCCGACGCGTCCGATGCCTACAGCGCCGCGCTGGCCATCGCCACCAACCCGGCCGAGCGCCAGTTCTTGGAACTGCGCCGCCAGGCATCTGCCAGGGGATGAACCTGGGCCCACATTCGGACGAGGGCCTCGGAGGGGGATCAGATGCCGCCGAAGGCCACGATGGACGCGCCGCCCTGGGCGTAGAGCATGCCGGCGGCCACGGCCAGCGAGGGGAACGACGTGGCCGAGGCCCCGACCGGCTCGGTCGACATCACCGCACCGGTCTGCTCGTTCAGCTCGGCGAGCTGCCCGGTCCGGGTCACCGCCCACACCCTGCCGGCGGCCACGACAGGGGCCGCAGCCACGACGGAGGGTTGGGACCACACGGTGTGGAACGTGTGGTCCGGGTCCACCTGTAGCGCCCTCAGGCCATCCAGGCAGGGCACCACGAGCAGGGAGCCGTCGACCGCGGTCCCACCGAACGCCTGGCGCGCGCACACCATGGCCGAGTAGAGCTGCCCGCCGACCCCGCCCAGCTTGGCCGCGTCGAGCAGGTAGCCCACTCCCTGCTTGCCGATCTGGAAGACGTCGTCGCCGACCAGCGCCGGCGAGACCGAACCGAGATCGAGATCGTCCGCGTTGAGCTGAGCCCAGTTCGATGGCGAGAAGGTCCCTTGTATCTGCAAGGTTGGGGAGAGGGCGATGACGGAATCGCCATCATCGTGGGTCGATGTCGATGCGCCGTTGCCGGTCGTGACGAAGAGCGTCCCGCTGGCGTTGACGGCTGCCCCGGGTGGAGCCCAGATGGCCCCTTGGCGAGGGGTGGGGACGGCGAATGTGGTCTGGGCCCCCGACCCCGAAGTCGGAAAGCTCACGACGAAGCCCCGGTAGTTGCCGCAGTCGCCGAAGAGCCCGCCGAAGGGGATGTAGACGTTGCCAGCCTCGAGGATGAGTGCGCTGCGCTGCTGTTCGGCCAGCTCGTCGACACCGGGAAGGTCGATCGTCTGGCGGGACCGCACGCGGCCGTCCGACAGGCTGACTCCGACCAGTTGGTGCAGGCCGGGCTTCACGAAGGCGACGACCCACACCACCCCGTCGGCAGGGTCGATGACCGGGGTGCCGGTGATGCCGGACGGGTCGACGTTCCCGCACGGCAGTGCGCTTCCCGGGACCGGTGTCCCGACGGAGGTCGACCAGCTGACCTTCCCGGTGGCGGCGTCGAGCGAGTACACGGTGTCGTTCTCGGTGGCGGCGATCACCTGGTTCCCATCGACCAAGGGCTCGGCGTAGACCTGGCCGTCGAGCTGGGCTCGCCACCGTTGCTCCACGGTGGCGACGCTCGGTTCGCTCGGGTCGTGCCCGGAACGAGCCGCGTCGCGGTGATAGGTGAGCCACTGGCCGGCGTCGGGCGGTGTGGTGCTCGAGGTGGGGGCGCCACCGTGGGCCGTGGTCGATGGCGACGAGGTCGTCGGAGCCGTTCGTCCCGATTGACCGCTGGGCTGGCCGCAGGCGGCGAGAAGGGACACCGAGACCACAACAGCCGCTGTCGCCCGGAACCTACCCACGCCGCATCATCGTGTGCCGGTGTGAGCTCTGTCCATACGCATAGGGGAACCGAGCCAGTGGGGTCAGGACACCCCGACCGTCCGGGACGATGAGCCGGTGTCATACGTCGGAGCCCCACCCGGAGTTGTGATCGGGGCCAGGCCCTCTTGTTGAGCCATCACCGCCGCCTCGACCACTTGGAGGTCGGACGGGTCGATGGCCAGGGGTCCCCCGGCCACCGGGACCTGCCAGACGTGGGTCATCATCGGCGTCGGACCGTAGTGGACGGTTCCCGGCGCGCACGGGGTGAATCCCTGGATCAGATGCGTCGTGGTCGACGTGCACAGGTTGGTGTGGGCATGCCACTGCACCAGGCATCCGTAGGGCATCGGGCCCGCGCCCGGGCCGGCCATCAGGTACATGGCCGCCACCAACACCGGTCCCTGGGGGGTGGTGGCGTAGACCAGGGAGTCCACGTGATTGGGGTCGAGCATGTCACCTGGGCGCATGTTGGACACCTTCAGGTAGTGGACGACCGGGTACGCGGTTGAGGTGATGGGTACGTAGCCGTCGGCCAGGGCGGCGCTGAGCTCCTTGTACTTGGCCACCGCTGAGGTCGTGGCCTGGACGTACTGCACCGCGCCGAGCGTCTGTGCCGCAGTGGGAGCCGTCGTGCAGTTGGGGGTCTGCATGGCGTGCCCAGCGTCGGTGGCGTTGCCGACCGAGGTCAACAGGGCCTGCTCCCCGCTCGAGAGGGGCGGGCCGGTATATTTCCAGTTCGGGTCGGTCACGCCGAGGCCGGCCATACCGGCCATGTCCGAACTTGATCCCATGCCCGTCATCGGTGTCGAGCCCTTTGTGGCCGAGCCGCCGGCGGTCGAGCTGTTCGATCCGGACCCCGACATGCCGGGCATGGAGCCCGAGCCGGACGACGACGACGACGAGCTGGTCTTCGCCCCGGACGCGGCCGACGCTACCGCCGTGGCGGTGGGGACAGTGGGGACCACCGCTACCGCGGCCGGGACGACGGCCAGGCCGACCACCCCCAGGGTGGCCCAGGCGGGATGGCGCGAGAAGAGGCGCGTAGCGGGCACCGGTGCATCGGCGGGCTCGGGGACCGTAGGCAAGATGGCCAGGCCCAACAGCACCACCAACGGGCCGTTGCTCGGATCGCTACCCATCCCGGTCAACAGCTGGCCGACTGCCTCCCCTGTCACCCAATAGAGGACGGCAAGACCGGCGCCGAGGCCGATGAACACGGAGGCGCGGCGGCTCACCAGGGGCCCGATCCCGATGATCAGCGAGGCGGCCGCCAGGATCACCGCCACCGGCGCGCCCGCCCCCACAAAGGCGTGACCCAACGAGTTCAAGAAGTGGCCGTACCATCCCGGCTGCCCGCCGGCCGTCTCGGTCAGCTGGTCGTGGATCGCATTGGGGATTCGGTTCGAGGGGAACATCCACAAGACCGCTTCGAACACCCAGAGCCCTGCCCATACAGCCCGGGCACCGGTGGCCCCGAACGGCCCGCGTCCCGCCGCCGACGAGGCCACACCCGTCCGCCGCCCGTCGGGGTCGCGATCGGGGGATGGCCAGACCAACGCTCCGATGACGGCATAGAGGAACACGGCGCCCGGGCCGCCGGTGAGGGGCGAGGAGTGCCCGGTGAACACCATGCCGAAGCCCTCGCCGAACCAGGACACGCCGATGGCCCACGCGAAGGAGAGCACCAGCGCCACCTTGACCGTCCGCTTGAACAGCAGTCCCACCCCGATGGCCAGCTCGATCAGGCCGAACACGGTCACCCACATGGCCACCTCGTGGGAGAGGAAGTTGCCGATATGGGTGATCGACGCGGCGATGAACCCGGGCTGACCCGCAGCCATAGGGTTGATCATCATGGCCACGAAGCTGGTGCCGAACATCTTCGGTTGGAATTTCAGGCCGGCGGCGATGATCCAGAAAACGCCCAGAGCGATCTGGATGCTGCGCCGATTGATCCGCAATTGCGCTGCCAACGGCCGGGTCACGGTTTCTTCAGCCACGAGTCCCCCTCGGTGTCGACGGCGCCTTCCGAGGTGCGCCGTCCGGCCGATGGTAGCCCTTTGACCTGAGGCGCCCTGATCAGCCCGGCTCGGCGCTGACGGGGAGGCACCCGCCCGGGTCTCCACCAGGTACGTCCTAAGCTCAAGGGCCGGAACCACCCGAGGAGGAGCCGGTGACGACGACAGACGTGGCGAGGAGCGATGTGCAGGGCGAGGCCGAAGTCGATGAGCTGGTCGATCGGCTGCTGGCTGATGTCCCGCCCGCCAGCGTGCCGGTGACGTCGTTCCTGGGCGAACAATTCGACCGGGGTCTGGCCTGGGTGCACTTTCCGGTGGGCCACGGGGGGCTGGGTTTGAGCCCCGGGCTGCACGGCCGGGTCGTCCGCCAGCTGGCGGCAGCCGGCGCACCGTCGGCGGCCATCGGCAATGTCATCGGCTACGGCATGGTGGCGCCCACGTTGGTCGTCCACGGCACGGAGGAGCAGAAGGACCGCTACCTGCGACCGCTGTTCACGTGCGAGGAGATCTGGTGCCAGCTGTTCAGCGAGCCCGGGGCCGGCTCCGACGTGGCCAGCCTGGCCACCCGAGCGGTCCGTGACGGGGACGAGTGGGTGTTGAACGGCCAAAAGGTGTGGACGACCGTGGCCCATCTGTCGAGCTTCGGGTTGCTCCTGGCCCGGACCGATCCAGACCTGCCAAAGCACCAAGGGATGTCCGCGTTCCTGGTCGACATGCATGCTCCCGGCGTCGAGGTCCGGCCCCTGTATCAGATCACCGGCGAGGCCGAATTCAACGAGATCTTCTTCACCGATGCCCGGGTGCCCGATACCGGCCGGTTGGGTGGCGAGGGAGACGGCTGGCGGGTGGCCGTCACCACGCTCATGAACGAGCGCGTCTCCATCGGGGGAAATGTCGCCCCTCGCGGTGCCGGCCCGATCGGCGACGCCGTTCGACTGTGGCGAGAGCGGTGGGCGGGAACCACATCGCCACAGGCCCTCGCCCTCCGGGACCGCTTGATGGGGCTGTGGGCCAGCAACGAGGCCGCCCGGCTGACCAACCTCCGTGCGTCGATCGCCCGAGGGGTGGGAACGCCCGGTCCGGAGGGCTCGGTGGCCAAGCTGGCCTTCGCCGAGCTCAACCAGAAGATCTACGAGCTGTGCATGGACCTGATGGGTGCGGAGGGCATGCTCTACGGCTCGGACTACCCGAAGATCCGGCCCGACCACATTGCGCTCGGGACCCCCGACGTGCACAAGGCGTTCCTCCGGGCGCGGGCCAACTCCATCGAGGGAGGCACATCCGAGGTGATGCGAAACATCCTCGGAGAGCGGGTGCTCGGTCTTCCCGGCGAGCCGCGAACGGACAAGGAGATGGCCTGGCGGGACCTGCCGCGGAGCTAGCGGACCAGATCGCAGGTCGGCGCGCTCGGGAGCTCCACCCCGTCAATCGGCCGACGGGTGATTAACGGTCGTCCTATGACGTGTCCGTCGCCCCGAGCAGCCGGGACAGGACCTCGTCGATGGCGTCGGCACTCAGCTCCGCTTCCCTGTCGGGTTGGTCGGAGCGGGCGACGAGGAGGGCGATCTCGTTGATCGAAGCCAGAATGACGTGGGCGAAGACGTCGATCAGGTGTGCGTCCAGGTCGCCCTGCTCGGCGATGGCGCCGAGGACGTCTCTGATCAATCCGAGGGCGTGCCGTTCTTCGAGCGCTCGCCACCGTTCCCACCCGAGTACTGCCGGGGCATCGATCAGGAGGACGCGTTGGACGACAGGGTCCCCGGCCAGTTGCACCCAGGCCAGTGCCCCCGATCGCAGGATCGCCTTCGGGTCGGTGACGGCCGCGGCCGCCTCCATCACCCGGAGACCCACATCGTTCTCGATGGCCTCGAGCACCGCTTCGAATAGGGACTCCTTGTTCTTGAAGTGGTGGTACAGGGAGCCGCGACTCACCGACGCCTCCTCGAGGACGTTCTCGATCGAGGTGTCCTCGTATCCGCGCTCGGCGAACAGCTTGGTGGCCACCTCGATCAGGTGCTCGCGTGTGGCCGCGCCCCTGGCCACATTCTGATTGGTCCGTTCCTGCATGCGGTGCAGTCGCTCCTTGACAAACCGACTATCGGTCTACTACTTTAGACCGATAGTCGGTATAGGCAATCGTACCGCCCGGCGTAACCCGGGCTGTGTATCCCGGTCATTCTCACCTGGAGGAGAGCAGATGAACATTTCCGAGCTCGAGACACACCGCCGCACCGTTGAGACGCCGAGGGGCCCGCTCAGCTTCCTCGATGTCGGTGAAGGACCAGTGACGCTGTTCGTCCACGGCGTGGGGACGAACGCGTTGTTTTGGCGCCACGCAATCAGTTCCCTGGCCGGAGAACGCCGGTGCGTGGCCGTGGACCTCCCCCTGCACGGTCACACACCGGCGGCTCCCAACCAGGACTTCCACCTGGGTTCGTTGGCCGCAGTACTCGATGCGTTCTGCACGTCGGCCGATCTGGGCCCGCTCGATCTGGTCGCCCACGACACCGGGGGCGCGGTGTCCCAGGTGTTCGCGGCGAGGCACCCCCAGCATCTGCGTTCGTTGTGCCTGACCAACTGCGACACCCACGACAACATCCCGCCCGAGGCGTTCAAGCCCACCGTCGAGTTGGCCGAAGCAGGCGCCATCGTTGCCGCGGCCGCCGACATGCTGGCCGACCTTCCCATGGCACGCGAGACAGTATTCGGAAGCGGTTATCAGGACATCTCCAGACTCCCTATTGAGGTTCTTCGCTCCTTCCTCCTGCCGGTGATCGGTACGCCGGAACGGGCCCGCCAGTTCGAGCAGCTGCTCGTTTCGCTGCAACCCGAGGACCTCCTTTCGGTGGAGCCAGACCTGTCGCGGCTCGAGGTACCGACCCTCATCGTCTGGGGCACAGCTGACACGTTCTTCGAGCTCTCGTGGGCCTACTGGCTGAAGGACCTGATCCCGGGCGCGACCGACGTCGTCGAGATCGAGGGTGGCCGGCTGTTCTTCCCCGACGAGCGGTCCGAGGAGCTGGTCAGCTCATTGCGTCAGCACTGGGCCGCACTGACCTCAGCGTGATCCTGTTCATCCTTCGATGAGGTGTCGGGGCCCGGGCCCGCGTTCACCGGCGCGATCGTCGGGGTTGAGAAGCTTGCAAAACCGCAGTGAGAGGCAGCCGCAACCGATGCAACTTCCGAGGCGGTCCCGGAGCCGTTCGAGCAGGGCGATCTGTGCGTCCAGGCGCGGGCGCCAAGAAGCGGAGAGCCGTTCCCAGTCCTTGGCGTTCGGGGTTCGGTTCTCGGGCAACGACTCGAGTGCCACTCGGATCTCGTCGAGGCGCAGGCCCACCTGCTGGGCGACCCTGATGAACGACACCCGTCGCAGGGTGTCCCGCGTGTAGCGACGCTGCCCGCCCTCCGAGCGGGTGGCATGAATCAAGCCCTCGGCCTCGTAGAAGCGAAGAGCCGAGGCAGCGACACCGGCTCGCTCGCTCAAGGCACCGATGGTCAGCTCGGGCTCGGACTCCATGCGGAGAATCTACTCTTCACCGAGATGAACCTCAAGGAAACTTGAAGTAGTCAAACGGGCCAACGGCTGTCCGAATCAGAGCCGCCGGCGATGGCACGCAGCGTCAGCGCGCGCCGGAGCTATGGCAACAGCTTGAATGCAACCTCACTGTCGTCGGACACCTCAACATCAAGCGTCCTGTCCTCGAGCAGTGGCGCCACTTGAAGATCGAGGAAGACTTGCGATCCTTGGTCGTCGACGATCTGGTCGGTGGGCTCTGGATTCGCCGTCACAGCGAGACCCAGTTCGATCCGGTCGGTGTCCACCGGATTGGAGGAAATGCGAAGTCCGGCTCCGGGATGATCGGCCACAAGATCTTGAATCACTTGGGCTGCATCGGTAGTGAGGGTTAACACAATTGTTCACCTTTCAAGCGCGGGCACAAGAAAGTGTTCTACCCCTTTTCTCCGGGCCTGAAAACGTCGTCCGCCGGACGAGGTCGGGCTGCGTCGTCATGTGCTGATACGACCGCGCCACGCGGCGATGCGTGCCGTGAGCGAGGCCCACGCGTTGTCCCCTGGTATCAATTTCTGCAATATGTGGTACATGTACTATAAGCGTCCCAAATTAAATTTCGGCCGAGAGCCCGGCAGGGCGAGACGGAGCGCGGGCAGGGCTCAAGAAATTACGACACGGAGCGCGGGCGGGGCTCAAGGTCAAGGAACAAGCGTCAACGAACAGGTAACCAAAACCGAGGATCGAGGATGCACACATGGAGTACCGGACTTCGATCGAAATCAACGCCCCACTGGAGAAGGTCTGGGCCGTGCTGGCCGACGTTGAACGATGGCCCGAGTGGACCGAGTCGATGGAGCACCTCGACATCGTTGGCGGATCCGAGCTGAAACGAGGCGTCAAAGTCAGAATCAAGCAGCCGCGCCTTCCGGCGATGGTGTGGGAAGTCACCGAGATCGAGCCCTATCGGGTATTCACGTGGCAGGCCAACTCGGGTGGCGTGACATCAGTAGGCGATCACCGGCTCTCGGTAGCGCCGGACGATCTGGTGGTCGCCGAACTGAGCATTCGACAGACCGGCCTCCTGGCCTCGCTGGTCGGTCTGTTCACGTCGGGTGTGACTCGCCGTTACGCGCAGATGGAGGCCGAGGGACTGAAGCGACGATCCGAGTCGTCGTGACGGAGGTCGGCGTGGGGCGGTGAGCGACGCATTTGCCACCAGGTCCGCGAGCCACCCAAGGCGACCAGGTCGTTTTTATGCTTTCCCGGGATCGCGTGTAGGTTCCCACCTGATGTAGGAACGTGCACGGCCTACCCGGGGGGATCAGTGGACGAGACGACGTTCGGACGACGGTTCGAGGGCAAGGTTGCGATCGTGACCGGCGCCTCCACCAATCCAGGAATCGGTCGGTCCTCGGCCCGTCGCCTCGCCCTCGAAGGGGCGTCGGTGGTGATCAATGCCCGGTCCGAAGGCCAGCTCCGCGACACCGAGCGCGCCCTGCAATCCGAGGGGCTTTCGGTTGTGGCCGTGCCCGGCTCGGCCGACGATGCTGCCACTCCGGCTCGGCTGGTCGACACCGCGCTCGAGCAGTTCGGTCGAATCGACCTGTTGGCCAACACGGTCGGCGGCGCGCCCCATCCGGGGTCGGCGCTGGACATGGACCGCGCCGCGTTCATCGACACCGTGTCCCTGAACACGTGGCCCACCCTGGCGCTCATCCAAGAGGCGGTCCGTCGCGGGCTTGGTGACGACGGGGGTGGTGCCATCGTCAACATCTCGAGCGGCTCCCCGAAGAAGACGACCCCTTCGATGGCTGCCTATGCGGCGGCCAAGGCGGCGCTCAATGCGCTCACCCGAACCCTGGCCAACGATCTGGGTCGGCGAGGGGTGCGGGTCAACGCGGTCAGCCCCGGCCTGACCAAGACCACGGCCACGCAATCAATGTGGGAGAACGACGAGGGCGCGGGCGCGGGCAGCCACCTCCTGCTGGGCCGGCTCACCGAGGCCGACGACATCGGGGCGGCCGTGGCCTTTCTGCTCTCAGGTGATGCACGATCGATCACCGGCGTCCTCATCGACGTGGACGCCGGGAACCACGTCTCGTCCGGGGCGTGGTCGCCGTTCCAAGCCCAGCCCAGCGATCGCTGAGGACGTCGGTGGGAAAGTCGATTGATCTCAGCGGGCGGAACGCCCTCGTCGTGGGGGGAGGCGGTGGCGGCATCGGCACAGCCATGGCCGTCACCCTGGCCGAGGCGGGCGCCGACGTGGCCGTCATCACCAACGTGGCCGAGCACGCCAAGGACAGCGAGGACCGCGTTCGTGCTCTCGGGCGCCGAGCCATCGGCATGGTGGCCGACGTCACCGACGAGACCGCACTGCGTGCCGCCATCGCCGCTGCGGCGACCGAGTTGGGGCCGTTTCGGCACCTGGTCAATGTGGTCGGGGGTGCGCTGGTCGACGACTGGTGGCGAACGGCTGACTACGACATGGACGCCTTCGACCGGATCGTTTCGCGAAACCTTCGCTACGCCGTCATCACGTGTCGTGACGTGGCCCGTTCCCTCATCGACGCAGGAGAGACGGGCAGCATCGTCAACGTCTCGTCTGTGGCCGCGCGCGGTGCGCCCCTGCTTGCCGCCTACGGCGCGTCCAAGGCCGGTCTCGAGTCCTTCAGTCGCACGATGGCCCTGGAGTGGGCCCCTTACGGCATCCGGGTCAACCTGGTGGCGCCGGGGACGGTCAAGACGCCCCGAGCCGGGCAGAGCGACCTGTCCGACGCGGCCCAGTCGATCCCATTGCGCCGTCGCGGCGATCCGCAGGACATCGCCGATGCCGCGTTGTTCCTGCTCTCGGAGCTGGGTGGCTACATCACCGGACAGACCCTGGCCGTCGACGGGGGCATGACCCTCGGTGGACCGGGCGGGGACCAGCTGCCCGTCTTCGTCACCAACCCGGCGGTGCGAGCCAGGTTCGAATAGTTGATCGGGAGAGAATAGTCGTGAGCGAATTCCATTTGTACCTGCCCCAGATGCGCCTCTCGTTCGAGGAGCTCGAGGCCCACGCCAAGAACGCCGAAGCAGCCGGCTTCGAGGGCATGGCCTTCATGGACCACTTCGCCCCGCCGATGGCTGAGACCCAGCCGATGCACGAGGCACTGGTGACGGCAACCTGGCTGGCGGCGCGGACGGAGCGCCTGCGCATGGGCCACCTGGTCCTGTGCGACGCCTTCCGGCACCCCGCCGTCCTGGCCAAGCAGGTGGCGTCGATCGACCGGGCCAGCAGCGGTCGGTTCGAGCTCGGCATGGGTTGGGGATCGGTCCCTGCTGAGTTCGACACCTTCGGCGTCGAAGAGCAGACGCCCGCCGCCCGCATCCGGCGGCTGGACGAGACCCTCCAGGTGCTCCGTGCCCTGTGGTCGGGGGAGTCGGTCGACTTCGACGGGGAGTTCCATCGCCTGCGGGGTGCCATGCAGCAACCGGCCCCGCTCGGTCGCATCCCGATCGTCATCGGTGGGACGGGCAAGAAGACGCTCGACCTGGTGGCTCGTCATGCCGACTGGTGGAACCTACAGATCGGAAACCTCTACCGGCTCGACGAGCTCCGGGCGTCGACGGGCAATGCCCGGACATCGCTGCAGCAGATGGTGTGCTTCGTCCCCTCCGAGAAGGAGCGGGCGGAGGTGGAGGCCCTGGCCCGGCGGCGGTTCGGCGGCTTCGGGGACGCCGTGATGTTCGGCACCGCCCCCGAGCTGGTCGAGCAGCTCCACGCCCTGGCTGATCGCGGTGTGGAGCGGTTCTACATCTGGTTCACCGACTTCGCCGCTCCGACCACCCTGGCTGCGTTCGGCGAGCAGGTCATTCCCCAGCTCGCCTCGGCCTGACAACCATCCAGCCTCCCCGCCCCGTTGGTCTCACCGTCGATCGCCTCGCGGCTAGGTCCCGGGGGAGGCGATCCGCTCGTCTCGAAGCTGGGATCGGCGCACCTTGCCGGCATCGGTGCGGAGCGGCTCGTTGACCAGCTCGAAGGTGCGGGGAATCTTATAGCGGACGATGCGATCGGCCAGGAAGGCCACCAGGCCGGGCCGATCGACGTCCCCCTGTGTCCCGTCGTGACGCCCCACGTCGACGATGGCGTGGACCCGTTGGCCGAGGTCTTCGTCCGGTAGCCCGATCACCACCGATGAGCGGACGTCGGGATGCTGGTCGAGCGCGGACTCGACCTCAGCCGGGTACACGTTCTCACCGCCGCTGACGATCAGGTCGACCCGGCGATCGGCCAGGAAGAGGTATCCGTCCTCGTCGACGTAGCCCATGTCGCCGAGCGTCTCCCACCCGTCGACGATCTGGGACTCGGCCCCGAGATAGTGGTAGTTGGGTTCCCTGGGCCGCTCGAAATAGATGAGCCCGACCTGGCCGACGCCCACCTCGCGGCCGTTCTCGTCGACGATCCGGGGCGGAACGTAGCGGGCCGACCGACCGTGCCCGGTTTGCGCAGCGCCTCCTCGCCGGTGACCAGCGTGCTGCCGCCGTACATCTCCGAGCTGCCGTAGGCCTCGAGGAGCTTGTCGGCGCCTATACAAGCGGCCCAGGCGGCCTTGAGCCAGGCCGGGAACGGCCCTCCGGTGCTGAACACGACCCGGAGGGAGGAGAGGTCTCGGCCCAGCCGCTCCTCGTCGGGGAGGCGCCAGATCCGCTGCAGCATGGTCGGCACGATCTGCACCCAGGTCACGCCGTGGTCCTCGATGAGCCCGAGCATCCTGGCCGGATCGAACCGGGTCATCACCACCACGGTGGCTCCCCGAAGGAGCCCCTGGCACGAGGTGATGAACGGTGCGTTGTGGAACAGGGGGCCGGGAACGAGCTGAACGCTGTCCGGACCGAGGCCCATCGTCTCGCTTTCCGGGTCGATGAGGGCCTGGGCGTGGCTCACCACCACCTTGGGCCGGCCGGTGCTCCCCCCCGACGTCAGCGCCCGCCCGTACCGGGCCCGCGCGGGCGGTAGGGGCGATTCGTCCGCGCCCGAGTCGGGAGCGAAGCCCACCGGTACCGAGACGAACCGGGCCGCGGCCGGTCGATCGGTGCCCAGGCCGACGACCAGCGCCGGCCGGGCCAGGTCGAGGATGGGCTCCAGTTCGGCGTCGGGGAGACGGTCGGAGACGGGCATCGGGACCGCACCCAGTTTCCAGACGGCCAACGCGGCCACGTAAAACTCGATGCTGTTGGGAACCATGAGGGCGACCAGGTGGGCGTGCCCGACACCCAGGCGGGCGTAGGTCCTGGCCATGGCGTTGGCTTGTCGGTCAAGCTGGATCCGGGTGACGGCCTGCCGTCCGCAGACGACGCTGAGGCGATCGGGGTCCCGTGCCGCCAGCCAACTCATCGCCTCGCCGTGGGGCATCTCGCTCATCGCTTGGATCCCGATCGGCGTCAGTTGATGGCGCCGAGGTCCTTCAGGCGGGCGATCTCTTCCCAGTCCGAGCCCAGCTCGAGCAGGATCTCCTCGGTGTTCTCACCCAGTTCCGGGGCCCGCACGGCTTTGACCACCTCCTCGTCGAACTGGACCGGCGCGGCCACGATCTTGGCTGTCTCGCCCGTCGCCACCACGTGGTCGCGGATGAATCCGTTGGCCTTGACCTGGGGGTCGTCGATCACCTCGAGTGGGCTTTGGAGCGGTTCCCACGGCGCGGTGAGCGTGGCGAAGCGGACGCGCCATTCGTCCAGGGTGGCCGAGGCAAAGATCTGGCTCAGGACCTGCACGCACGCCTCACGGTTCTCGTAGCGGGCGGCGGCGTCCTTGAACCGCTCGTCGCCGATCAGGTCCTCGCGCCCCAGGTGCTGGCACAGTGGTGGCCACCACCGGTCGGACTCGAGCATCAACAGGCCGATCCACCGGTTGTCGGCCGTCTTGTACGAGTAGGCGATGGGATTGGAGATGGGCTGCTCGATGCGGCTGAATTCCCGGTTGGTGTAGGCCGAGTACGTGATGTCGCTCGACAGTGACCACATGGCTGTGGTCAGCAGGGAGGTGTCCACCACCGCGCCCTCGCCGGTCCGTTCCCGGCGGAAGAGGGCGGCGGCCACACCGAAGGCGATGTTCATCGATCCGGACTTGTCGCCGAATCCGGGTCGCGACTTGGCCGGACGGGGCGCGTCCGGCTCGGTCACCGTGTAGGCGATGCCGCCGCGGAGCCAGTGGGTGGCTGCGTCGTAGCCGGGCTTGCCGGCATCGGGACCCTTCGGGCCGGCTGAGGTGGCCCGCACGTAGACGATGTCGGGCTTGACCGCCTGGATCTGCTCGACGTCAACCCCGTTCTTCTGGCGGGCCCCGGGAAGGAGGTTGGTCATGAACACGTCGGCCGACGCCACCAGCTTGTAGAGCAGGTCACGACCTTCGGGCATCGAGGTGTCGATGCCGACGCTGCGCTTGCCCCGGTTGGCCTGCTCCATGGCCAGATGGCTGGGTACCAGACCCTGTCCACCGGTCTGCAGGCCACGCTGGGGGTCGCCCCGCCTCGGGTGTTCGACCTTGATCACCTCGGCTCCGAAGTCGGCCAGCACCGCGGCCGCTGATGGTACGAACATCCACGTCCCGGCCTCGACGACGCGGACTCCGGCGAACATGTCGGTCACGGCAGCTCTTTCCTCTGGGTTGGCCCGGCTGCACTGTATCGGGCGTCCGGTCAGGCCTCCCAGCCGGCGGATCGTCTCCCGGTCATGGGGTCGCCTCTCACATCCGCCGGTCGTCATGGCCGATCCACTGCCGGTAGTTTGATGTCGGCTATGGCCGACTCCCCCACCTCGCTGATCCTCCTCCACGGTTTCGCCTCCTCCTTCGAGCATGGCTGGCGAGAGAGCGGGTGGGTGGACATCCTGGCCGACTTCGACTGCGAGGTGCCCGAGATCGATCTACCCGGACACGGGTCCTCGGATCGCCCGACCGACCCGCAGGACTATGCCGACGTCGAGGGCGAAGTGCTTGCCCTGCTCCCGCCGACCGTGCCCGGCGCCGTCGGCTTCTCGGCCGGCGGCGACCTGTTGTTGCGCTTGGCCATCGCCAACCCGGGGCGCTTCGGACGGATCGCCGTGCTCGGCGTGGGCAACAACGTGTTCCAGGATGCCGATCCCGGCGTCATCGTCGACGCCCTCGAGGGCGACGACGAGCCGGAGGACGTGCAGGCGCGCCTGTTCCGGCGCCTGGCCCTCTCGACCGGGAACGACCCCAAGGCGTTGTCGGCCTTCATCCGCCGTCCGCGCGCCGCCTTGCGCGAAGAGGACTTGGCCAGGCTGGCTTGTCCTGTCTTGGTGGTGCTCGGCGATCACGACATGGTGGGACCGGCCGACCGGCTCGTCGCCGCCCTGCCCTCGGCGTCGCTGGTGACGCTGGCCGGCGTGGACCACTTCTCCACCCCATCGGACTTCAGGGCCATCGACGCCACCATGAAGTTCTTTGGGCTGGGATGACCCTGTTGCCCCGCTGAGGGGAGCCCGGTACCGCCTGATCCTCGCTGCCACGGCCGGAGGCGAGGCTCTGACACCGTTCGCCGTTCGCCTGTGAAGGCGAGGCTATGACACCGCCGAGTTGTCGCGGCGAGGCTACGACACGGCCGGGCTGTCGCCGTAGCTGGCCATGGCCTCCGACGGGTAGCGGCCGCCGGCCCATGCCCCGGGCGGGGAGAGGGCCTCGAGCTGGGCCAGGTCGTCGTCGGAGAGCTGCACGCCGATCGCTCCCGCATTGTCCTCCAGGTAGGAGCGGCGCTTGGTACCGGGGATGGGCACCACGTCGTCCCCCGCGGCCAGTACCCAGGCCAGAGCCAGCTGGCTCGGGGTACAGCCCTTGGCTCCGGCCAGCGCCTCGACCTGACGGACCAGGTCGAGGTTCCGGGTGAAGTTCTCCCCCTGGAAGCGCGGGCTGTTCGCTCTGAAGTCGTGCTTGTCGAAGTGGTCGGGGCTGGTGATCTGCCCGGAGAGGAACCCACGGCCGAGCGGGCTGAACGGCACGATGCCGATACCCAGCCGGCGGGCGGCGGGTAGCACGTCGGCCTCGAGATCCCTGGTCCACAGCGACCACTCGCTCTGCAGGGCGGTGATGGGATGGACCGCAGACGCCCGCTCCAGGCTGGCCGCACTGGCCTCGGACATGCCGAGGTACCGGACCTTTCCCTCGCCTACCAGCTCGGCCATGGCCCCCACGGTTTCCTCGATGGGCACGGCGGGATCGACGCGGTGCTGGTAGTACAAGTCGATGCGGTCGGTGCCCAGGCGCTGGAGCGACGCGTCGCAGCAGGACTTCACGTACTCGGGCCGGCCATTGATCGAGCGGTGACCGTCGTCGCCGAACTCAATGGCGAACTTGGTAGCCAACACCACCTCGTCCCGGCGCCCGGCAATGGCCCGGCCGACCAGTTCCTCGTTGTGGCCCCGCCCGTAGACGTTGGCCGTGTCCAAGAAGGTGATGCCGAGCTCGAGGGCCCGGTGGATGGTGGCGACAGACTCGCCCTCGTCGGCCGGCCCATAGGTCTCGGACATGCCCATACAGCCGAGGCCCTGGGCCGAGACCTCCAGTCCGGCGGTTCCGAGGAGACGGGTGGGATAGGAATGATCAGCCATTGGTGCACCCTACGCGCCCGCCGCCGGTATCGAGCCCGGGTAGGCATCCGGCCCGCCGTCCGCTCCGTCGTTCAGCTCCCGAGGGGTCCCTGGGCGCTGATCTCGTACTGCGCCAGCTCGACCGCGGCCCGCTCGAAGGTGGCCGACACCGGTGAGGGCTGCTCGGAGCTGGCCGACAAGTGGGTCAGGAGGTCGTCTTTCGACTCCCACCGCTCGAACAGGCGCACCCGTCCCGTGTCGACCGCGTCGGCGGCGAAGGTGTACTCGATGCAGCCCGGCTCGGACCGGGTGGCGACGATCGTCTCGCGCATGGCCCCCAAGAACTCGTCCCGAACGCCTGCGTCGACATCAATGAACCCGGCAACGATGATCATGAGCGGTGAGTCTGCCACGGATCGGCGCTCGGGCCCGCAGTGGACATGGCACCGGATTCAGGCCCGAAGAGGTACCTGCATCGGGAGGCATGCCACCGTGCGTACCGCCGGTGGCTCTGGCAAGCTGCCATTCGCCCTGAGTCCACGAGGAGATGAGCCATTGGAGACCACCAGCGTCCCGAAGCCGGTCCCGGTGCCGGACGAACAGTCGGCGGGATTCTGGGAGGCCGCCGCCGGTCACGTTCTCGCCATCCAGCGGTGTACCCGGTGCGGCTTCTTCAGCCATCCACCGGTGGACATCTGTCGCCACTGCCTCTCGCCCGACCGGACCTTCCGCTACGAACCGGTGAGCGGACGCGCCACCGTGCGCACGTGGACCGTCGTGCGGGATGCGTTCCTGGCCGGCTTCGCCGGGGACGTCCCCTACGTGCTGGCCGAGGCCGAGCTGGACGAGCAGGAGGGGCTCCGGCTGGTGCTGCTGCTGGTCGACGGGCGGGAGTCCGAGATGCGCATCGGTCTTCCCGTCGAGGTCGTCTTCGACGACGTGGCCGCCGGCCTATCGGTGCCGCATTTCCGGACAGCGGCGCGGCAATGACCACCCCCCGGTTCCGCGGCAGCGGCCAGGTGGTCATTGCCGGCTACGCCCACAGCCCGATCACCCGCCACATCGACGAGCCCCTGGGCACGCTCACCATCAAGACCGCGCTCGAGGCCATCGCCGATGCCGGGCTGACCACCGAGCAGGTCGACGGCTTCACCACCGGGGCCATCTTTCCCTCGAGCGGGGGGCGTACCGTCATCGACGGCGTCCACATCGTCACCTGTGACTGGTTGGTCGAACAACTCGGCATCCGACCCCGCTGGTTGTGCGGGTTCCAGGGAGTGGGGCAGATCCCGGGTTCGGTGATCCTGGCGGCCACGGCCATCGCCACCGGCGCGGCCGACACCGTCCTGGTCCACCGGGCCATGTACAACCCGCCGGGGCGCTACCACGAGAACCCCATGACCGAGGCCGGCGGTGACGCCCAGTGGAACGCTCCCCAGGGGTACTGGAGCCCCATCGCCCAGGCCGCGCTTCCCTACATGGAGTACATGCAGCGCTACGGGGCGACGCGTGAGGACATGGCCACCGTGGTGGTGGAGGCCCGGCGCAACGGTGCATCGATCCCATGGTCGTACTGGCACGGCCGCCCGATCACCGTGGACGACTACATGGCTGCCCGGATGATCGCCGACCCCATCTCCCTGCTCGACTGCGACATGCCGGTCAGCGGGGTCGGGGCCTTCGTGCTCACCAGTGCCGAGCGGGCCCGGGACCTGCCCAACCGGCCGGTGTACGTGGCCGGGTTCGCCCAGGGCCGCTCCCGGCCGGCAATTGGCATCGGACACTGGTCGCTCGACGAGATCCAGGACGCGGGCGCAGAGATGGCCGGACACTTGTGGGAGAGCGCGGGGATCGCTCGTGTCGATGTCGACATCCCACAGCTCTACGACGGCTTCTCGCCCTTCGTCTACTTCTGGCTCGAAGCCCTGGGCTACTGCCCGCAGGGCGAAGCGCATCGCTTCGTCCAAGACGGCGGCCTGCGACCGGGCAATGGTCACCCGTTCCTCTCCGGAGGGGGTGCGTTGGGGAACGGACGGATGCACGGCGTCCCCCAGATGCTGGAGTGCTACCTGCAGCTGTCCCGGCGAGCCGGTGACCGACAATTGGCGCGAGCCGATGTGGCCCTGGCCTGCCAGGCCACCCCCAACTTCGGCGGCGCGGTGCTCTACAGTGCGCACCAGCCCTAAGGAGCGAGGACAAGCGTGATCGATCCGATTCCGACATACGACCAACTGCCTGTCAACCCCGGCGACCCGCCCGGGTCATCGTGGGGTGTCTGGGAGGACGATGGCGCGCTGGGGTGTCTGAACCTGCTGACACCCGAACGGGTCCAGCGGGCCTTGTCGATTCCGCGGGCAGGCCGGGTGTTCAATGTGAACCTCGAGCTCGAGCTCCCGTCACCGCCCCTGTTCGGCCGCGCTTCGTTTGAACACGTGGTCAATGACCTCGGCTCGGGCCTCGGCCATGACGACGAGCTCCATCACTGGAACACGCAGAGCTCGAGCCAGTGGGACGGGTTCCGGCACGTCGGACATCCGCAGTACGGCTTCTACAACGGCCGCGCCGACGAGGACCACGGGATGCACCTGTGGGCCGAGCGGGGCATCGTCGGACGAGCCGTCCTCGCCGATGTGGCTCGATGGCGCACCTCGGTCGGGCGGCCCCTCCGGCCCGACACCACAGACGCGGTCGAGCCCGAGGACCTGCTCGCCACGTTGGACGCCCAGCGAACGGCGGTCGAAACGGGTGACATCCTTCTCGTCCGCACCGGGTGGTTGGCCTGGTACCGGGGTCTCGACCAGGCTGGACGCCAGGGTCAGGCCGGCCGCTCCTTCTCCGCCTGCGGGCTCCGGGCCGGGGCGGCCATGGCCGCCTGCCTCTGGGACCTGCACATCGCCGCAGTGGCCGCTGACAACCCCGCCCTCGAGGTGTGGCCCCCGCCCCTGTTCCGGGGCAGCCGGCCCGTCGACCCGGAGCCGGAGAGGCCCGAGGACCTGATCGACCGGTTCCTTCATTTCGGCCTGCTACCGCTGCTCGGGATGCCCATCGGCGAGCTCTTCGACCTCGACGCGCTGGCCGCCGAGTGCGAGCGGGAGAGACGCTACGACTGCCTCTTCACGTCGGCCCCGCTCAATGTGCACGCGGGCGTGGCCTCTCCGCCCAATGCACTGGCCATCACCTGAGGGTCGAACCGGGTCAGGGGTTCCGCCCGTACCCTGACTCGCGCCAACCGGCGCTATGGCGACACTCCATCGGCGTCGAGCAGTCCGTTGGCGGCGAGCACGTCGAGCATGACCGCGAGCACGTCGGGGCGATCGAGGGCGGAGGTGGCCACGGCCTCGTCGATGGGGGCTCCGAGCAGGATCTTGCGCATCGGCACCTCGATCCGCTTGCCGTTGATGGTGTGGGGGAGCGCCGGCACTCCGATGATCCGGTCGGGCACGTGACGGGGAGAGAGCTGCTGGCGGATCACCTGGCGCAGCTCGGCCACGATCTCCGGACTCAGACCGGTCGAGGCCACCGTGGACGGGTCGCTCGCTGGCACGATCAGCAACACCAGCTCACCTTCGCGACCCAGCTCGGACGTGTCGACCACCAAGGAGTCGGTCACCTCGGGGAGTGTCTCGATGACCCGGTAGAACTCGGCCGTGCCCATCCGGACGCCGCCCCGGTTGAGGGTGGCGTCGGAGCGCCCGTAGACCACGGCCCCGCCCGCCAGGGTGAGCTTCACCCAGTCGCCGTGCCGCCAGACGTCCGGGAAGGTGGCGAAGTAGCTGTCGTGTAGCCGCGAGCCGTCCCGGTCGCCGTAGAGCTCGGTGGGCATCGACGGCATGGGTTGGGTGATCACCAGCTCGCCCACCTCGCCTATCACTGGTTTCCCATCCGAGTCGTAGGCGTCGACGGCCGCACCGAGCTGGGCGCACTGGAGCTCACCGACGAGGACGGGCAGGGTCGGGCAGGCGCCGAGGAACCCCGTACAGACGTCGGTGCCCCCCGACAGCGATGCCACGGCCACGTCATCGCCGACCGACGCGCCGGCCCACACGAACCCCTCCGGGGACAGCGGAGCCCCGGTGGACCCCACGGTGTGAATCGAGTTGGGACCGGCGTCACGCCGGGGCACGACGTCGCCTTTCCGGCAGCTCTCGATGAAGGGGGCGCTGGTGCCGAAGTAGGTGATCGACAGCTCGGAGGCCATGCGCCACAGGGCGCCGTGGTCGGGCCAGGTCGGGTTCCCGTCGTAGCAACAAATGGTGGTGCCGGTGAGGAGCCCACCGACCAGGAAGTTCCACATCATCCACCCGGTGGTGGTGAACCAAAAGAAGCGGTCACCCCGGCCGACATCGCAGTGGAACGACAGGGCCTTCAGGTGCTCGAGCACGATGCCGCCGTGCCCGTGCACGATGGGCTTGGGCAGCCCGGTCGTACCCGAGGAGTAGAGGATCCACAGCGGGTGGTCGAAGGCCACCGGAGTGGGCCGGAGTGGAGCGGGCTGGGCCAACATCGACTCCCAGCTGCGACGCCGGACCCGAGCGGGCGGGGGCGGTAGCTGGGCACCCGGATCGGGCTCCGAGGCAACGATCACGGTGGCGATCACCGTGTCCAGGGCCTCCTCGAGGGCCTCGATCTTCTGGCCCAAGGAGTAGTGGCGGCCGCCGTAGCGGTAGCCGTCCACCGCCACGAGCACGGTGGGCTCGATCTGGGTGAACCGGTCGAGCATGCCCTCGGTCCCGAATTCGGGCGCGCAGCTCGACCACACTGCGCCGATCGACGCGGTGGCCAGGAAGGCGACGATGGCCGGTGTGGCGTTGGTCATCACCGCCGCCACCCGGTCCCCCGGTCCGACCCCCAGCCCGATCAAGGCCTGGGACAGCGCCCCCACCTGGGCACGAAGCTCGCCGTAGGTGACGGGCGCCGGGCGGCGCTCCTCGCCCCAGTCGATGATGGCGATGTCGTCGTCGGGGTGCTCGAGAAGCCCGTCGACGTAGTTCAGGACGAGGTTGGGGAACCACCGCGCATGCTCGGCGCCGTTTCCCCGGACCAGCACCGGCTCGGCCCCGTCCTCGGTACCGACATGGAAGTAGCGTCGGATGGCGGCCCAGAATTGCTCGAGCTCGTCGACCGACCAGCGCCACAGCACGGCATAGTCGTCAACGTCGACGCCGTGGTCGTTTCGAAGCCACGCCATGAACGCCGAGATCTTGGCCGCGCCGATCCGCTCGCCCGAGGGCTCCCACAGCACGGCACCCTCGGTGGCCACCGGGGTCATCCCACCCCGCCCCGGGCGACGAGCCGGCGGGCGATCACGTTTCGTTGGATCTCGTTAGTCCCTTCGCCCGCGATCATGAGCGGAGCATCGCGGAAGGAGCGCTCAACGTCGAACCCGCTGGAATACCAGTACCCGCCGTCGATCCGTCCGCAGTCACGACCTACCCTCCTCGGCCAGAGCCACCAGGGCTACCAGGAAGAAGAAACAGACCCACGCCCGCTCACGCGGCACGGTCGCCGCGCCCCGTGTCGTCGCCCTCACGGGCGGAGGCACGTCACCTGCCCGCACAGGTAAGGGTCGGTTCCTCAGGCACAAGTCGCTTGATCATTGGATCGCGCGATTTGTCTTGCGGTAGACCCTACTACTACGTCGAGCAAGGAGGGCCTATGCGTTCGTTCGAGTTCCCGGTGGAAGCCGGGCACATCATGATGTTCGCCCGCGCCGTCGGCGATCCCAATCCCATCTATGCCGATGCGGACTATGCCGCCACCACCGAGGTCGACCACGTGGTGGCACCACCCACGTTCGTGCAGTCGAGTGCCCAGTTCGACCCTGACTATATTCTCCGACCCAGGATCGGCCAACCCTGGTTCGGCTCGGGAAAGGAGCCTACCGGGGTCCAGCGTGCCCCGGGCAGTGGAGGAGGTGGGACCGGCCTCCACGCCGAGCAGCACTACGAGTACCACCGTCCGCTTGGGCCCGGTGAGGTGCTCACCGCCACCACCCTGGAGGGTGAGACCTGGACCAAGGAAGGACGACGGGGAGGCACCATGACCTTCAGCGAGCACATCATCGAGTACCGGAACGCGGCCGGCGATCTGGTGGTCACGGCCAGGGGTGTCGGCGTGCGCACCTCGAAGACGGTGGGGGACAGCTGAGATGGCGCTCCGCCGCAGTGAGCTCAAGGTGGGATCGGTCCACGAGCAGGTCGTGGTGGAGAACCTGACACGGACCCAGATCGTCCAGTACGCGGGTGCTTCGGGCGACTACAACCCGCTCCACACCGACGAGGTGTTCGCCACCAAGGTGGCCGGGTACCCGTCGGTCTTTGCCCACGGCATGTTGACCATGGGGCTGACGGGTCGGATGGTGACTGACCTCGTGGGTGACGGCCGGCTGGTCCGGTTCGGTGGCCGCTTCCGCGCCCAGGTGTGGCCGGGGGACGACCTGACCTCGAGGGCCGAGATCACCGAGCTGACCGAGAGCGATGGCGTTCCCCTGGTCGAGCTGGTCATTACCACCGTGAACCAGGACGGCACCGAGGTGTTCACCGGCACGGCCACGGCGCGCATCGACCCCTGAGCAGACCGCCCGGCCATGCATCTTCGGCCGACCGGTGACAATCGGTCAGTCGCAACAGGAGTCGCGCCAACCGCAGCCGGTGCAACGGTAGTGGGCATGCTCGGGTTGCAGCTCCGCGCCGCAGTGGGGGCACTGGTCGAAGGTGCCCAACGGCGAACGCGGGGACGGGGATGCGGTG
Source organism: Acidimicrobiales bacterium (assembly GCA_036521415.1). Classification (GTDB taxonomy): domain Bacteria; phylum Actinomycetota; class Acidimicrobiia; order Acidimicrobiales; family RAAP-2; genus DASXMT01. The sequence goes on from DATDHU010000071.1 coordinate 55,686, forward strand.
ATGGGCGCACGGGGTCGGGGATCAGTGGGCACCAAACCCGAATCTAGCCAGACGGCAACCCGGCCGGGGCGACCCCATGGCGCAGGCTCCACGCCCTTGCGTCGCTGGTGGGTTCAGGCCGGCAGCGGCCGGGGCCGACCGTCGGGCTGCAGCCCGACCACTCCGGGGTAGGGCCAGAGCGGGCCGACCAGTAGCGTTCCGCTCGACGCTGCCTCGGCGGCCGCCTCGGCGAGGGCACGGATCGCGGCCGCTTCGTCGCTGTGCTGGGGCGGGACGTCGCCGGAGGGACGGGTGGTGAGATGGATGGGGCTGAGGGCGAGGTGACCCATGAACACGGCGCCTGAGCCGGACTCGACCCGGACGACCGCATGTCCGGGCGTGTGCCCGCCCACCAGGTGGAGGGACACGTGGGGCGCCAGATCGAAGGGCGTCGGTACACCGTCGACCACGCCGGCGGCCATCAGCTCCCGGAGTGGGCCGAGTCCCTGGGTCTCGCCGCCCTGGTCGAGCCGGGACAGCTCGGCCGAGGTGAGCACGACCCTGGCCGCGGGGAATGCCGGTCGCCACGAACCCGACTCGTCGACCAGGGCGGTCATCCCGATGCCGTCCAGGTGGCTGAGCGCGACCACGTCCACTTGCTCGGGCGAGATCCCGGTGCGAGTCAGCGCGGCCAGGATGGCGTCTTGGTGGCCGATGGCCTCGGGACCGTCCCGGAGGAATGGGTCGGCGGCACAACAGGGGTCGATGACGATCAAGCGCCCGGCGGACTCCAGGACCCACACCCCTTGGCCGACCAGGACCTTCCCGGTCTCTGTGGCCCAGACGGGCACTGACCAGCTCGACTCGAGGACCTGGGCGGCGGACAACCCAACCGCCGCCGGGTCCAGCGGGACGTCGAGGTAGGGGACCCTGGTCATATGGACCTCGCCCACGTCCAGTGTCAACGCTTCGGACACGATCTATGGTCTACACCCAGGGGCGGGGTGAGCAACGAGGGGGGATCGAGATGCAGGGCTACGTGCTGTCGGTTGAACACAACATCCCGTCGCCACCAGAGCCCATCTTTGCGGTATTGGCCGACGCGGCCAAGCACACATTGATCGATGGCTCGGGCATGCTCCAGGGGGCCAAGGATCTCGAGCCCGAGCGACTGACGCTTGGTTCCAAATTCGGCATGGGGATGAAGCTCGGGGTTCGGTACTCGACGGTGAACAAGGTGGTCGAGTTCGGTGAGAACCGTCTGATCGCCTGGCAGACCGGCCCCGAGGGACTTGCCGGGCGGCTCATGGGAGGAAGGATCTGGCGATACGAGCTCGAGCCGGGCGCCGAGGGCACGCTGGTCCGCGAGAGTTGGGACATCACTCCGGACCCGATGCGCGCCCTGTTGAAGCTCGGCGACATCTACTCGAACAAGACGAAGCGGGACATGGAGCGGACGCTGGATCGGTTGGCCGAGCTGATGGCCGGGCAGGGAGCGGGCACCTGAGGATCGACGCCCGTCCGTGTCCGTTGTCACTGTTGGTGGCCGGGGTGGAGTTCCTCCTTGTGGCCCGCACCTGGTCGATGTGAGGCTCGGGCCAGGGTCCTCGACCCTCGACCGTGGCCACGTGCGGCCGGGGCCCGCGCCCCGTTTGAGCCATAGGCTTGGCTCGTGGTGAACCCGGTCGAGGCGCACGAGAGCGACCCAGAGGACCGTCGGGCCCGGAACGAATTCGACATGCTGGTTGCCGCCGAGAAGGCCGGGCGGGCGGTTGGCGAGTCCGTGGCCCGCTGGTGGCACGAGCTCGGGGCCGCTGCCGACAGCGTCCTGACCCGCACATCGCTCGATGAGCTGTTCCAGCACGCGTTGGTCACCATGCGCGAGGCATTGGGCACCGACGCCGTCGCCGTCCTGCTGGCCAACGACGAGGAAGATGAGCTCGTGGCCCGTGTGTCGGTGGGGCTCCATGAACCGGTCACCTTGGAGCTCCAGATCCGGGCCGGCGAGGGCATGGCCGGACGAGTGCTGGCCAGCCGGGAGCCGCTGGTTGTCGACGACCTGTCCACCGTGCAACTGGTCTCACCCGCCCTCCGGGAAAGCGGCATGCAGTCAGTCGTGGCTGTGCCCATCATCCTCGATGGTCGTGTGCTCGGCGTCCTGCACGCCGGCAGTCACGAGTTGGGTCACTTCACGGCCGTGGACGCCCGCATGCTCGAGCAGGTGGCGGACAGGATGGCCGGGGCGCTGGGCCGGGTCCGGCTGTTCGAGACCGAGCGCTTCGCCCGCCTCCGCGCCGAGCAGGTCGCCGACCGCCTCGCTCGATTGCAGAACATCACCTCGCTGCTTGCCGGCGCCTCTTCTCGGGCCGAGGTGGCAACGGTGCTCGCCGCGACCATGAGCTCCAAGGGACCGAACGGCGAGATGGCGCGGGCCGACGTCTGGCTGGTCCACGACGAGCCGACGCGGTTGGTTCGCTCGACCGAGGAGCCACTGAGCCGAGCCGAGTTCGACGAGATCGCCATGGATGACGACCTGCCCGTGGCCGTTGTGGCCCGTGAGAACGAGGCGGCCTACGTGTCCTCGGCCGAAGAGGGAGCGACGCGGTTCCCCGCCTGGTCGGCCCGGCGGGTCGCCCGGACGGCGCTCGCCGTGCTGCCCCTTTCGATCAAGGAGGAGTGCGTCGGGATCCTGGCCCTCACCTACCCGGCCGAGCATGATTTCGACCTCGACGAGCGGGACTTCCTGACCACGGTGGTCGACCAGGCATCCCAGGCCATCGACAAGGCGCGCATCTACGAGGAGCTCGAGAAGCTGGCCACCATCAGTGCGTTCCTGGCCCGGGCGGCCAAGGTGATGGCCGAGGCCCCCGACGTCCAGGAGGCGCTCGATCGTTTGGCCACACTGGCCCTGGCCGCTCTCGGCGACCTGTGCCTCATCGACGTGCTCGCCGACGACGGCAGCCTGCGGCGCATGGTGGCCAGGCATCGCGATCCGGCCGCGCAGCATCTGGTCGACGAACTGCACAGCAACTACCCACCCGATCCACAGGGACAACACCCGGCGGCAGATGTCGTCCTGACCGGCACGCCAAGCTGGTCGGGGCAGATGAGCGATGAATTCCTGCGGTCCACCACCCGCGACGAGCGGCACTATTTCCTCACCAAGGCCCTGGGCTTCCGCTCGTACCTGACCGTTCCGTTGGCCGCCGACGATCAGGTGATCGGGAGCATCACCTTCGTCTCGGGTACTCGGAGCTTCCGGGTCCACGATGTCGCCTTTGCCCAGGAGCTGGCACAACAGGTGGCCGCCGTGGTCGCCAATGCCCAGCGGTTCGAACTGGCCGATCACACGGCCCATGTCCTCCAAGAGAGCCTGCTCCCCCACGGCCCGCCGGAGATCGCCGGTGTCCGAACGGCCACCCGCTACGTACCGAGTACCCGCGGTCTCGACGTGGGGGGTGATTTCTATGACCTGGTCACGCTGCCGGGGTCACGGCTCGGGTTCATGATCGGTGATGTCGCCGGTCACGACCGGTCGGCCGCCGCCATGATGGGCCAGCTCCGGAGCGCGGCACGGGCGTTGGCCGGCCAGGTTCACACGCCCGGGGAGTTGGTTGCCGCCCTGCGATGGAGTTGGGACCTACTGGGCTTCGAGCGAATGGCCACCGGCCTCTTCGGTGAGCTCGATACGAGCACCGGCGAATTGCTCATGGCTTCCGCCGGCCACCACCCCCCGCTCATGGTCGGCGCGGAGGGGGCCCGGTACCTGCCCGTGATGCCGGCCAGCCCGTTCGGCGCCCCCGAGACGGTGGCGACCGAGTGGCACGGACGAATCGATCCCGGTCAGGTCCTCCTGCTCTATACCGACGGGGTGGTCGACGACCGGGGGGCGGGGGCGGAGGTGAGCATGGATCGCCTGGCTCGCACCGTCGCTGACGGGGACGTAGAGCCTCAGGCCGTCTGTCAGCGGGTGATCGAGGGGCTCATCACCGAGCGCGTTGACGACGTGGCCCTCCTCGGCCTGGCCGTGGATCCAGGGCCCGCTCCTCATCGCCCGTCCAGGAGCTAGCTTGTGCCAGTGCCCGCCTACCGGATCGGACAGGCCGCCGCGTTGCTCGGCGTCAGCACGGACACCATGCGGCGATGGGCGGATGCCGGTCGGGTCAAGACCGTGCCTCAGGAGGGAAGCCGTCGTGCCGTCGACGGGGCCGATCTGGCCCGGCTGGCGGTGGAGGTGGCCGGGACGACGGAGCCGGCCGCCATTGGCGGGCAGTCGGCCCGCAATCGATTTCCCGGGATCATCACCAAGGTGGTGGCGGACACGGTCGCCGCGCAGGTCGATATACAAGCGGGTCCGCACCGGTTCGTGGCCCTGGTCACCAGGGAAGCCGTCGACGAGCTCGGTCTGGTCCCGGGGATGCTGGCCGAGGCTGTGGTCAAGGCGACCAACGTCGGTATCGAGCTGGCCGTCGACGAGTGACCGGCCGGCGCCGCCAGGACCAGGCGCCGGAGGGGTTTCACGCCTGAACGGGGGCGGGGCGATCCTGCGCCCAGAGCGTCACCGCGTCCGGTGGGATCTCGACTCCACAACGCGTGCCCGGGGCGAAGGTCATCGAACGGGGTGCTCGGGCCCGGAGCTCGGGTCCCGTCTCGTCCAGTTGTATAACGAACTCGACGACCGCTCCGAGGACGGCCGCGTCGATGACCGTGGCGGGGTAGGTCCCGGCCTCGGACACACGGACCTCCTCAGGGCGAATGCACCAGAGGACCTCGGTCCCCGGTCCCAAGCCGCCGGTGTCCAAGGCGAGATCGAATCCTCCCGCCCGCACGACACCGGCCGACACGACACGACCCGGGTGCACGTTCTGGATCCCGACCAGGCGGGCGACCTCGGCGCTGGCCGGGTGGGTCATGACGTCCACGCATGCCCCGGCTTGGAGGGCCCGGCCGCTCCCGAGCACGATGACCTCGTCGGCCAGGAGGGCGGCTTCCTCAGGGTCGTGGGTCACCAGCACCGTGGACAGGCCGGCTTCGCGCTGCAGTCGGCGAAGGTCGAAGCGGAGGGCATCGCGGACAGGGGCATCGAGGGCGGAGAAGGGCTCGTCGAGCAGCAACACCTCGGGCCTCCGGCTCAGCGCCTGGACCAGGGCGACCCGCTGGCGCTGGCCGCCCGACAGCTGGTGCGGGAGGCGGTCCTCGAGCCCGCCGATGCCCAGCCGGCCGAGCCAGTACGAGGCCAGCGCCTCGTCGGCGTCCCGGCCGAAGAGGACCTGTTGGCGAACGGTCAGGTGAGGAAAGAGCGGGGAGCCCTGGGGGACGTACCCAACGCCGCGTGCCTCAGGAGTGATGTCCGTGACGTTGCGACCTCCGTAGTCGACGGGCCCGGGCCGGGGGCCGCGCAGGCCGGCCAGGCACTGCAGGGTGATGGACTTGCCTGAGCCGGAGGCCCCCAGGATGGCCAGGCACGCGCTGTCGGCACTGTGGACCAGGCGCAGGTGAAATGCACCCAGGCGGACGTCGAGGTCGAATCCGACCGCCGTCCGCTGGCTGACCGTGGGCGGTTGGGCACGGCGCAGGGGGCCCGTTCCCCGGTGGCGGCGGAACGGGTGCAGGCGGGCGGCGAGGGCGGCGATGATCGCCACCACCACGGCGACGACCAGGGCCAGGGCAGTGGGCGCCTCGGTGGTGGTGATCCCGGCTCCGCTGAACTGGTTGTAGGTGAACACGGTCAATGCACTCGGGTGGTAGGCCAGGATGACAATGGCGCCGTACTCGCCGAAGGCCCGCAACCATCCCAGGACGAGACCGGCACGGACGCCCGGCCCGGCCAGGGGAAGGCTCACCCGCCAAAAGCGTGACACTTCCCGATGGCCCAGCGTGGTGGCGAGGTCGGCGAGCTCGGGATCGACGGTGGCGAACCCGGCGCGGGCGGCCACGATCACGAACGGGGCGCTGACGAAGGTCTGGGCCAGGACGATCCCGGTCATCGAGTCGGTGAGATGACCACCGAACGCCCGGCCGATCGTCGTGTAGGGCCCGATCACGTAGATGAGGAGCACACCGCTGATCAGGGGAGGGAGGGCCAGGGGTAGCTGCACCAGCAAACCCACGACGGTGGACAGGCGGCCGTGGGACCGGGCCAGCAGGTAGGCCAGGGGAATGCCCAAGACGGCGACGATGGCGGTGGAGATGGTGGCGGTGGCCACCGAGACGTACAGGGCGGACAAGAGACCAGGGGTGGAGAACCCGGGATTGGCCGACCCGGCGATTCGTGCGCCGAAGGCGACGATGGGGACCACCAAGTAGAGAGCGAGGAGAGCACCCAGCCAGGGAAGGGGGCTTCGAAGGGTCGAGAGGCTCACCCAGAGGGACTGGTCGGACGGAGCGATGCAGGGACCCTGCCCGTTGCCCCGTGCACCGTGGGCGGCTTGACCAGCTTGAATCCCTGGGCGGCGAGAGCCGCTCGACCCTTCCTGCCCAGCAAGTAGGACACGAAGGCAATGGCCGCGGCCCGGTTGGGAGCGCGGTTGAGCACGGTCACCGTGTAGGTCGCCGCCAGTTTGATCGGGCCCAAGGAGACGGTCGGGATGCCGGCCGCCTTCGCCTCGGCAGAGTAGAAGAAGCCGGCATCGAGCTGTCCGGCCTGGAGTCGCCCGACCAGTGTCTCCTCGGGGAACTCCCCGGTATCGGTGGTGGCCAATTGAGCCAAGGCCGGCAGCTTGTAGCGCCTGGCTGCCTGTTGCAGCGCGGTGACCGCGAGCTTGCCCTTGGGGTCGGTCGCCGGGTCGGTCCGACCCAACAGGAACCCGGGCTCGACGACCATGTCGGGCCACGGCTTGGTCGTCAGATCGTGAGCGAATTTGCTGTTCGGGTTGTAGCCGATGACCAACGGGGCGGTGGCGAAGGTGATGTACCAGGACACCCAGTTGCCGTTGGCCGTGCCCGCCAGCTCTTGGTTCACCGCGGGACTGGCGCTGATGAACACGTCGCCTTTTTGCACCCCGCCTTTGATCTGGGTGGCGAGCGCATCGGAGCCAGCCGAGAACCCGGTGAAGGTGTAGCCGGTGGCGGCGTCGAACCGGGGGCCGATGACCTTCTCCATCGTCTGGACCAGCGATCCGGCGTACAGCACGTTCACCGGCCCGCTGTGCTGGGAGGTCGCCGCCGTCGAGCCGCTGGCGTATGCCGGGGCAGTGCTGAGGAGGCACACGGCCCCCACAAGTGGGCCCAGGCGGCGGATCCAGCGGGTCCGCGTCGAGACCCTGCCCCCCCTCTTCGGTGTCACGGCCGAATCTTACCAAGCGTTTGCGGGTCTAACGGGCCGTGTCACATCGAATCTGCAAGGCCTCAGGGGCCGTTTGGTGGGCATTTGCCTCGTAGCGCTGGCTGCCTGATGGGGTGTCGGGCGCGGCGCTGACCGCGAGGCGGGCACGGCGCCGGTCGCATCGGACCGAGGCCCAACCGGCGTGGGGGCGGTCAGCTGGTCGTGCCGATGACCCGGGCCAGCACGGCCGCCTCGCTGAGCTCCGGTCGCTTGGTCGCGGTGAGGAGGGTCAGGGTGCGCCTTGCCGCCAGGTCGGAAAGGTGCTGCACCGCCTTCGCCCGCTCCTCCTCGGCCAGTTCCACTCGGTAGCGACGCTCGAATTCGTCGAATCGGTCCGGGTCGTGGTCGTACCACTTCCTCAATTCCGTCGACGGCGCCACGTCCTTGAGCCACTCGTCGAGGTGGGCCCGGTCTTTGGTCATCCCGCGAGGCCAGATGCGGTCGACCAGGACGCGCGTTCCATCCTGGGTGGATGGCTCGTCGTAGATGCGGCGCACTCGTGCGCCGCGCTGTGTCGGCACGGGCTTCCTCCTGACCGACTTGGATACCTCCTGACCACCGTTCAGACCCACTCTTCCGCCCCGGCGGTGGTCTGTCCAGGAACGGCCGTGTCGGTAACGTGGATAGGCCACCAGCCGCACAGGGTCGCGGGCACAACGTGACGTTTACGCCGGCTGGTCCGAAGACCAGGAGGTCAGGCCATCGGCCGAGGCTACAGCGATGAGGGCGGGACGGCGGAACCCCGGGTGCACCGGCCGATAGCCGGCCTCGTGCTCACCGGGGGGGCCAGTCGCAGGATGGGCCGGGACAAGGCGTCGATCGTGCTGGCCGACGGGCGGACGTGCGCCCGCACTGTGGCGGCCAGACTGGCCGAGGTGGCCGATCCGGTCCTCGAGGTCGGGCCCGGCACCTCTGGACTCACCGCCGTTCCGGACGACCGTCCGGGTGCCGGCCCCCTGGCCGCGCTGGCGACGGGCTGGGCGGCACTGTCCGGTTTGGGCCGTGGCGGCCCCGTGCTGGTGTTGGCCTGCGACCTTCCCGCCATTTCGGTGCCGTTGCTCGAGCTGTTGGCCCGCACTCCGGGGGAGGGAACCCTCGTGCCCGTGGTCGGTGGCCGCCCCCAACCGCTGTGCGCCCGCTTTGGTCGGGCATCCCTGGATCGGTGCCGGAGCCTGGTCGGGGAGGGACGGAGCTCGCTCATGGCCCTGCTCGACGTCACCCCGGTGACGTGGCTCGGGCCCGATGTGTGGTCCGAGGTCGTCGGCCCGGAGTGCTTCGTCGACATCGACACACCCCAAGACCTGGCCCGGCTGACAGGGCGCTCGGGTGTCACCACTCCCGACGCCGAAGCAGGTGATCGATGAGGGGCCATCCTGAGTTCCCGCACCTGGACGACCACGGCCGAGCCTGGATGGTCGACATCACCGGCAAGGATCCGACCGCACGCCGTGCTGTTGCTCGCGCCGTTGTTCGCACGGTATCCGACCTCTCCGAGTCACTGGCCATGCGGCCCGGCGACCTCGATCCCATACAGGCGGCCCGGGTGGCCGGGATCCAGGCGGCCAAGCAGACCTCGGTCTTGCTTCCCCTCTGCCACCCGATCCGGCTCACGGACGTGCAGGTCGACGTCGTACCCGGCGAGAGGAAGGTCGAGATCTCGGCCATGACCGAGGTGGTGGATCGCACGGGGGTGGAGATGGAGGCTCTCACTGCCTGCACGGTGGCGGGTCTGACCATTGTCTGCGCGCTCAGCCCCTTCGACCCGGCGGCGTACCTCGACGAGGTGACCCTGTGGTTGAAGGTGGGCGGTCGTTCGGGCCGGTGGGAACGCCCGTCTGGGCGGTCCGGCCGTCAGGCGCCCGATGAGTAGCCAGTCCTCAGTGCGGGGCACCGCCCGTCAGCAGATCCAGCGCATGAGGAAGGACGTCGATCACCGCCTCGAGGGATTCGACGGCACCGGCCGTCGAACCGGGCAGGTTGAGCACGATGCACTGCCCGACCGTACCGGCCGCTCCCCGGGTGAGGCGGCCGAGGGGACTGACCGCCCGCATGGCCTCGGCCAAGCCCGGGGCCTGCCGCTCGAGGACCAACTGGGTCCCCTCCGGTGTCTGGTCGGTCGGGGCAAATCCGGTCCCGCCGGTCGTGAGGATGACGCCGGCGAAGCCGTCGGCCAGCTCCCGGAGCGCGGCGGCCACGGACTCCGCCCCGTCGGGGACCACGCGGCGTTCGCCCACGTCGAACCCCTTCGCGTGCAGCACGTCGACCACTGCCGGTCCGGATCGGTCGTCGCGCTCCCCGCGATAGGTCGAGTCGGAGACGGTGAGGACCTTCGCGTCGGGAGACATCGGTCGAGAGCGTAGCGGCGCCCTTTCCGGCCGGTCGGGAGCCGTCGAACCGCCGACAGGTGCCCTAGATTCTCAAACGATGGGCCTCGTCCAGGCACTCGGCTGTCAGATCCCCCAACCCAATGCCGCCCAGCGCGCGATGTGGCACGTTTCAGCCTCGCCCCCGGGGGCGTGGTGGTCTTCGAAGATCCTGCACCGGGTCGACAGGCCCCTGCTTCGGCGCACCCACGGTCGCCTCGCCGTCCCTGAGATCTTGGCCGGCATTCCCTTCATCACCATCATCACCACCGGTGCCCGCACCGGGCAACGCCGGGAGACACCATTCCTGGGAGTGCCGGTGGGGGACGACCTGGCCGTCGTCGGGACCCACTTCGGGAAACCGGGCACCCCGGCTTGGTACTACAACCTTCGAGCGTAGCCAACCTTCGAGATCGCCTATCGGGGCAGGGTGGTCCCCGCTCGAGCCCGTGAAGCCGGAGGAGAGGAGTGGTCAACCATCTGGGCGCGGGCTCGCAGTGTCTATGCGGGTACGAGGCCTATGCCCGTCGAATCCGAGACCGCCCCATTCACATCATGTGCTGGACGAGCCTTAGGCGGCGAGGGCCAGGTCCGCGGAACGAAGGCTCGAAGCCTGGGTGATCCGCGTGGCCGCGGCCGGAGCGGACCGCAGGATCTCCCGGAATTCAGCCGCGTTGCTCACGTACGCAGTCAGGTCGGTCGTAGCGGTGACGGTGGCGGTCCGGGGGACGCCCTGAAGGAGGGCAATCTCTCCTACGAACTCGCCGTCATGCAGTTCGGCGACCTTGGAGACGCCGTAGCCGTCGGACTTGGTCACTTCTGCCTGGCCCGAGGCGATGATGAGGAATTCGTTCCCGGTCTTCCCCTCACGGATCAGGACGTGACCGGCGGGAACGGTGACCATGGTCAGCAGCGAATCAACCTTGGCAAGCTCGCGCTTGCTGCAGTCTTCAAAAAGCTCCAACCGTCCGAGTGTGCTCGAGGCGTGGTTCCGATTCCTCATTGTCTGACCTCCATCTTCTCTAGGCGATGTGTCGTGCTCGACCAACACAATTCTGCCTGGATGGAGTATATCTGTCAAACAGTTTAGTCAGATCATACTCATCTGAATTCAAGATGACCATCGCCGTGACCACGCAATTGGTCGATCGAACATGGCCGCTACGGGCGAGGGGGTTCGGTGCCCGACGGGCGCTCGGGGGGAGAGTCCGTTCCCGAGTCACCGGCGTCATTGGGTGGTGTGGTTCCAAAGACCTCGCTCTCGGTGGCGAGATTCTGCTCTGGAGGCTCGGCTTGGGGTGCCACCGGCTCGGCCTGGGGCGCCACCGGCTGGGCCTGGGGCGCCACCGGCTGGGCCTGAGGGGCGGCGACCGGAGGCTCGTACGCCGCGGCGGGCTCGGGCGTGAATGCTGGATCAGGGACCTGGGCAGGCCCGGTCTGAGTCATGCCCGGGAGGCCTTGTGCTGCTCCGACCGCCACGAGGGGACCGTTGTGACGGGCCGCCCAACCGACGGCGAACGCACTGCACATGACCAGGATCAGTCCTGGTCCGAGGGCGTAACCGAGCTGGTACTCCAGCACTCGCATCGGAGTGCCGCCGACGAAGTAGGCGTGCGTGGTCACCAGTACCGGCCACGCCAGAGGACCGATCACGAACCAGGCCCCACTGGCGATGCCGATGATGCCGGCGGTGCTGAGGCTCAGGCGTCGGCGTGTGACTGCGGCGTTGACCGGCGCCATGAAGGTAAGACCGGCGAGGCAGCCCAGCGCACCAGGGATCAATGCCAGCACAGCATGGCTCAGCTCCCAGTGCCACGACGCGGACCCGTCGGCGCTGAAACCGAATGTCGGACCGACGAAGGCCACGATCCCGCCCCACGCCGAGACCACGAAGGCAACGAAGCCGACCATCCCCAAGCTGATCGACGTCGCCCGCAGTGCGGTACCCGGCTCTTGCGTCGATGCCCTCCGATGCAGTCCGTACCCGCCCCTACCTGTTGCTTGTCCGAGCGTGGTCGTCATAGCGACTCCTCTCCCCGTTTCATGAAACGGCCATACGGCCAAAGCGTTGGGTCCGTCTCCAAACGGAGAGATACCCGCGGGAGAACCGGGCAAAACCAGGGAGCTCGTGGCCACGTGGCCCTCTGACCCGGTACCGCGGGCGAGCTCATGACGAGGCATCCCCCCCAGCGTGCGGATGGCGCGCCCCTAGCCGACGACGGGTGCGACGAGGGTGCAGGGTGGTGGTTGCGCCTGCGCCGGGTCCAGCGCATTGAGCACGTCCTGGGCGGCCACCGGGTCGGACGCGAGAGAGACGTGGTCGGCGAGGTCGAGCGGGCACTGGTTCTGGACGACGATGTTCGTACTGTTGCGCCCGGCGATCTCCCCGTTCGTGTACGGGACCACTAACTCGTCGTGCGTGGTCATGATCTGGGTGTAGCGCACGCCGGGAACGGCCACACCGCCGGCATCGAGGCCTTCGGTGAAGGCCGAATGAGGGGCGAATTCGAGACATGCACCGCAGACCGGGCCCAACAGCTGCGCTTCGCCCGATCCGAAGCCGAGGGCGGCGGCGACCTCTTCGACCATGAGGGGATCGGCGACTTCGGTGCCGTGCACGACAGGAGCCAAGCCGACAAAGGCGTCGACGTGAGCCGACCCACCCAGGAATTTGAGGTAGTAGTCGGGCATGGTGGCCCCTTCGGAATGTCCGACCAGGTCGACTTTGGCCGCTCCAGTGGCGGTGAGCACCTTGTCCACGAACGCGGCGAGCACGGTCGCGCTCTGCTCCATCGGCATCAACCCACCGAACTCGTCAAGCGGAGCAGTGGTAAAGCTGGGATTGGTGCCGTAGGTCAAGGTGAACACGCAGTACCCGTTGTCGGCGAGCAGGGGCGAGATGGTCTGCCAGTTGTCGGTCTCGTTGGCCAACAGACCGTGTACGAGCACGACAGGTTCGGGGTGGGTCGCAGAGGGCTTGCAGGACCAGTCGTTGGCTCCGGGCGGTGGCGTATCCGGCCCGGCGGGGGCGGCGAGGATGTTGGCCAGGAAGGTGTACGGCACCGGATACCTGGCGGCGACGGCCGGACCACCAGGCACCGACGGCGTTGTCGCGCCGGCGGGGGTTGCGGTGAACGTGTCGAGGGTCGTGGCTCCGGTCATGCCGAGCGCGGCGGCAGCCAGGACGGCGGCCAAGCCCGTTCCGATCCATCGTGTCGGCTTGTCGTTCCACATGTGATCCAAGGCTCCTCCCGGTCCGTGACCGGGCCGACGAGGACGGCGCCGGGCGGTGCACCAACCTCTGGAGCAACGCCGGGAGGTACCCAGTCTTGCGGTACGGCCCCGTGGAGAGGAGAGCGCGGGCTCGGACCGGCGCCGCTGTCAGTCCTCGCCGCCGAGTGCGGCGGCAACCTTCCGGCGGACCAGCTTCCCTGTGTCCGTGTACGGGAGCTCCTCCCACACCACGATCTGGTCGGGTGTCTTCGAGGTTCGCAACTGCTTGCGGACGAAGGCGCGCAGGTCCTCGCTGTCGATCAACTCGCCGGCGACGGGGACGATCACCGCGGCGATTCGTTGGCCCCACTCCTCATCGGGAACGCCCACGACGGCAACGTCGGCCACGGCCGGGTGTTGGACCAGGACCTCCTCGATCTCGGCCGGGGCGATGTTCTCGCCCCCCCGGATGATGGTGTCGTCGGTCCGTCCCTCGATGAACAAATAGCCGTCGGCGTCGAAGAATGCGCGGTCACGAGTGGGAAACCACCCCTCATCATCGAGCGGTGACTGGGCCGACAGATACTCGCCCGACACCTGCTCTCCTCTGAGCCAGAGATCGCCTGCTTCTCCGACCGGGAGCGGCGTGCCGTCGACCCCCCGCACCTCGGCCTCGATGCCGGGAATGAGGCGGCCGGCCGAACCCAGGCGGGCGCGGACATCGGCATCCTCGCTCTCGATGGCCGACCGGTGGTCCTCGGGCCCGAGGAGGGCGATGGTCGAACTGGTCTCGGTCAGACCGTAGGCGTTGACGAATTCGGTGGTCGGGAACAGCTCGAGGGCGCGGGCCACAATGGTCGGGGCGATCCGGGATCCCCCGTAGGAGAGCGTCCGGAGGCTGGACACGCCGGCGTCTTCCTGGCCGGCCAGGGATTCGACGATCCGGGCCAGCATGGTGGGCACCACCATGGCGTGGGTCACCTGCTCCTTGCGTACTGTCTCGAGCCACACCTCGGGGCTGAAGGCGTCGAGGTAGACGAGCCGACGACCGGCATAGAGGTTGCTGACCAGATTGGCCACCCCGGCCACGTGGTATGGCGGGACGGTGACGGCCACGGCATCCGCCTCCTCCGCTCCGCCGAAGTCGACCGAGGAGAAGACGTAGGACAGGAGATGGCGGTGTCGCAGGATGGCCGCTTTGGGGGCTGAGGTCGTGCCGCTCGTATAGAGGAGGACACAGATGCCCTCCGGGTCATTCGGCCACTCCTCGCAGGTGGGGCCGATCGCCGTCGACGCCATCCAGTCGTCCCGGTCGATCACCGGGTGGTTGACGCCGGACAGGCTGGACTTGGCCAGCTCGTCTGCGATGACTAGGACGTCGTCGTGCTGGTCGAGCAGGCCGGTCACCTGCTCGTGACCCAGCCGGTAGTTGATCGGCAGTATGGGGACCCCGGCCCACGAGCTGGCGAAGACGGCGACGGCGAAGGCGGGCGAGTTGGTGCCGACGTAGGCGACGTGGGCGACCCCGTCGCGCCGGATCCTCGCCGCGGCGATGCCGGCCCGCCGGTAGAGCTCCTCGTAGCTGAGCCCGTCGTCACCGCGGCCGATGGCCACACGGGTCGGGTGGCCGGACATGGCCATGTCGAGCAACATCATGAGATTCACGGTCTGGAATTCCTCTGTTCAGTCAATCCGCCCTGGCACCCTAAACGACCCCCGACACGGGAAGCGATCCCGCCGTCTCGGGGCCGGGGGCAGGCCACTGCTCCGGGGGCCGGGGCGGGAGGTGCGGGGGCTGACCAGGACACTACGATGCCAGCGGAGTAGCGGCCGCCTCCGGGGCGACGAGCGGGACGAAGCGAGGAATCGAGTGTCTGACCTGGTGCTGGTGGACGTGACCGATGGTATCGCCCTCGTCACCCTCAACCGCCCCGAGGCCCGGAACGCACTGAGCTCGGACATGCTCTCGCAGCTGGTCGCGCACATGACCCGGCTCGATGCCCGGGCAGACGTGGACGTGCTGGTACTGACGGGTGCAGGACCGGCGTTTTGCGCCGGCCTGGACCTCAAGGAGATGGCCGCCTCGGGGGCGAACATCCGACCCGCCGACGGGCGGCCGTGGCCTGAGCTGGCCAAGCCCTTGATCGGGGCAGTGAACGGAGCGGCCGTCACCGGCGGGCTGGAGCTGGCGCTCGCCTGCGACTTCCTGATCGCCTCGGAACGGGCCCGCTTCGCCGACACCCACACCCGGGTGGGGCTCGTCCCCTTTTGGGGGATGTCCGTCCTCCTCCCGCAGGCGGTCGGGGTGCGCGTGGCCCGAGAGATGAGCCTGACCGGGAATTTCATCGACGCGGAGGAGGCGCGCCGGGTCGGACTGGTGAACCGGGTCGTCCCCCACGACGACCTCCTGCCGGTGGCAATGGCCCTGGCTGCCGATATCGCCTCGGCCGAGCCGGCGGCGACGCGCGTCCTCGTGTCCGAATACCGGAGTTTCTCCGGTGGGGGACCGGCCGCACTGGCCGAGGAGGTTCGCAGGGCCGAGGCCTTCCTCGGAGCAGGCGTCGATCCGGTGCTTATCGAACAACGCCGGATTGACCTGCTCGAGCGGGCCCGCCGGCAGGCCCGCTGACCGGATGCCCTCACCGACCATGGGCCGGCTGGCTGGGATCCCCTCGACGACCGCCAGGGGCGACGTCCAAACCAAGAGACAAGGACGACCGTGATCCGATCCGTCATGTTCGACTTCGGTGGGGTCATCACCGACAGCCCGTTCGACGCCTTCCAGCGGTACGAGGAAGCTGAGGGGCTTCCGGTCGGCGCCATCCGCAGCATCAACGCGACCAATCCCGACACCAATGCCTGGGCCCAGCTCGAACGGGGCGAAGTCGACATGTCCGAGTTCTTCGACCTCTTCGAAGGCGAGGCGAACGCCGCCGGGTACCGAGTGGACGCGCGGGTCGTGATGGCGAGGCTGTCGGGCGAGGTGCGGCCGGCCATGGTCGAGGCGCTGCGCCGCTGTTCGGAGCGATTCAAGACGGCCTGTCTGACCAACAACTTCGTGCTCGACCAGAACGCCGACCTGCTCCCGGCCCGTCCCGACGTGGCCGAGGCCCTGGCCCTGTTCGACGTGGTGCTGGAATCGTCCAAACTGGGTGTCCGGAAGCCCGACCCCCGCTTCTACGAGATGGCCTGCGAGATCGTGGGTGTGACCCCGGACCAGGTGGTCTATCTCGACGACCTGGGCATCAATTTGAAACCGGCCCGGGCCATGGGCATGTGGACCATCAAGGTCACCTCCCCGGAGATGGCGCTCGAGGAGTTGTCGGCGATCCTGGGTATGCCGCTCGGGTGATTCGGAGCCCGGCCGGCAGGGCCCCGGGTAGCTACCCTTCAGTGCCGTGAGCCGTCGCCCTCTCCACTTCGACCCCATCGACGAGGCCCGGTCCCAGTGGGCGAAGCGTTGGGACGCGGATGCAAGCGAAGCCATGGCTGCGGCCACCTCGATCATGCGGGCGCAACAGGTGGTCCTCGCCGCCGTCGACGGGGCACTGCGACCGTTCGGGCTGACCTTCGCCCGGTACGAGGGGTTGGTACTCCTCTCGTTCAGCCGTGGTGGGTCACTCCCGCTGGGCAAGATGGGCGAGCGCTTGATGATCCACCCCACCAGCGTCACCAACATCATCGACCGGCTCGAGGCCCAGGGGCTGGTGGCGCGGGTGCCCCATCCCACCGATGGCCGGACCACGTTGGCCGAGGTGACATCCGAGGGCCGTGCCCTGGCCACGCGGGCCACCCGCGCCGTCAACGAGATCGCCCTCGGTCTCGGGATGCTCGACGACCATGACCTCCACGAGCTCTTCCGGATCATCCGCAAGATCCGCGTGCACATCGGCGACTTCACCGACCCGTAGCCACCGGGGCGCAATCGCTGGATCGAGGCGGACCCGCCGACCGGATCGCTCGACCGATGCGGGGTGGGCGCTCTCGACCCCACTCAGACGTTGCGCCGATAGGAGCCACCCACTTCGAAGAGGGCGTGGGTGATCTCGCCCAGGGTGGCGTGCCTCACGGTGCTCATCAGCTCGGCAAAGACGTTCCCGCCCTCCAAGGCCACCTGACGGAGGCGGTCGAGGGCGGCCTCCCGGTCAGCGGCATGGTCGCGCTGGAACTGGCTCAGGCGGGTGATCTGGAGCTGCTTTTCCTCATCGGTCGAGCGGGCCAGCTCCATCGGACCGGTCGGCGGCCTGGCCTCGGGGTCGACGAACGTGTTGACCCCGACGATGGGCAACGTGCCGTCGTGCTTACCGTGCTCGTAGACCATGGAGTCGTCCTGGATCCGCCCGCGCTGGTAGCCGGTCTCCATGGCCCCGAGGACGCCGCCTCGTTCGCTGATTCGGTCCAGCTCGGCCAGCACCGCTTCTTCGACCAGGTCGGTCAGGTCCTCGACGATGAAGCTGCCCTGGAGCGGGTTCTCATTGGCGGCCAAGCCCCACTCCTTGTTGATGATGAGCTGGATGGCCAGGGCCCGCCGGACCGACTCCCCCGTCGGCGTGGTCACCGCCTCGTCGTAGGCGTTGGTGTGCAGGCTGTTGGCGTTGTCGTAGATGGCGCACAGCGCCTGCAGCGTGGTCCGGATGTCGTTGAACGCCATCTCCTGGGCGTGGAGCGACCGCCCCGACGTCTGGACGTGGTACTTCAGCCGCTGCGATCGAGCGTTGGCCCCGTAGTGGTCCTGCAGGGCGATGGCCCAGATGCGCCGGGCGACGCGCCCGATCACCGTGTACTCGGGGTCCATCCCGTTGGAGAAGAAAAAGGAGAGGTTCGGCGCGAAGTCGTCGACGTCCATGCCCCGAGCCAGGTAGGCCTCGACATAGGTGAACGCATTGGCCAGGGTGAAGGCCAACTGGGTGACCGGGTTCGCGCCCGCTTCGGCGATGTGGTAGCCGGAGATTGACACCGAATAGAAATTCCGCACCTCGTGCTCGATGAACCATTCGGCCATGTCGGCCATCACCCCGAGGGAGAACTCGGTCGAGAAGATGCACGTGTTCTGTCCCTGGTCCTCCTTCAGGATGTCGGCCTGGACGGTGCCCCGCACCGTGGCCAGGACCTCGGCACTGATCGCGTCGCGCTCCCCGGCCTCGGCCGACCGACCGTGCTCGGCCTCGAACGCGTCGAGTCGCTGGTCGACGGCCGTGCACAGGAACATGGCCAAGATGGTGGGGGCGGGCCCGTTGATGGTCATCGACACCGACGTGGTCGGATCGCACAGGTCGAACCCGTCAAAGAGCACCTTCATGTCGTCCAGCGTGGCGATGGACACGCCGGAGGTCCCGATCTTCCCATAGATGTCGGGACGCTCGTCGGGATCGAAGCCGTACAGCGTGACCGAGTCGAACGCGGTGGACAGCCGGGTGGCCGGCAGGCCCGAGGCCAGGAGGTGGAACCGTCGGTTGGTGCGGAACGGGTCGCCCTCGCCGGCGAACATGCGGGCCGGGTCCTCGCCCTCTCGCTTGAACGGGAACACGCCGGCGGTGAAGGGGAAGTGGCCGGGCAGGTGCTCGGACCGGAGCCACCGCACCAGTTCGCCGTCCTCGGTGACCCGGGGCAGCGCCACCTTGGGGATGCGGTTCCCCGAGAGCGACGTCCGCCACAGGACCGTTCCGTTCTCGTCCCCCGGGACAGGGGCATCCTCGGGCTCGACCGGGGTCAGGAGGGCCCGCACCTCCTCCCATTCCTCGAGGAGCCGCCGGCCTTCTGGGTCCCGGGCCGATTCGGTCCGCTCGGCCAGCGCGCCCAGGTCACCGACGGCCGTCCCGTCCCGCTCGGCCAGGGCCAGCACGGCGGCGACCTGCTGAGCCTCTCGGGCCTCGGCCGACAGCTCGGCCGTGGTGGCGTGATAGCGGTGCACGGTCTCGGTGATCTCGGCCAGGTACCGGCGCCTCGGTCCCGGGATGATCACCGAGGCCTTGGTCGAAGCCCGCCCAGCGACCACCGGGAGCACGCCGTTTTTCGTCACCAGGCCCATGCCGGACAACCGGTCCCGCAGATACTGGTACAGGGCAGTGACGCCGTCGTCGTTGAAGCGCGAGGCGATGGTGCCGAACACGGGCTCGGTGTCGTCGGGGGCGAGCCGGTGGTCGCGGGCCCATTGCCGGTGGACCTGGCGGAGGGCGTCGTCTGCTCCCCGGCGGTCGAACTTGTTGATGGCCACCGCGTCGGCGAGGTCGAGCATGTCGATCTTCTCGAGTTGCGATGCCGCCCCGTATTCCGGTGTCATCACATAGAGGGAGAGGTCGGCGATATCGACGATGGCCGCATCCCCCTGGCCGATCCCCGGAGTCTCCACGATCACCAGGTCGAAACCGGCGGACCGGCAGGCGGCCACGACCATCGGAAGGGGCGGGGGAATCTCGGAGGCCGAGCCCCGGGTGGCGAGCGAACGGAAGTACACCTGGGGGGAGTCGATGGCGTTCATCCTGATGCGGTCCCCGAGGAGGGCCCCACCTCCCCGTCGTCTGGTGGGGTCGACGGCCAGCACGGCGATGGACAACTTGTCCTCTTGGTCCTGCCGGAACCGCCGGATGATCTCGTCGGTCAGCGACGACTTGCCCGAACCTCCCGTCCCGGTGACGCCGAGCACGGGCGCGTTCCGGCGTTGTGCGGACGACGCGATCGCGTCGAGTCTGTCCTGGTCCATGGTGCCGGCTTCGAGACAGGTGATGATCCGGGCCAGGCTCCCGGTGTTCCCGCTGTAGAGCAGATCGAGCGAATCCGGGGGATCGGCGGCCAGGTCGCGGTCGCACTCCTCGATGAGCACATTGATCATCCGCTCGAGGCCCAGGCGCTGCCCGTCGCTCGGGGAGAAGATCCGGCGGACACCGTAGGCCTCGAGCTCGGCGATCTCGGACGGGACGATGACACCACCACCGCCGCCGTAGACAGCGATATCACCTCGCCCCTCAGCTCGCAGGCGATCGACCAGGTACTTGAAGTACTCGATGTGGCCGCCCTGGTAGGAGCTGATGGCCACCCCTTGGACGTCCTCGGCGAGGGCCGCGGTCACCACTTCGTCGACCGAGCGGTTATGGCCGAGGTGGACGACTTCGGCTCCTTGGGCCTGCAGCAGCCGGCGCATGATGTTGATGGCCGCATCGTGGCCGTCGAACAGGCTGGCCGCGGTGATGAACCGCACTGATTGGGTGGGGTGGTAGAGGGAGGTGTTCCCGTCGACCCGGTCGGCGGTCGGCAGGGCCTGGTTGGGGGGGCTCATCCCCCGCATAATAGTTGCACGTCCTACTAAATGTCCATGGCCCCCTTGTCATGGCCGTGCTGCTCCGGCCCGGTCCTACTGTGCTGCTTCCACCCGGTCGACCAGGTGCCAGGACAGCGCGGTGGTGGCGTCGATGGCCGAGCCGGTGATGGCCAGAAATGCCGTGCGCTGGCGGCCGATGCGGCGGGGCAGGCTCACCGTGCCCCCGGCCCCGGGGATCAAGCCCATGGGAACCTCCGGCAGCTGAAAGGTGGCGTCCGGCCTGGCCAGCACGTGGGCGGCGAAGGCGGGGAGCTCGGTGCCGGCCCCGACGCACGCACCGTGCACGATGGCCGTCGTCCGGCTCGCGCACCGGGCCAGCCAGGGAGCCGCGCTTCGGGTCGTCCGGATCACGTGTGCGGCCACCGGGTCGGGCACCGATCCGAACTCGGACAGGTCACCGCCGCTGCAAAAGGACGGCCCCGCTCCGGCCAACGAGATCGAGGTGATGGAGGGGTCGGCCGCAGCCACCATGAACATGGCCACCAGATCGTCGCGCATGCCCGCGTCGTACGCGTTCCTGACCTCGGGCCGATTGAGGGTCAACGAAAGAGACGGGCCCTCCCGGTAGGCCAGGACCGACGGGCCGGGCAGGTTGCGGTGGGCCATCGGCCCGCGCCGGCTGATCCACTGGCGATGGTCGGGCCCGGATTGCAACATCGAGTACACGAATGACTCCGAAACCAGGGCGTCGTTCACCGAGATGCCCCCGCTGAACCGCAGGAGCTGGGTCAGGGCGATGGCCGGAGCAGGGCTCTGTTCGACGGCTTGGCCGACCCGGGCAAGCACGCCTTCGATGTCCGGGCATCCGACCCACGGCCGCGCCGGGTCTTCCTCTTCGGCCAACAAGATGTCGAAGTCGGGCGGAGCGGAGAGGTCGGCGCCGGCCCGGGCCACACCCACGGTCACGCAGGGCACCGAGCGGACCACCTCGGCCGCCGCCGCCAGCATCGGGTCGTCATCCACGGCCACTGCCAGCAGCGGCCGGTCCCCGAACGGCCCGACGGCCTCGGAGGCCAGACCGCCCTCGACGAGCTGAAGGACGTCGGCGGCGAACAGGATGCCCCGGGCCTGGCGTGGGGAGCTGGTCACCTCGACAACGTACCGTCGGGGCGGTTCACGGCGTGGCCCGGTACAGCACCCGCCCGCCCTTGATGGTGGCCGTGACCAGCTCGCTGCTCAGCTGGGTGCGGGCCCGCCTCCAGGGAAGGGCCAACAGGCAGAGATCGGCGGGGTTCCCCGCCGAGACGCGGCGGGCGGGGCCGCCGGGGTCGCCGGGATGGCCCAGGAACAGGGCCAGCGCCCGCTCGGGGGTCAACCGCTCGTCGGCCCCGATCACGGCACCGAGGGCGGTCCGTCTCGAGACGGCGTCGGCTACGGCCCGCCACGGGTCCGGTGGGCCGAACGGGGCGTCGGTACTTCCGGCCAAGGGGACGCCGGCCAGGTCCCATGCCCGGAGACGGTAGAGCCAGGCGCGGTCGGCCGGGTCGACGTCGCGGCGGTACCGGTCGCCGTGCTCGCCGATGAACCCTGGTTGGGTCACCACGGTGACCGCCAGTGGGCGCAGGAGGTCGACCACCTCGGGTGGGGCGACGCTGGCGTGCTCGATGCGGTGGGGGCCGCCGCCGGACATCGAGAGCGCGGTTGCCGCCAGCACCAGGCTCTCGCGGGTCACGGCGTGCAGCGCCACTCCCCGTCGTCCGGCCGACTTGATCGATTCGACCAGCTCGTCGAGCCCGGGGAGCTGGCGATCGTCGAGCACCAGCTTCAGGGCACCGGTCGTGACCGATCCCCGAGGGCGGGCCGGCAGGTCGCCGCCCAGAACGAGCACGGACTGGCCGAGCTCACCCCTGTGCACGGCAGCCTCGAACGCGGCCAGCTCCGCGGGCCCGTTGGACGCGGTGGCGTCGGTCACCCCGGTGACGCCATAGCGGGAGAGTTGTCCGCTGAGGCCGGCCAAAGTCGGCGGGTCGTCGGGCACCCGCAGGCGGACAAGGTCGTCGGCACCGTAGAGCACCCCGGTTGGCCGCCCGTCGTCGCCGATCTCCACCCCGCTCACGTCACCGGCGACACCCACGTCCGCACCAACTCCGGCGCTTCCCGCCCCCGAGGACGGGCCGGCCAGCCCCAGCGCCTCCAGACCACTCCGGTTCACCACCCATTGGTGACCGCTTCGATGCTGGATCCGTACCGGTCGCCGCCGGTGCCCTCCCAACAGGTCGTCCAGCACATCGGCGGTGAGCGGACCGGCCACCGACTCGTCGTACCCGTACCCGCGGAGCCAGGTGGATGCGGCCACGCCCGGTTCCGGCCTGATCATGGCCGCAGCCAGCGCCCGGGCCAGGGACGGCCGGTCGTACACCGTCGGTGGCCCGCACGACACGGACCGGTCCCGTGCGGCCAGGCTGAACAGATGGGTGTGATGGTCGTGCAGGCCGGGGAGCAGCGCGCCGCCTCGGCCGTCGAGGATGTCGCTCTTGACTGCTCTCGTGCCCGTCGTTCGCGCCCCTTCGGTCTCCACCGCCACGACCCGGCCGTGTTCGATGTCGACGGTGCAGCCGGGAAGCCCGTCCACCTCGACGTCGACCACCGTGAGTCGGGTGCAGTGCTCGCTGTGCAGGTCCTGCTGCTGGCGTTCGCTCACAGGTCGGCCAGGACGGAATCGGTGTCTGCGCCCAGCTTCGCCGCCGTCCGCGCCGGTGTCCTGCTCCTCGGTGCAGCCACCGGTCCGGAGTCAGACGGAAGAGTCGGGCGGCCGTGGGACAACGCGTGGCCGACCACCTCGCGCATGGCGATGTCGACGGTCCCCCCGGTGCGCCCGACGACGGCAGCCAGCGCGGCCACGGCGGCATGGAGCCCGGTGATCGGGTCGGCGGCGGCGTCGGCGCAGAACAGGGGTGGTCCCCCCTCGCACTCGCGGGCCACGAGGCCGGCGCCCGCCGCCGCGTCGTCGCCCAGCGCCGCCCGGTTCCGCCACGGTCCGGCCCGTCCGTAGCCGGTGATGCTGATCCATGTCTGGTGCGGAGAGGGGTGGATCCCGAGTTGCTCGAGCGCCCGGGGCCTCGACGACTCGATGACCACGTCGGCCGCCCTGATCAACGCAGGGAAGGCCCCCGTGGCCGCCACGGGCACCGTCACGCTCTCCTTCCCCCCTTGGAGGAGGTCGAAGAACTGTGGGGGGCCTTGGCGGGAGGGGTCGGGCCGCCGGAGGTCCTCGACCTTGACCACCCGACAGCCGGTAGCAACCAGGAACGAGCCGGCCAGCGGCCCGGCCCAGAGGGCCGAGAGGTCCACGACCAGGGGTCGCTGCTCGGATGCGGTTCGACTCGGGCCCAGCCGGCCGAGGTCGTCCAGGGGACGCGGCGGGGGACGGCGCGACGGTGCGCCCTCGTACAGCCACGGTGCGGGTGGCCACTGCTGGCCCCGGGCCCTGAGTTGCTCGTCGTCGTGGTCTGGGGCGCCCACCACGGCGGCCGGGATGCCCAACAGCTGCGCCCGGTCGGCCAGGGCGTGTGCCGAACCCGCTGCCGCCCCGGTGGCCACCGCGGCCCGGGGGTCGGCCGGGACCGGTACACCCAGCCAGGCGGGGAGCAGTTCGATGTCGGAGTCCCGGCTCAGGCTCACGGCCAGCCAGCCGTCGCTCGTCGCGAAAAGGCGACAGGCTCCCCCATTGGAGACGGTGCCGTTCCGGCGGTGCCCGAAGATGGCGGCCCGCTCACCGAGCAGTGCCGACCCGTTCAGGGAGAGGGGCCTACCCCTCGCCGCGGCGAGGAGACGGAGGGCGAGGGCAGCGCCGTCGAGGCAGGTAGCCAGGTCGCCCGGGGCGAGAAGGGGAGGTCCGTCTGCCCTGCCGGTCAGGGCCATGGCGCCCGAGGTGGCCCAGGCTCTGGCCGGGGTCGGGCAGGGGCTTGTGCGGACGACCGGATACGGGGCGCTCGCCAGGGAACCGGTCGGGTCCACCGCAGCGGCAACCGGCAGCCTGCACAGCGTCTCTTCGGTCGTCCCGCCGGTGAACAGGGCCTTTCCGGCATCGAGGCCACACGATTGGCTTTCTGCCGGCTTCCGACCCTGTCCGGGACCTTGCTCTCGACCAGGCCCGCGAACCCGTCCCGGAACGAGGCCCTGCGCCCGTCCGCTGGCTGGGGCCGGTACCCGGAGCACATCGGCGCCGAGCAGCGACAGGAGGTGGCCGGCGTAGGCGCAAGCGAAGTCCTCGCCGACTTCCAGGAAACGGATGCCGGTGAGGGGCAGCGTGTTTGACCAGTGGGTGCCCGGATCGGCCGCGTCCGGCCCGCTGTACAGGGACATGGGGTCAACGCTAGAGAAGTTTCAGGGCGTGTCGGCCGGCGTCGGGAAGTCCCGATCCGGGCGCCGCCTCGTCGCGCCGGGCCTCTGGGCTTTAGGGTGATGCGGAGAGCTTCGCTGCGGACAAACGCCGAGGCAACGAGGAGGGCCATGACAACCACCGAGTCCATTCCGAGCGCCGTGCACATAGGTGCGTCCGACCTGCCCTTCGTCGACATCGGTGATGGCAGCAAATTGAAGGTCCTCCAGGTGAAAGAGGAGGAGGGCCTCTGGATCGTGGAGAACATCTTCCAGAACGGCTACGAGGTGCAGACCCACCGCCACACCGGTCCGGTCTACGGCTACACCGTCTCGGGCGCGTGGAAGTACAAGGAGTATGACTACGTCAACCGGCAGGGCTCGTTCCTCTACGAGCCGGCGGGCTCGGTGCACACGCTCCAGTGCATCGAGGACGGAACCCAGGTCTGGTTCCAGATGTACGGGGCCAACCTCAATCTGGACGCCAGCGGGAACGTCGAGAGCGTCTTCGACGGCCCCGGGACCCTGGCCGCCTACTACGCGCTGTGTGAGGCAGCGGGCCTTCCCCGCCCCAGCGTCCTGGCTAGCTGATGGCGGTAGCGATCGACCTGTCCGACCCCGACACCTTCGTCGCCGGCGTGCCCCACGAGGAACTGACCGAGCTGAGGCGGACCCAGCCCGTCTACTTCCAGGAGATGAAGGGCGACGCCGGCTTCTGGGCCCTCTTGCGGCATGCCGACGTGGTTCACGCGGCCCGGAACCCGAACCTGTTCTCGGCCAGCGAGGGAGGCGTGGTCATCGAGACCCTCGGCCCCGAACAGGTCGAGCAGATGCGGGGGATGCTCCTGGCCATGGACCCGCCCCGGCACCTCGACTACCGGCGCCCCATGGCCGAGCCCTTCCGGCGCCGGGTCATCGAGGACATGGAGGACCAGATTCGTGGGATTTGCCGCGACGTGGTGTCGTGGATCGCAGAAACGAGCGACGTTGAGTTCGTACACGGGGTGACCTCGGCCATCCCCTCTCGTGTGATCGGGCAGCTCATGGGCCTGCCCGAAGCGGATTGGCCCCACATTCACGAGCTGGCCGAACGCAATACCAGTGGGCAGGATGCCGACTACGCCGGTGACGAGACCGACGGCGCCACGATGGAGATGGCCGTCTATGCCATGGAGCTGGCTGCCCGCCGTCGCACCGAGGAGCCGACCTCCGACCTGACCTCTATCATCCTCGGAACCGAGTTCGGCGGCCACCTCATGGACGACATCGAGTTCGCCACCTTCTTCGTGCAGCTGGTGACGGCGGGCAACGACACCACCAAGATCATGCTCTCGTCCGGCCTGTGGGCTCTGCTGCTCCACCCCGACCAGTTGCGCGAGCTCCGAGCCGACCCCTCCCTGATTCCCGGCGCGGTGGAGGAGATCCTCCGGTGGGCCAATCCGCTCCACTATTTCCGCCGAACGGCCCTGGCTGACGCTGTCGTCCGGGACGTGAAGATCACCGCCGGCGAGAAGGTAGCCATGTACTACACCTCGGCCAACCGGGACGAGGACCTGTTCGACGACTCCCAAACCTTCGACATCCACCGTCACCCCAATCCGCACCTGGCCTTCGGCATCGCTGAGCACTTCTGCCTGGGCGTCCACCTGGCCCGGTTGGAGGGCCGGGTGTTCTTCGAGGAGCTGTTGTCCGCCTTTTCCGGCATCGAACTGGCCGGGGAGCCGGTCCGGGTGCGGTCGAACCTGAACAACGGGCTGAAGCGACTTCCCGTCCGGATGCAGCGCTGACCGAACCGTCGGGGCATGTGCTGATGGGTATCTACGAGATCGAGGGCGTCGTGCCGATCGTCCATCCCACGGCGTTCGTCCACCCCGAAGCCGTTCTCATCGGCGACGTCCTCATCGGGGCCGGCTGTTACGTGGGACCGCTGGCCAGCCTGCGAGGTGACTTCGGCCAGGTGGAGGTGGTTGCCGGTGCCAACGTCCAGGACGGCTGTGTCCTCCACTGCTTTCCCGGTCGCAACGTGGTGGTCGGGGAAGATGGTCACATCGGCCATGGGGCCGTCCTCCACGGTTGTCGCATCGGCCGGGGCGTGCTGGTGGGCATGAACAGCGTGGTCATGGACGGGGCCACCATCGGCGACCGCTCGTTCGTTGGAGCCGGCTCGTTCGTGCGGGCCGAGACGGAGGTCCCCGAACGTCACCTGGTCGCCGGAAACCCGGCCCGGGTGCTCCGAGAACTGACAGACGCCGAGATGGCCTGGAAGGCCAACGGCACCCACGTCTACCAGGACCTCGCTCGGCGGTCTCAAGCCAGCCTCCGACCGGCCACGCCCTTGTCCGCCCCGGAGGAGAACCGGCCACGTCTCAGCACTGCCGGAGACACCGCGGTGCCCCTCCGGGAGTACCGGCGGTCCTGATCGCTGTTCGGCCCGTGGCGAGCCGGGTGTTCAGCTCGTGCCCGCCCGGGTGAAGAGACGGATCGCTCCACCCAGGATCAGGCCGGCATAGAGGGCCAGGACTCCGAGTGACAGGGCGGCCATCGTGGTGTCATTGCTCATCCCCCAGATGTTGTGGAGCGCTTGGCCGCCGTGGGCGGTCAGCCCGTACCGGAAGAGGGCCAGGGCGTGGGTGAGCGGGAGGACGGTGGCCACGTCGGCGAGCCAGCTGGGCAGCGAGGTGATCGGAAAGAGCGAGCCGGCGAAGAAGAAGGGGATGATGGCAATGGCCGGAATGACGCTGGTGTACTCCTCGGCACTGGTCAACCGGGTGGCCAGGATCTCGGCCAACCCGTAGGTCACGACGACGAGCAGCACGGCGGCGGCGAGGAACCACAGCATGCGGCTGGTGGTCTGGTACTGGGCACCTCGAAGTGCAGACACGGCGATGAGCACGACGAGCTGCAGAGAGGTGACGGCCATGACCGCGACCACATTGGCGAGCACGATGGACGCCCGGCTGATCGGGGCGACGAGCAGTTCCCGCATGGCCCCCTGTTGCCGGTCGACCAGGACGCTGAGCCCCGAGAACATGCAATTGAGGGGGATCAGCAGTCCGGCCGTGGCCACGCAAAAGAAGGTCATGTAGGTCGTTCGTTGGGCCGCCGAGGCGACCGAGTTGGCCAGCGCAGGGGCAACGACGAGGGCGAAGAGCACGGGCGCCAGGACCGGTATGGCGATGGACCGTGGCGATCGCATGGTCAGGGCCAGCCGCCGACCGGTGAGCGTAGGGAGAATGCTGACCTTCCGGGCGCGGGTCGGGGCCGTCGTGACGGGCAGGGGGATCGTGGCGGTGGTCACAAGTGTTTCCTTTCGGTTGGTCGTGGTGCTGATCTGCTCAGTCGGTCGCGGTGCTGATCTGCTCAGTCGGTCGTGGTGCCCATCTGGCCACCGGTCAGGCGGAGATAGACGTCGTCGAGCGTGGGAGCCCGGGTGGTGGCCGATCGGACCGGGATCGAGGAGTCAGCCAGCAGCTGCGAGACGGCGGAAGCGGTGACGGTCCGCAGTGACACGGTGACGGTCCCACCGATGACGAGGAGGTCGTCACCGGGGACCCCGTTGCGCCGCAGGATCTCGACCGCCCGTTTGGGGTCGCCCAGCCTCAGTTCGAACACTTCGTCGCCGATCGAGGCGAGCAGCCGGGACGGCGTGTCGCAGGCCACCATGGCGCCGGCATCGATGATGGCGAGGCGGTCGCAGAGTTGTTCGGCCTCGTCGAGGTAGTGCGTCGTCATGATGACGGTGACCCCTGTCCGGTCTCGAAGGGTGGCGATGACGTCGAACAGGTCATGGCGGATCCGGGTGTCCAGTCCCACAGTGGGCTCGTCGAGGAAGATCACCTCGGGACTGGAGAGCAAAGCACGGACGATCTCGAGCCGACGCCGTTGCCCGCCGCTGTAGGTCGCCACTGAGCGGTCCACGATGTCGGCGATGCCGACCGTACGGGTCAGCTCGGCCAATCGCGTCCGCCCCTCGCCAGGGTCGACCGACCACAGCTTCAGGTGCAGCTCCAGGTTCTGACGGCCGGTGAGTGGTCGGTCGACGACGGCATCCTGGAACACGACGCTGCTGATGGCCCGGGTCCCCGCCGGGTCGCGGGCGACGTCCCGGCCTCCGAGGATGGCCCGGCCTGACGTGGGACTCACCGTGGAGTTGAGCATCCCGACGGTGGTCGTCTTGCCCGCGCCGTTGGGCCCGAGCAGGCCGAAGGCCTCGCCCGCAGCGACCTCGAAGCTGACCCCTCTGACCGCCTCCACCTCCCCGGGATAGGTCTTGACGAGGTTGTCTGCCTCCACGGCCAACTGGGTGCTCATCGGTCCTCCTCTGCGGTGCCGGTCTGGCCGACCGTCTGGAACATTGGTGTCGTGCAGTAGAGGACGAAGCACCGACCTCGAACGTGACATCGGTTTGGCGATCAGCGCTGTCCCGGCCAAGCGTTTTGGGATCAAGGGGGGCGTTGTCACGTATTCGTGCGCCGTCTCGTCCTTATAGCTGGAGTTCGGCATAGCTGCAGAGTTCGGCATAGCTGTGGAGTTCGGCATAGCTGCAGAGTTCGGCATAGCTGCAGAGTTCGGCATTCCCGGCGTCAGTCGGGCACGACTTAGGTTGGTACGAAATGGCAACTGGCGATGGACCCACCGATGCACAGTTCACCGAGGCGTGGCACATCCACCGTCCGTACCTGGTCGACCTGGCGTTCGGGATGCTGGCCGACATCGGAGCAGCCGAGGACGCCGTGCAAGAGGCCTTTGCCCGGCTGACCAGGGCAGACTTCGAGAGGATCAAGGATCAGCGAGGCTGGCTGATCGTCGTGACCAGCCGCATCTGCCTCGACCAGATCCAATCGGCTCGTTCACGCCGCGAACGGGCGCACGAATCCTCCACCATCGAATTCGCTGGGCCGGACGCCTCCCGGCCCACTTCGGTGGACCCCGCCGACCGCGTTACTCTCGACGACGAGGTCCGGCTGGCCCTGCTGGTGGTGCTCGAGCGGCTGAGCCCAGCGGAGCGGGTCGTTTTCGTGCTTCACGACATCTTCCAGATGCCGTTCGACACGATCGCCGAGAGCGTCGGGCGGACAGCCCCGGCCTGCCGTCAGCTGGCCCGGCAGGCTCGTATGAAGATCCAGGCCGAGCAAGCTCGGGGGGTGGTCGAGGTCGATACGGCCGAGCACCGCCTGGTGGCCAAGCAATTCATACGGGCGTGCTCGGACGGCGACCTCTCGGCCCTCCTCCAACTGCTCGATCCGGAGGTCACCGGTGAGGTGGACCTCGGCCCGGATGACCCGCGGACCGGTCAGGTGTTCACCGGGTCGAAGGGAGTGGCGCGAAACCTCCTTCGCTATGTCTCCACCTTGACCCTGGTGTCCAACCCGATCGGCGGCCAGACCGTCGTGTTGGCCTTCGTCGAGTCTCAGCTGGCAGCCGTCGTCCACCTGACGGTCCAGGGCCAGACGGTCAAGAAGATTCATGTCGTTGCCGATCCCAACTCGCTCGGCTTCCTCGGCACCCGCATCCCGCCGGTGACGAGGAACGAGGATTCCTGAGTCCGGGTAGGACGTCTAGCTGCGTCCCACCGCCTGCCGGAAGGCGGAGACCATCTCGGCGAGAAAGTCCATCGTTGCACCCGGTTCGATGGTGATGGAGACCGGGGCCCGGAAGTCGGTGATGCCCGCCTCGGCCAACGCGGGGACTCCCTCCATGGTGCGATCGAGATCCATGGAACCGCTCGGTCCCTTCACGACCGGCAGTCTTCCCTGCACCTGGAAGCCGGTGGCATCCCGTCCGGCGGCAGCGAGCGCTTCACGCACCCGGGCGATGCCCTTGGCGGGATCCCGGGCGATGGGTCCCCAGGGGATCCAGCCGTCGCCGAAACGGGCCAGCCGATCGATCACCCGGTCGTTGAGGGTTCCGCTCACCCAGATGGGCACGCCGCCGGGCTGCAGTGGCTTGGGCATGGCATGGATGCCCTCGAAGTGGAGCCCGTCGCCGTCAAAGTCCGCCCGCTCCTCGCGCCACAAGGCCTGGCAGACGGCCAGGGTCTGGTTGAGCAGATGGCCCCGGCCCTCGAAGCTGAGGCCGGCGGCGTCGTACTCCTCCCGCTGCCATCCCACCCCGACCCCGAGGTCGAGCCGGCCTCCCGAGAGCACGTCGAGGGTGGCCACCGCCTTGGCCAGGACTGCGGGCCGGCGAAGAGCGGCTTGGAGGATCCCGGTGGCCAGCCGCGTCTGGGTGGTCACCCCGGCCAGGACCGACAGCAGGGTGAGCGGCTCGAGCCACATGCCGTCGGGCCCGGTGGGTTGCTTCCCGCCCTCGATCCCGCCCACCCGGGCGTCTCCGTAGGCCTCGAGGTTCTCGCCGAAGACCACATGGTCGCTCACGGCCAGGCGGTCGATCCCGGCCTGGTCGGCGGCACGAGCCCCGTCGAGGAGCGGCTTCCAATTCCCGGGGTCGGAGGCCGAGAAGTTGATGAGCATGACGGACAGCTGCGGGTACGGCATGAGCTTGGTCGAATCTCCCGTTTGCGATCGGCGTGACAGTCGTGGCACGACGTGATGGCGACCGGCCCAGCATCTGCCACCGGGCGACGGCTGTCAATCGAGGCCCCGCTCCGATCGGGTGCCGGCTCGGATCAAGTGGCATATCGTCCTGCCATGGATGACGATGCGGTGCAAGAGGCCGTCGACCACGTGGCGGTGACGAGAGTGCAGTCGGCCTACGCCGACGTGGTGAACCGACGGGCGTGGGAGGAGTTCGAGCAGTTGTTCCTGCCTGACTGCACGATCTCCATCGACAAGCAGTCCCAGGAGACGCTCGAGTTCGTCGGAGCCAAGGAGATCGGGACCTTCATCGGCCGGTCAATCGAGGGCTTCGAGTTCTTCGAGTTCGTCATCTTGAACTCCCACATCGTTCTGGGTCGTGGGTCGGGGATCGACACCGCTTCGGCCAGGGTCTTCATGTGCGAACTACGCCAGGACCGAGCCAGTGGCCAGTGGACAAACGCCTTCGGCGTGTACCACGACAGGTACCGGCGGGTGGATGGCAGATGGTGGTTCGCGCAGCGTCGATATCAGTCCCTCGCCCGTACCGGTCGTGGCCAGGTGTTCGAGTTTCCCCGGCACCCGCCGTTCACCGGGCTGTCGGCCGAGCCCGGCTGAACGACCCCCTACGAACCTGAGCTCTTGACCGGCACCCGCCCCACCCCACCGGCGTAGGGCGGGCCCATCTGGCACACGGCCGGCCCGAACGAGCCCACCAGTCCGAAGTGGTTGGTGGTCGAGAACTTGTAGCTGAGGCCAAGGAACTCCTTGCTGGTGATCCCCTCGATCGCCTTCTTGATGGCCGCCGGGTCGGTCGAGTGGTACTTGGTGATGGCGTAGTTCAGGATCTCGAGCGGGATGCTGTCGGTGGCGATAGACGTCAGGTAGTTGACGAACGAGGGGTAGTTCGTTCCGGCCGAGTAGGCCGCCATCAGCTGGTTCTGCACGGCCGTGAATGTCTGCGTGGCCGTGTCGGCACAGTTGTAGTAATAGGCGCTCGCCTTCGCAGTGAGGGACCCCATCGAGTCGAAGCCGCTGTACCAGGCTCCGGCCGAGGCCAGGATGGTGGGGGACCAGTTGGCCGACTGGACGGCCTGCCAGATGGGACCGTACCCCTCACCGGCCGTGACCACCAGCAACTGGGCCCCGTCCCCCTTCAGCTTGGTGATGGCCGCACTGT
The DNA here is from genome assembly GCA_036521415.1 of Acidimicrobiales bacterium. GTDB lineage: Bacteria > Actinomycetota > Acidimicrobiia > Acidimicrobiales > RAAP-2 > DASXMT01. The sequence continues at coordinate 87,916 of DATDHU010000071.1, forward strand.
TGTCCACCGATCCGGGGGTGATGTTCACCGTCGTCACCTTGGCCCCCTTGATGGACTGGACGCCGTTGCTGATCTGGGTGGCGAACACGGTGTCGTAGGGGATTCCGTCGTTCAGGATCCCCACGTTCTTGAAGCCCTTCTGCTTGATCCAGTTGATGGCGGCCACCCCGGTCTGCTGCAACGAGGGGTTCGGGCTGAACAGGTAGGGATACTGCGTGGCCAGCTGCGCGGGCGTGAGTGTGTTGGTGAGCTCCAAATTGGCCACCACCGGCATCTTCGCCTTGGTCCACACGGCGAGCTGTTGTCCGGCCGCCGCCGGGTTGTAGCTGGCCGTGATGACGGCGGCGTCCTTGCTGCTCACCATCTGGTTGGCCACCTGCACGGCGTGGGTCACGTCGCTGGCGTCGTTCTCGATATCCAGCTTCACCTGGTGGCCGTCGATGCCGTTGGGGTGCATCATGTCGAATTGCTGGAGGGCGATCCCGGTCTGGATCTTGGTGAGGATCCCGTACGAGGCGAGCGCGCCGCTGGTGGGGGCCGAGATCCCGAATGTGATGGGGCCGGCGGGGATGGGCGGGTACGCGGAGCTGGCCCCGGCCACCGCCGTCGGGCCGACCACGGTGAGCAACCCGGCACAGGCGACGACTGCAATGGCAACCGACAGGTGCTTTCTCACGGCAAATCCCCCCTCATAGCAAAAACTCCCCCGAGTAGTGCGGAATTGACGCTCAATGGTTGTGTTTCAGTTCTATGACTTAATGACAACCCTGTATCGCAGTCTGAACCGTCCCCGACCGCAAGTCAATCGATAGTTTTCATCAATCCAGGGGCAGAGGATCGGCCTGCTGAGAGGGCCGACCGCTCCGGTTTGCCCCCCTCCGCTCATGCACGCACGACTGCGGGCCCGTTCACCGCACCCGTGCGCTCACCTCGCTACTGGACAGGACGCGGCCGGGGCAACCCGGTAGCGTGCGGGCGATAGAAATTTGGAGCGCCGTCTTCGGTGACCGCGCTCAGGGGGTGTTGGCCATGGCTGAAGGTCGTCTTGCCGGAAAGGTCGCTTTCGTGACCGGCGCTGCCCGGGGGCAGGGGCGGGCCCATTCGGTGCGCCTGGCCCAGGAGGGCGCGGACGTCATCATCTGCGACATCTGCGCCGAGCTCGACACCACGAGCTACCCCGGCGCCAGCCCGAGCGACCTCGTCGAGACGGCCACGCTGGTGGAGAAGGAGGGCCGGCGCGTCGTGGCCCGCCCGGTCGATGTCAGGGACTTCGAAGCGCTGCAGTCGCTGGTCACCGACGGCGTGGCTGAGCTGGGTCGCCTCGACATCGTCGTGGCCAACGCCGGCATCGACAGCGCGAACTTCAGTTGGGAGATCAGCTCGGAGGAGTGGGACGAGCTGGTCGGGATCAACTTGAAGGGCGTGTGGCAGACGGCCAAGGCGGCCATCCCGACGATGATCCAACAGGGAACGGGCGGATCGATCATCTTGACCAGCTCCACCGCGGGCCGAAAGGGTCTCCCTTTCAAGGCGCACTACAGCGCGGCCAAGCACGGGGTGGTCGGGTTGTGCGGGGTCCTGGCTGCCGAACTCGGTGAGTACGACATCCGAGTCAACACCATCCATCCGGCTGGTGTGGCTACCGAGATGGTCACCGACCCCCATCTCCAGGACCTCATCAACTTGAAGCCGGAGACGCTCGGTCCTATCTTCATGAACTCGCTGCCGCATATGTTCATGAAGCCCGAGGACATCGCGGCCTCGGTTGCCTTCCTGGCCAGCGACGAGTCCAGGTACATGACCGGCTCCCAGATCGTCGTGGACATGGGTAACACCGCCCGCTGATCGTTGTGACCGGCGCTGCCGAACGCCAGAGTGATCGTCGGGGGCGGCCGTGAGAGCCGTGCGGAACACCGAGGACGGCGTTCGTGTGGTGGACGTCGACGAGCCTTCGGGCCCGGGGGTGACGGTCGAAGTCACGTCGTCGAGTATCTGTGGTACCGATCTCGGGCTCGTCGGGGCCGGGCTGACGGGCTTCACGATCGGTCATGAGTTCGCCGGGCTCGTCGATGGCGTGCCGCACGCCGTTGACCCGTCGATCTCCTGTGGTTCGTGCGACCAGTGCCGCAACGGGCACACCCAGCGTTGCGTCGGCCCGCATACCAACCTCGGGATCTTCGTCGACGGGGGTCTGTGCGAACGCATCATCGTGCCCCAGTCCAATATGGTTCCCCTCCCCGAAGGGCTCTCGCTCGAGGACGCCTGCCTCGTCGAGCCGGCCGGTGTGGCCTGGCACGGTGCCCGCCGTGCCGGGATCGTCCCCGGCGAGCGAGTGGTGGTGGTGGGAGGCGGCTCGATCGGCCTGCTCGTCGTGGCTGCTGTTCGCCGTCTCGGCCACGACGTGGCGCTGGTCGCCCGGCACCCCCACCAGATCGAAGCAGGCGAGCGTCTGGGAGCCCAACGCCCGTCCGGCTCCTTCGACGTGGTGCTCGAAGCCACCGGCACCCAGTCCGGGCTGGAAACGTCGGCCGAGCTGGCTCGGCCCGGCGGACGGGTCGTGCTCCTCGGCGTCTTCGCCGCCGCCGCTCCCGTTCCCGGAGCTCTGACGCTGGTCAAGGAGCTGTCGTGGATCGGAGCCATGGCCTACGGGAGCCAGCGTGGCGTCCGCGACCTGGACGAGGCGGCTGCGTTACTCGCCGCCGCACCGGACGTGCGCGACACCATCATGACGCACCGGTTCTCGCTCGAGGAGAGCCCGGAGGCCTTCCGCGTCGCTGCTTCCCGATCCGAAGGTTCCATCAAGGTGGGCCTGTACCTCTAGGCCGACGAGGAGGTCATGGCCCCTGGGCCCTCGGGCGCAGGTGAGTTCGGCCAGCAACAGCCGGTGACGTCGGCCTTCGACGGCGCCGAAACTCGGCCAGCAAACGGTGCCGGTAAGTTCGGCCGGCAAGTTCGTCAGTCACTCCACCACTCATCTCCGTCACACACTCCGCCAGTTCGGCTGAGGGGAAGAAGGCACCCATGGGCATCACCATCGACTTGTCCGGGACGAGCGCCCTCGTCACCGGGGCAGGGGCCGGCATCGGGGCCGAGATCGCCCAATGGCTGGCTCGGGCTGGTTCCTCGGTGTCGGTCGCCGATGTCCGGGCGGACCAGGCCAACCGCATCGTGCGGGCGATCGAGGCCGAGGGAGGACGGGCCCAGGCCATCGTGGCCGACTGCCGACAGGACGAGGAGGTGGAACGCATGGTGGACGAGGCCGCGACCGCTTACGGGGGCCTCGATATCGCCGTGAACAACATCGGCATGATGGCCGGCCGGGGACCAGGTCCGTCCACCAGCTCGGATGGTGAGTACTGGCGCGACATCCTTGATCAGAACCTGGTGCTCACCGCACTCTGTGCCCGGGCCGAAGCACGCGTCTTCCTCGACCAAGGTCGGGGCGGCGTCATGGTCAACGTGAGCTCCGGCGAGTCAACCAGGCCGTCTCCGTTCATGACCGCTTACGCCGCCTCCAAGGCGGCGATCAACCATCTGACCCAGAGCCTGGCGGTTGAGCTCGGGCCCTCGGGCATCCGCGTCGTGGCTGTGGCTCCGGGGACGACGCTCACCGAGACCGTGCGCGAAGGGCTCAGTGACGAACTGGTCGAGGCCACCGTGGCCTCTACCCCGTTGCAGCGGATGACCGAGCCCGACGAACTGGCCCGCCTCACAGTCTTTCTGGCCTCGGACCTTGCCCGTTGCATCACCGGTCAATTGATACTGGCCGACGCCGGCGCCCATCTCTCACGTACCCGGCCCTCGGCCATCGGTCGCCCATGACCCCAGCCGGCAGCTCAGGACCGGTCGACGCCCACGTGCACGTGGCCAGCGACGACGAGGCCCGATTCCCACGACACCCGACCGGCATGGCCAGCGATTGGTGGAAGCGGGGCGGCTACGAGGTCGAGGCGGTACTCGGCACGCTGACCGGTGCCGGGGTCACCCAGATGGTGGCGGTCCAAGCCGTCGGCGCCTACGACGATGACAACCGCTACGTGCTCGACGCGGCCAATGAGCACCCTGAGTCGGTCCGGGCCGTCGTCGTCGTCGACCCCGACGCACCGGCAGCGGGCGCCGCGGTCACCGAACTTGCCGCCCGTCCAGGCGTCACCGGAGTCCGCTACATGGCCGTCCGACCGGCCGCCACCTGGGTGGGGACCGAACGAGCCGACGAAGCATTCGAGTCGGCCGCTCGGACCGGCCTGACCGTGGTCCTCACCGTCTTCTCCGCCCAGATCCCTGTACTCCGACCGGTGATGGACCGGTTCCCAGAGGTGTCCACGGTCCTCGACCACTGTGCCTTTCCCACCCTGGACGGCTCGGTGATCGGGCGGGACGAACCACTGCTCGGCCTCGCCACCCTGCCCCAGGTGGCCGTGAAGGTGACATCGCACAATCTGGCCCCGTTGGCCGAAATAGGTGGGTCCCGGCCGCTGGTAGGGCAGCTGGTCGATTGCTTCGGTACCGATCGCATCCTCTGGGGGTCCGACTATCCCCAGACGGCGCACGAGTCCTATGCCGATTTGGTCGAACTGGCCCGCAGCGCCCTCGGTGACCTCGCCCCGGCCGAGCAGTCCGCCGTACTCGGGGACAATGCCCGGCGACTCTTCGGGTTCGGCGACTGACCGGAGGGCCCGAGCGCCCTCACCGAGGGCCGTCAGAGTCGGGAGCCTGATTCGATCCAACGGGTGTCTACATGTTGTAGAGTACGGGCCAGATGGTGAAGAGCTCGAGGATGGAGACAGGGCATCCTCATGGCCAGGGAGCAACGATGACGGCAACGGATGCGCCACACGACCAGCGCTTGATCGAGGTGGGTGACGAATCTCCCGAGCGGCTCTACGAGCTGTTCGAAGCGAACGGCTGGGGTGACGGGCTACCGCTCGTGGCTCCGACCACCGGCCGGGTCGACGCCATGCTCGACCACTCGGCCGGCAATCCCGACGAAGTGCTCGCCACGTTGGCCCCGCGGTTCGGTCGTCTGACCCGCCGCGTGGTGGCGATCAACGCGGTGCTGGCCGGATGTCCGCCCGAGGTGTTCCCGGTCGTGCTGACGGCGGCCTTGGCCCTGTCCCGGCCCGAGGCCAACCTGCGCGGGGTGAACGCCACCACCCACCCGGTCTCGTTCATGACCGTCGTGCATGGTGACATCGCCCGGACCGCCGGGTTCAACGCTGGGGTCGGGGCCTTCGGCCCGGGCAACCGGGCCAATGCCACTGTGGGACGGGCGATCCGGCTGTTGATGCTCCACGTGGCTGGGGCCCGTCCCGGCTTCGGCGACGCCGCCACCCAGGGCCAACCGTCCAAGTACACGTACTGCGCCGCCGAGAACGCCGACGAGAGCCCGTGGCCGAGCTATCCGGCGAGCATCGGGGTCAACGCCGCCAGTTCGGTGACCGTCCACTGCGGGGAGAATCCCCACAACGTTCACGATATGGAGGCCGAGGGCGATCCGGTCACTATCCTGGGCAAGTACGCGTCGGCCATGACCTCGCTCGGCATGAACAACGCCTGCATGCCCTTCGCCGAGTTCTTCGTGGCTTTCGGGCCCGAGCATGCGCAGAGCCTGGCCAAAGTCGGACTGGATCGTGACGGCATCGCGTCATACCTGCATGCGCACGCCGCCCTGCCCCTCCGCGAATTCCACCGTCATTTCAAGGGCTACGGGCGCGCCACCTGGCAGGAGCTCTCGGATGAGGACGAGCTGAGCGGGATGACCACCGACGGAGGGAAGATACGCATCATGGTGATCGGAGGCCCGGGTAAGCACGGCTCGGTCATCCCCTCGTGGGGCATGACCAGGAGCGTCACCCTGCCCCTGACGGCGTGAGGGCCCATCGAAGAGCCGAGCTGGCCCGAGAGCGGGCCGAACACCCGCAATCGGACCGAACACCCCAATGACCCAATGATGACCACGAGCACGCGATACGAGGAGACCCGATGACTCTCACCACGACTCCCACCCTGATCTACCGGCCCGATGGCGAGCCCGGCTCCGAGGCCCTGTCGATCACCCCCGGCCCGACCTCGCTGGCCGGGATCCGCATCGGGGTGATGGAGAACGCCAAGCCCAACTCCGACGTGGTCATGGGCCGGGCCGCCGAGCTCGTGGCCGCCCGGGTGGGCGGGACCGTCACCGTGCTGACCGGGAAGCGTCTGCCCAACAGCGCCGAGTTCGACAACGCCAAGGGCGACGAGATGGGCATCTCGGAGGGAGTCCTCGACCTGCTGAAGGAGAGGGCCGACGTCGTGATCACCGGTGTCGCCGACTGCGGGAGTTGCAGCGCGTACACCGCCTACGACACCATCGAGCTCGAGCGCAACGGCATACCCACCATCCTCACGACCACGACCCGCTTCGAGCAGATCGCCCGCACGCTGGTGACCGACTTCGGCTTGCCCTCGGCCCGAACGCTGGTCCTGCCCCATCCGATCGGGGGTACCGACCACGAGCGCCTGTTCGAGTGGGGCGAGCAGGCCGTCGACGAGGTCATCGCCCAATTCGGGCGTCAGGTCTAGCGTGGCAGCCCGGGTCGGGCTGACCAAGAGCAACGTCTTGGAGGCTGCTGCGGTCATCGTCGACGAGCAGGGGACCGAGGCGCTCACGTTGTCCCGCTTGGCCGAGGACTTGGGAGTGCGGAGCCAGTCGCTCTACGCCCACGTCGAGGGCCTGGCCGGTCTCAAGCGGGATCTCATCCTTTACGCCCTGAACCTGCAGGCGGTCCGCCTTCGCCGTTCGGTCATGGCCAAGTCGGGGAGGGAGGCGCTGATGGCGCTCATGAACGAGCTCGTCCTGGTCAATCGGGAGCACCCGGGCCTGACCCGTCTGACGTCGTGGAGCCGACCCGACCCGACCGACGTGGCCATGTTCGACGCGCTGGTAGAGGTGAACGAGCCCCTGACCATCCTCCTGACCAGCTACGGGCTGGCCGGGGACGACCTGGCCCACTGGCGCCGGATCATCTGGACCTCACTGCAGGGCTTCTTGTCCCTCGAGGCGGCGGACATGATGAACCTGCCCGCTGACCCCGATCAGAGTGTGCACCTCTTGATGGATCTCATCGCTGACGGACTCGATCGGGTGCGCCTGACCCTGGGGGCGGCCGGCACTGCCGGTCGTGTGACTGCCGAATCGAGGGGCAATCGCGCTCCCCGAGTCCTCAACTGACCGGTGGGGCCGAACACCCCGGTGTGGCTCAAGCCGGCGTGGTGACCAGACGGTGCAGACGGGTGAGTGTCATCGTCTTGATGTACCACTCCCCATCGAACCGCTCGTAGGTCTCGTGATAGTGCCCGAAGGCGTGCATGGAGGAGATCGGACTTCCCTCGGGCCACCAGAGCCGGTCCTCGAGGGCCCAGATTCCGGTGGCCGTGGTGGGGGAGGTAAGGGTGATCTCCGGCATGTGGCCCTGATGCACCGTGATCACGTCCCCGATGACCTGGCGGATGAAGGGCATGTACTCGTCGACGCTCTCGGTGACGACTCCACCCTCCCCGGTCATGTCTATATGGACATCGTCGGCGAAGACGGTGGCCAGTCCGTCCCAGTCCTTCGTGTCCATCAGCCGGAAGTAGCGAGCCTTCAACTGCTTGATGGCCTCGATGTCGTCGCTTGCGCTCATGGGTCTCCTCTCATGGGTCGGACGGGGTGCTCAGGCCGGATCGAACAATCGCTTTGTAGCCGAGAACAGCATGAGCGAGCACGGCGCCAGCGTGAGGACCGGCACTATGAGGACCGACGACCACGACGTTATGCTCGGTCGGCCCGCACGTGTCGCGGAATCGTGGCCGGACCCGGTGGGCGCCAAAGGAGATGACGACGAGTGAGCACGGTGGAGGTGGCAACGGCCGCACCCAAGGTGAAGGTGGTGCGGCTGACGCGACCCGACCGTCTCAATGCCATGAGCTTCGAACTGGTGGCCGACCTTCACGATGCTCTGGACGAGGTCGCTGCCGACGACGACTGCAGGGTGGCGATCCTCACTGGTGCGGGCAGAGGGTTCTGCGCCGGGTTGGACCTGAAGGACTGGGGTACACCTCCGACGGCGGGTGCTCACGCCCACTTCCCGGCCGGTCAGACCGGCCAAGGGTTCATTGCCAACCTGACCCAGCACATTCGAGCCACCCCTCAGATCGTGGTGGCCGCGATCAATGGCGCCGCCTTCGGTGGCGGATTCGCCCTCTCCTTGGCCTGCGACCTTCGGATTGCCAGCCAGTCGGCTCGGTTCTGTTCGGCCTTCATCAAGACGGGACTCACGGGAACCGACATCGGGATCACCTACCTCCTGCCCCGGCTGATCGGTGCGGCCCGAGCCTTCGACCTGATCGTCACCGGCCGCACGGTGGATGCTGCCGAGGCCGAGCGAATGGGAATCGTCTCCCGGGTCGTGAGCGACGAGGACCTGTTTGCCGAGGCGCTCTCGATGGCGTCCGGGATCGCCGGCTACACCACACATGGCCTGCGAAACACCAAGGAGGTCATGTGGCACAACCTCGACACCAACAACATGGCCGCAGCCATCGCACTCGAGAACCGAAACCAGGACCTCGCCAACCAGAGCGAGGAGGTCCGGTCGTTCATGCGCGCCTACATGGCACCGATCCGCAAGGCGTGAGCGGTGTGCCGATCAATCGAAAGGGAGGTTGAACATGAAGTTCGCTCTGCAGGGATTTGGCTTGAGCGCCCGCCACTACCCCGAGATGGCGATGGCGGCGGAGACGTACGGGTTCGAGTCGATCTGGGTTCCAGAACACCTGGTGTTCCCGGTGGACATGCCCCCGTTGTACAGCTACAACCATGACACCGGCTTGCCCCCGATGGAATCCAGTGCCGCCGCCTACGACCCGTGGGTCGTGCTCGGGGCAATGGCCGCCGTGACTTCGACCCTACAACTGGGAACGGCTGTGTTCATACTGCCGTTGCGGCATCCGATCTCCGTCGCCCGGTCCCTGGTCACCATCGACCGGATCTCCGGGGGAAGGGTCTCGGCCGGCATCGGGGCGGGTTGGCTCATCGACGAATTCGAGATCATGGGTCTTCCGTACGAGGATCGCGGCCGGCGTATGGACGAGTCGATGGAGGTGCTGAGAAAGCTCTGGTCCCAGGAGGAGGTCATCGAGCACCATGGCGAATTCTTCGATTTCGCCAAGCCCGTCGTCTTCGAGCCGAAGCCGGTCAAACGGCAGGCGATCCCCCTCCTGGTGGGCGGGATCACCAAGCCGGCCCTGCGCCGCGCCGGCCACCTGGGCGACGGATGGATCGCTCACAAACCCCTTCGCACCCAGCCGGCCACACCCGACGAGGTCGATGAGGACCGCCGCACGTTGGCCCGAGAGATCGAGGTCATCAACCAGCACAGGGAGGACGCCGGCCGCAGCGGCCTTCCCTTCGAAATCCACGCCGGTTTCAACGGCACCCTCGATGACGTCCATGCTCTCGAGGACCTCGGGGTGACCCGTTATACGTGCGGGCCGAGCCGCAATCCCCTTCGCAAGGATGAGTTCATCGATTGGATGAAGGAATTCTCGGACGAGGTGATCGCCCATTCCTGAGTGATCAGCTGACAGCGGGCAGCTGTGTCCCCGCGGTGCCCTCCGCCCAGCTCACGTGGGCCGCATCATGATCTGTGCCGCGGCTCTCAGCCACGCCGCCTCATGACCTGCTCGCTGGCGCCCCGGGCGCACACGACGTCGCCCGCCCGGAGCTCGGCCCGAATGGTGGTCGACCGCTCGCGCCGCTCGTCGATGACCCCGACGTAGGTCACCTCGACATGGAGCGGTGTGGGCTTCAGGAAGTCGACATGGAGCCACTTCGTCACGCCACCCCGACCGTGCGCCCCCGCCGTCATGGCCAGGATGGCGTCGAAGCCCGACGAGATGTGACCGCCGTGCACGAAGCCGGGTGGCCCCTCATAGGCCGCCCCGTACGTCACCGATCCCACCAGCTCGTCGCCGGACGGGCTCACGGTCATCCGGGGGGCGAACGGGTTGATCGGGCCGATCACCGGATGGCTGATCATCATCCCTTGGGGCCCGCCCAGGCGCTCGCTCTGGGGATACCGACTCTCCTCGGAATGTGGGGTCAGCAGCGGGACCAGGCGCTCGACATCGCCGGCCACCTGATCGAGCAAGTCGTCGCTGGCGTCGCTCCCGGTGGCCGTGTCGACCAGGAGCCGCAAGGCGGCCGACAATCGGGCGGCAGCCCTGGCTGCATCGGGTGGATCGGCGGCCACCGCCAGTGAGCGAAGGTAGGTCTCGACGGCCGCATCGCCGGAATTGACCGCCGCATCGCCGGAATTGACAGTCATCGCCGTGCCAGGACGTCGAGCCTCACGTGCCCAACCCCGCCCCACGCCGGTCTCGGTTCGGTTGCATCATCGGTCGCACCTCGCTCGGGATGCCATCATCGGTCGCAGTGACCATAGACAACGGAGATAACCGATGAACAACAGGGACGAGATCGCCGTCTCGATCGATGACGCCTACGTCGCCACCGTGGAGATCCGCAGGCCGCCCAACAACTACTTCGACACCGGGCTCATCACCGGGTTGGCCGAGGTCTTCGCCCGCCTGGACGAGGATGAGGCGTGCCGAGCCATCGTGCTGTGCTCGGAGGGCCGCCATTTCTGCGCCGGGGCCAACCTGGGTGGGGCCGGTGAGGCCCAGCTGCTCGAGCCCGGCCAGGGTGCCGACCTCTACCGGGAAGCGGTGAGGATCTTCAGTGGGCGCCTCCCCATCGTGGCCGCCGTCCAGGGAGCAGCCATTGGCGGGGGACTGGGTCTGGCCTGTGCGGCCGACTTCCGGGTCGCGTCGCCGAGGAGCCGGTTCGTCGCCAATTTCTCCCTGCTCGGCTTCCATCATGGGTTCGGTCTCACCGTCACCCTTCCTCGGATCGTCGGGACCCAACACGCCCAATCCATGCTCTACACGGGTCGGCGGGTATCGGGCGACGAGGCGCTGGCCATCGGCCTGTGCGACCGCCTGACCGAGCCCGAACAACTCCGGGCCGAGAGCCATGCAGTGGCCGCAGAGATCGCCCGGGCCGCACCGCTGGCTGTGCAATCGATACGCGAGACGTTGCGCGGCGACCTGGCCGCGCGAGTCCACGCGGCGACCGTCCGCGAGGATGCCGAGCAGGAACGGCTTCGCCACACCCTTGACTTCACCGAAGGGCTGGCCGCCACCGCTGACCGGAGAACGCCGCGCTTCGTCGGGCGATGACGGTCCCGCTCGCTCGTTGAGGAGTCAGCCCGGGACCAGGTTGCGCTCTTTGCACAGCGACCGGGACGACACCATCTGCCCGGAATAGGCAGCCGCTTCCGGCGAGGTGCCGAGCCACGCGGCCGCCTCACCGGCGATCTCCGGTGGTGCGGGCACGAATCCGGCTGCCTCGAGCACGTCGTTGGTACCCGACGCCTTCATGGACTCGGTGAGGGTGAGGCCCGGGGCGATGCTGAACGACCAGATCCCCTGGTCGAAGAACTCGACATGGCACACGTCGGTCACGCGGTGGAAGGCGGCCTTGGCCGCCGCATAGGCGACCCCCCAGCCCCCCTGGCCAGCCGGTGCGGGCGGGGTGATGAACGAAGCTTCGGACAACATGTTGACGATCCGGCCCTCGCCCCGCTCGAGCATCTGGGGGACCAGCAGCTGGATGAGCAGGAGCGGGTGCAGGTAGTCGCCGATAAGGCATCGTTCGGCCAGCTCGAGCGGCAGATCCAGGATCCGGTCCATCGTCCCGGGGCCCTGATAGATGGCGTTGTTGAAGAGCACGTCGACCCGGCCCCACGTTCCCACTGCCTCCTCGGCGACGTCGCGTACCGATTGGCGGTCCATGAGATCCATCCGGATGGGCAGGCACCGCGCCCCGAGCGCTTCGATCTCGCCGGCTGTCGTGTTCAGACTCCCCGGGATCGGCAGTTCTTCGGTGGGAGAAGCAGAAGAAGACGGCTGACTCCGTCCGTCCCCTTCCCGCACGGTCCGGGCCGTGATCACCACGTCACAGCCCGCTCGGGCCAGGGCCAATGCACCACAGCGCCCGATTCCCCGACTCGCTCCGGTCACGAGCGCCACCGGCGTGGCCCCGTCCTTGGTCACCATCTTGCTCACTGGCTCTCCTCGGTTGCAGGTAGAGGATGGTCGTCGACAACCAGCGCGCGACCGTCGGCCACCCCGCTGGACACCACAGACTGAGATTGGCACAACAACCACCCCGCCGCCGCAGCCACGTCCGCGGGCATGTCCCATGGCCGTATGCAACGGTCAAACATTCACAGGTGCCGCACACCGGCGTCTCAGTGTGCCCCAATGGTGGGCGGGCACTGTGGGGATCATGAAGGCAAACCCCAATCATATGGCCCTTCCGAGTCTCAGCGAGGCGGTCACCCGCCGTCAGCTGGCCCGGCGTCGCGTGAGGAGGATGACCGCCGGTATCGCCGGGGTGGCCATGGCGCTGACCGGCGGGACTGCCGTCTTAGCCGCATCGGGCACGTCGCATGCGACAACGCCGTCGACCATCCAGGCGTCGCCATCCAATCGGACCCAGTCGACGTCGACCTCCGGATCGGGATCCTCCTCGGGTACCTCGACGAGCTCGGGATCGTCCTCGGGTACCTCGACGAGCTCGGGCTCCTCCGGGGCCAGCGCGCCCAGTTCCTCGTCGGGCCAGAGCGTGACCACCTCGGGTGCGTCGTGAACCCCGTCGTGCGCAGTGCGAGGTTCGGGGCGATCGGGACGACCATCGAAGTCGTGGTGGACGCGCCCGAGGCTCTCGACCAGGCCACCGAGGTGGTGCGGGCCCAGGTTGCCGCCCTCGATGGGGCAGCCAGCCGATTCCGGGATGACAGCGAGCTGAGCCGGCTCAATGCCTCGTCCGGCCGACCGGTCGAGGTGTCGTGGCCCTTCTTCGTGGCCCTGGAGGAAGCCATCCAGGCGGCGCAGCTGACCGATGGGATCGTCGATCCCACCGTGGGCCATGCCCTCGAGCTGTGTGGCTACGACCGTGACTTCTCCGAGGTGGCACCGGATGGACCCCCGCTCAGGGTTCGCTACCAGCGTGTCCCCGGGTGGCGCCGCGTCCGGCTGGACCGAGGCCGTCGGACGGCCACACTGCCGCCCGGTGTCCGAATCGACCTGGGGGCGACGGCCAAGGCCGGCTGCGCCGATCGGACGGCACAAGCCGCTGCCGCGGCCACCCGGGCCGGAGTCCTGGTCAACCTGGGCGGCGATCTCGCCGCGGCCGGACCTCCCCCCGAGGAGGGATGGGTGATCCGCATTGCTGACCGGCACGACGCACCGGTCGGCGAGCCCGGCGCCACCGTGGCCATTCGCCACGGTGGCTTGGCCACATCGGGCACTGCCTCCCGCCGATGGTCCCGCGGCGGTCAGGCCATGCACCATCTCATCGATCCGGCCACCGGTGCGCCGGCCGACACCTGTTGGCGAACGGTGTCCGTGTTCGCCGCCAGTTGCCTGGAGGCCAATGTCGCGTCGACCGCCTCAATGATCCTGGGGTCGAAGGCCCCGCAGTGGCTGACCGAGCGCGGCTTCGCGGCACGGCTGGTCCCGGCCCAGGGGCCGATGGTGAACGTGGGCGGGTGGCCGGAGGAGAGATACCCAGGCGACGCCGATTCCCTGGCATCGTGATCGCGACCACCGATACCCCAGCGTTCGTCTGGTACCTCATGCGGGCCAGCGGCCTGGTTGCCCTCGTCCTCCTGTCGGTCACCGTTGCCCTGGGTGTGGTGGGGGTGAAGCGTTGGGGCTCCACCCGATGGCCCCGCATCGTGACGGCTGGGCTCCATCGGACCGTGTCATTGCTCGCTGTCTGCTTCCTCGGCGTCCATATCATCACCGCCCTCATCGACGGTTGGATCGGGCTCCGCTGGTTCGGGGCGATCATCCCCTTCGAGTCGACGTACCGGCCCGTCTGGGTGGGCATGGGCGCGTTTACCTTCGACCTGCTCATCGCGGTCGTGGCCACCAGCCTGCTCCGCCGGCACCTCAGTTGGCGCAGTTGGCGTCTGGTCCACTGGACCACGTGGCTGCTGTGGCCGCTGGCCCTGGCGCACGCCCTGGGCTCGGGGTCGGACATCGGCTCCGGGTGGGGCCTCGGCATCGTCGTGAGCTGTGTGACCATGGTGCTGGTGGCGCTGGCGTGGCGGGTGCGGCCGGCCGTTTCCAGACCTGTGTCGTCGCGCCGGCCCAAGTCCCCGGCTCCCGGTGTCACTCAGGCTCCCGGTGTGAATCAGGGACTCCCAGTGTGACTCAGGGGTTGTGTCCGGGCGCAAACGTCGCCGAGAACGACGTCACCAGCCACTGGCCGGCCGGGTCGCGCCGCAGCCGGTACGTGGCGTCCAGAAGTCCCGGGACGGTTGCCCAATTAATTTTGCGACCGCCATCAGCTGTAGGCACATGGCTGACGCCACCCTGCCAGTCGGTGACATGGACCTCGCCGCGAACGGTCGCCGTCCCTCCCGACACGGACACGTGCTCGATCACGAGCCGGTCGAGTATCGGCCCCGGCGGTCCCGCTGCGACGTTCGGATTGAGACTGTGGCAGCTCGTGTTGGTGCTCTGGTGCAGCCGTTGTTGCAGCCGGGTCGTGAGGGTGGCGGCCTTGGCGCCGCTGAACGTGCGGGCGATCTCGACGTCCATGAAGGATGTCATTCCGGGGACCAGGGCGGGGTCGATAACGGCGCAGGGATAGTTCCAGCGCCAGGGTGTACTCGTCGTACTGATCGAGGGCTGTAGCCATGTGTCCGGGGGGCCGGCCAGCGACCAGCGACCGTCCACCTGCACGGGCAAGTAGACGGCGTCGTCCGCGACCTGTAGCGCTCGAGCTGCGACCGAGGAGACTTCGTCAATCGGGGTCACACTGCTGGTAGCGCTGGTGCACGCTGTCGCAGCCACCGCCATCAGGACAGCAAGCCCACCGATGACGGCCGCCGAGGAGCGGTTCCCGAGCGGCGGCATGACGCTCAGTATTCACCAGTCGGCAATCAGCCGGACGATACGGTCTACTGGATCGAGTGCCGGGGATGTCGGTGGTTGCGGAAGACCCAAGCCCGCAAGAGGACGAAGCGGACCAGCGCGGCCGCCCCGTTGGCCACGGCGATGGCGACCAGGTCGGAGGTGACCGATGCTCCGCCGATCCCGCTGGCGGTCAGAAGGGCCACGCTCGTCAGAGCCAGGCTGGTGGCGAATACGGCCAGCCCACCGAGCAACTGGTCGCGCCGACGGAAGGGGGCCCGGTCGGAGAAGGTGATCCGTCGGTTGGCCGCCATGTTGGCAATGTTGCAGAGGGCGAGGGCCACGGCGTTGGCACCGAACGTGCCCAGCGCCGGTCGCAAGAGGAGGAACAACCCGAGGTCGACCACGGTGCTGATGACACCGATGCTGGCAAAGCGGGCCAGGTGGGTTCCGGCCATCGGATGACCGGGGACGGACGGCGCACCGTCCCGCCCCCGCCGGGCGACGAATTCGTACAGGAGCCGGGAGACCCCCCGGAGGTCCTCGAGTGCGGTCCCGAACACGTCCACCCGGGAGTCGAGGTCGTCGACCCAGTCGACGGGGACCTCGTGGATCCGCATGCCGCTGCGCTCTGCCCGGACCAAGAGCTCCGTGTCGAAGAACCATTCCTCGTTGCTGACCATTGGGAGCAGGTCACGGGCGACCTCGGCCCGAGCGGCCTTGAAGCCACACTGAGCGTCGGTGAACCGGTTGCGGAGCATCGTCCGGATGAGCACGTTGTAACAGCGGGAAATGAGCTCCCGCTTGGTGCCCCGGACAACCCGGGCACCGGGAGCCAGCCGTGTGCCGATCGCCAGGTCGCTGTGCCCGGACAAGAGCGGAGCAACCAGGGGCAAGAGCGCATCGAGGTCGGTGGCCAGGTCTACATCCATGTAGGCGACCACCCGGGCCTGGCTGAGCGTCCATACGGCACGAAGGGCCCGGCCTCTGCCCTTGTCCCCGAGCCGGAAGGCCCGGACTCCCGCCATCGTCGCCGCCAATGTCGACGCGATGGTCCACGTGCGGTCGGTGCTGGCATTGTCAGCGATGGAGATCAGGGCAGTAAAGGGGAAGTGGTCGTCCAGGTAGGCGCGCAACGTCCGAACGCTGGTCTCGAGGACCGCCTCCTCGTTGTAGACCGGCACCACGATCTCCACATCGGGCGGTCGGGAGGCACCGACGAGGGGCGGTGCGACGGTTTCGGCGATCGCCATGGAGGGATTGTGCCGACGGAACCTTCCGGTCAGCCCACCGGAACCTGTGAGCCCGGTGTGAATCGGGAGCGATGGCGGGATCGGCTGGGCACCGATCGTCCTGAAGAATTAGCTGGCGCTTTCGGGCCTGCCGCCACCACCGCCGCTGGCCGCTCCGGCGGAGTCGACTCCGCCGGCGCCTTCGCCCGCACCGACTCCGCCGGCAGTCCCGCCCGCACGGAGTCGGTCGCCAGGAGCGCCACCCCCACTGTCTCCGTCGCCCGGAGCTCCACCCGCACCGGTTCGGCCCGCGCCGGCTTCGCCCGGACCGGCTCCTTCGGAACTTGCTTCGCCGGCACCAGCTCCGTCGGCGCCGTCGGCGCCCTCGTGGGAGAGGGGCAGATGAACGGAGAACGAGGCCCCCTGGCCTGGAAGCGAGATGGCCCGAACCGTGCCGCCGTGCGCGGTGACGATGGCGTTGACGATCGAGAGTCCCAGACCGGCACCTCCCTTGAGCCGCGAGCGCGACGGGTCGGCTCGGTAGAAGCGCTCGAAGACCCGGGACCGCTGCTCGTCGTTCAGACCGGGCCCGTCGTCGGCCACCTCCACCACGGCCTCGTCGTTCGCCTGGCTGACTCGCACCACCGTGCTCGTCCCGGCGGGGGTGTGGGCCCGCACGTTTGAGAGCAGGTTGTCGAGCACCTGGCGCAGCCGCAACGGGTCGCCCACCACTTCGACCGGGCGGGCGGCCTCCATGCGCACGGGCCAGTCGGGCCCGACTGCGGCGGCGGTGTGCACGGCGTCGGCACCCAGTTTCACCAGCTCCACCGGTTTCTGCTCCAGGGGCAGGCCCTCGTCCAGCCGGGCGAGCGTCAGGAGGTCCTCGACCAGATGTCCCATGCGGGACGATTCCTGGCTGATGCCGGCCATGGCCCGATCGAGCTCCGCACCCGGCTTGGCCATGCCCAGCTGGTACATCTCGGCGTAGGCCGACACGGCCGAGACCGGCGTCCGGAGCTCGTGGGAGGCATCGGCCACGAACCGCCGGAGCCGGCCCTCCGAAGCGCGGAGCTCGGCTTCGGTGGCATCGCGTTCGGAGAAGGCCCGCTGGATGCGGGACAACATGATGTTGATCGTCCGGGCCATCCTTCCCACCTCGGTCTTGGTGTTCTCGCCTGGTACCCGGTGATCGAGCTCGCCTTCGGCGATCGACTCGGCCGTGCGCTCGACCTCCTCCAGCGGGCGAAGGCCCACCCGCACCAGCCACCACCCCAGCAGGACGGCGGCGATCAGCGCGGCTGCGGTCACGATCAGCTCGATGATCAACAGACGGTTCAGGGTGTTGTTGGTGGCGTCCAGGGGAACGGCCACGATGAAGGTATTGCCATCGTCGAGGCGCGAGGCGCGGACCCGGAAGGACGGTCCACCGGATTGCACGGCCTGCGCGGTGAAGTACGTGGCCGAGGTGCCGTCGGGTTGCACCGAATAGCCGGTGATGTGGGCGGGCAACCGGGGCGAGTAGGAGTGGCCGTTCTCTTGCGCGGCATTCTGCAGCATGATCGCACCCGATGGTGACCGAATCTCGCGGAACCCGCCGAGGATCGGGCTCCGCGGGTAGAGCTCACGAGACGGTTGGGACGGATTGAACGGGTTCGTCCCGGCGAATGCGCCGCCCCCGGGGTTCTGCTTGGGGGCATGTAGCGGCACGATCAGACTGCGGTCGACCTGCGTGTAGAGGAACGAACGCAGGGCGGAGTAGGTGGCTATGTCCGCAGCGAGGAGCGCGATCAGCGCGACCGCCCCTACGGCCAGCAGCAGGCGGATCCGAAGTGACATCGGCGATTGCTACCGGTCTTCTTTGAGCACGTACCCGACCAGGCGAAGCGTGTGGATGAGCGGCGGCCCATGGGCCTCGAGCTTCTTGCGCAGGTAGCTCACGTAGGTCTCCACCACGCTGGCGTCACCGCCGAAGTCGTAGTGCCACACATAGTCCAAGATCTGCGACTTGGAGAGGACGATGCGCGGGTTCAACAAGAAGAACCGCAGGAGCGAGAACTCAGTGGCCGTCAGGTGGATGAGCGCGCCGCCGCGGCGGACCTCGTGCGCGCCCTCGTCCATCTCGATGTCGGCGAACCGGAGCGTCCCGTCATCATCCGTGTCGCCGTTGGATCTCCGAAGGATGGCCCGGGCCCTGGCGATGATCTCGGCCAGGGCAAACGGCTTGGTCACGTAGTCGTCGCCGCCGATCGTGAGCCCCGTCACCCTGTCCTCGAGGGCATCGCGTGCGGTGAGGAACAAGATGGGGACCCGAATGCCGTCGCCCCTCAACCGACGGGTGACCTCGAAGCCGTCCAGGTCGGGGAGCATAACGTCCAAGACGATGAGGTCGGGTGGGCGCTCCTGGGCGGCGGCCAGGGCGGCACGACCGTTGGTGGCCTCCTCCACCTCGAATCCCTCGTAGCGCAGCGAGGTCGCTACCGAGTCGACGATGGATGGCTCATCGTCCACCACCAGAATTCGCTGCCCAGTCAAAACCGTCACTCGTACCACCTCCGAGACGACCAACCATCCCAGGGCCAACTATGCGTCAGATGTGGGCCGCCTGTGAACCCGCTGTGGATGAGACGAGAGGCTGGCCCTGTCCGGTGGGTGGGTCGGCACGGCGGGGACGTTGACGGCACCCTCAGCTTTCACACAGGTGCGCCAGAGGGGTCTCCAGGCAGGGACTGCCTGCATGCCGACCGGGCGGACACGAGCTGGTCAGCTCCCCACCTGCCCCCGTAGCCACAACGGCGGCCAGGACCGATAGCGTACAGTCGTTACAAACCCGCACATTGGCTCCATCAGACCGTCGCGGAGCCCGGGGCAGCCTCGCTCCGGTCCGGGGTGGTGGACCTCATGGCGGTGCCAGTCGAGGTCCCCTCATACGGAGGGATCACTGTCAATGGGCGGCGATGGCGCCGTGCCCGAAAGGTTGTCGATGTTCACACGAGGAAGACTCATAGCTGCCGCATCCGCTCTCGGTGTGCTGTCGGTGGCCGGCGCGTCGGTCGGGGTGCCTGCGGCCGGTGCCTCGAACAGCTCCGTGGCCTCCAGCCCGGTCACGGGCGTCATATCGGTATCGGCGGCCAAGTCCCTGGGCTACCCGAAGCCGGTTCTGAAGCCAGTGGGCTCGAACAAGACGGGACAGGCCGGCTGTACGAAGGGAGCGCAGGCCAAGTACGAGGACAGCAACGGCAAGACGGGGGTGGTCGCAGAGATCCTGGTGTGCACCTCGACCAAGGTGGCCTCGGGCGTCCTGGCCGCGCAGAGAAAGGCCGTTCCCACGGCCACCATGCAGAAGGCGCCGGCCCAGCTCGGGTCGACCGCATTCGAGACCGCCTCGAACCAGAACGTATACGTGATCTTCTGGCAGCGAGGCAAATTGCTCTCGGTCGTGGCCCTCGACGTGAACGTGCCCGCGTCGTCGAGCAGCTCGACCACGACCACCGCGCCACCACCACCGCCCACGGCGGGCCAGCAACAGAGCCTCACGAACGTCGCCCTCGTGCAAGACAAAGCGCTGAAGTAGTCCCGAGGGGTGGGCTGCCGGTGAGGGAGGTCTCGCTGGGATTCACAGGTGGCACCCAGCACGGACCCAGCCGATCCGCGTAGAGGTTGCCCACAGTGGCACCCATGATCGACGACAGCCACACCGAAGCGAGTTGGACGGGGAGCACCACGGCGGGAGCTGGATGGCAACCCCCACGGCGACAGCCGCGTCTCGGTGGGGGGCCGCGTCGATGACCACGCTGCTCGAGCCGGTTGCGCCCGAAACCGAGGCGCAGCCCTCCGAACCGAGCCGCCGCGCTTGGATGCGGCGGATCATCCTGGGCCGTCCCGGCGACCCCCGTTGGGTCCGGCCCAGCCTCATCGCGCTCCTCGTCTCCACGGCGGTGGCCTATCTGTGGGCCCTGGGCGACTCGGGCTGGGCCAACTCGTTCTACTCGGCCGCGGTACAGGCCGGGACCAAGAGCTGGAAGGCCTTCTTCTTCGGTTCGTCCGACGCCTCCAACTTCATCACCGTCGACAAGCCCCCCGCCTCCCTCTGGGTGATGGAGATCTCTGCCCGCATCTTCGGCGTGAACTCCTGGAGCATCCTCGTGCCCCAGGCGCTGGAGGGCGTGGCGACGGTCGGAGTCCTCTACGCCACCGTCCGGAGGTGGTTCAGCCCCGGCGCCGCACTGATCTCGGGGGCACTCTTGGCCCTGACCCCAGTGGCGGTGCTCATGTTCCGCTTCAACAATCCCGACGCCCTGTTGGTGCTGTTGCTGGTGGTCGCGGCGTACGCCGCCGTTCGGGCCCTCGAGCGGGCCCAGACCTGGTGGTTGGTTGCGGCCATGGCCTGCGTGGGCACCGGTTTCATCACCAAGATGCTGCAGGCCGTCATCATCGTGCCGGTCATCGGCCTCGTCTATCTGCTGTTCGCCCCCACGCCCCTGCCACGGCGGATCCGCCAGCTACTGCTGGCCGCCGTGGCGCTGGTCGTCTCGGCCGGCTGGTGGGTGGCCGCGGTGGCCCTCACGCCTGCTTCGAGTCGCCCCTACATCGGAGGCTCCGAGGACAACAACATCGTGAACCTCATCTTCGGCTACAACGGCTTCGGCCGGCTGTCCGGGAACGAGGCGGGGAGCATCGGCGGGGCCGGGGCCGCCGGCTCCCGTTGGGGCGCCACCGGTTGGAGCCGCTTATTCGGACCCGACATGGGCGGACAGATCTCCTGGCTGCTCCCGGCCGCGCTGGTCCTGTTGGCGGCGGGGCTGTGGATCACGTTGCGGGCCGCCCGTACCGATCGGACGCGAGCCGCCCTGGTGTTCTGGGGCGGGTGGCTCCTCTTGACCGGGGCCATCTTCAGCTTTGCCGCCGGCATCATCCATCCCTATTACACCGTGGCCCTGGCGCCGGCGATCGCCGCGTTGGTCGGCATCGGCACGGTCATGCTGTGGCAGCGCCGGGAGCAGTTGTGGGTCCGGATCGTGCTGGGGGCCACGCTGGCCCTCACCGGGGTGTGGGCCTTCAGGCTCTTGAGCCGGAGCCCGACGTGGCTCCCTGCCCTGCGGTTCTTGGTCCTGGTGGGTTGCGTCGCTACCGGCTTGGCCATTGCCGTGGTCCCGCACCTGCGTGGCCGCCTGGCCGCTGCCGTGGCCGTCGTGGCCGTGATCGTGGCCTGCGCCGGCCCGGCGGCCTATGCCGTGGACACCATCGCCACGCCGCAAGCTGGCGCCATTCCCTCTGCCGGCCCCACGGTGGCCGGGACGTTCGGTCCCGGTGGCTTCGGCGGCGCAGCGGGTGGTCGGTTCCCCGGCGCCGCGGGCGCGGCCGCGGGTCGTTTCCCTGGCGCGGCCGGCGGTCGCTTCCCCGGCGCAGCGGGCGGTCGTTTCCCCGGCGCGGCCCGCGGCACGGGCCAAATACCTCGAGGTCTTGCCGGTGGCCGCGCCGCGGCGGGGGCGGCCGGCGGGCTGGGCCCATTCGCCCGCGGCGGCGCCGGAGGGCTTCTGCAGGCCAGCACGCCAGGCAAGGCGCTGGTGACCGCGCTCCAACACGATGCCGCTCAGTACAAGTGGGTGGCGGCCACCGTCAACTCGAATTCAGCCGCCGGCTACCAGCTGGCTTCGGGTGAACCCGTCATGGCGATTGGCGGGTTCAACGGGACCGACCCTGCACCTACCCTCGCTCAGTTCGAACAGTACGTCCGTTCCGGCCAGATCCACTACTACATCTCGAGCAGCGGTCGAGGTGGCTTCGGTGGCGGTTTCGCTGGAGGAGGCGGCATCGGTGGGGGGAGCTCAAGCAGCTCGGCGTCGGCCATCGGCAGCTGGGTGACGAGCCACTACACGGCAAAGACGGTCGGCGGGTCGACCATCTACGACCTGACCCAGCCCATCACGACTTCGGGGTAGACGGGCTCAGTACTGCCATTGGCTAACGTCCGGGGGTGGCCGAACACTCGGAGCCCCTGGACGAGGCCGACGTCGACCCCGATCCGTTCGCCCAGTTCGGGCGGTGGTTCGAGGAGGCCGGGGCCGAGGTCAGGATGCCCGAGGCGGTGGCGCTGGCCACCGTCGACGATCACGGGCGGCCGTCCTTGCGGATGGTGCTCATGAAGGGGTGGGACAGGCGGGGCTTCGTCTTCCACACCAACTACGAGAGCCGAAAGGGACGCGAGCTCGCCGAGAACCGCTTCGCAGCCTTGCTGTTCTACTGGGACCCGTTCGGCCGGCAGGTCCGGATCGAGGGCACGGTCGAGAAGCTGTCGGCCGAGGAGTCCGACGCCTACTTCAACAGCCGACCGCTCGGCGCCCAGATCGGCGCTCACGCGTCACGACAGAGTGAGACCGCCAGCAGCCGAGCGTGTCTTGACCTGAGGGTGCAGGAGCTGACCAAGGAATTCGAAGGACAGGCGGTGCCCCGGCCGGCCTGGTGGGGCGGGTACCGACTGGCGCCTGATTCCTTCGAGTTCTGGCAGAACCGGGATGACCGGTTGCACGACCGCCTGCGCTACCTGCCGGTCGGGAGCGGCTGGCAGATCGACCGCCTGCAGCCCTGATCGGGCGGCGCCACGATCGCCTGGCGCCCCTGATCGCTGGCCGTGATCGCCTGGCGCCCGGAGTCGTCCGGCCGTCACGATCGCCCGTTGTTGGTCCATTCCGGTTGACGCCCACCGATGGCCCTGGTCACGGCGGCGGTCGCTTGCACCAGCCGCTCGCCCAGCCTCGGCACCTCTTCGGCCGTCACCGTCGGCGGCAGGTCGAACAGGGAGAGGGCCAACTGCACCGACGCGTCGGCGCCGAAGACCGGTGCGGCCAGCATGCTCAACCGATAGGAGCGGTGAGGCTGGAGGTCCACCAAGAGGTACTCCTGTTGCTCCAGCTCCTCGAGCACCTCGGACAGCGGCCGGTCGCCGTCGGCCATTGCCCGCTCCAGCAGCGCCCGTGCGTCCACCTCGAGCGACAAGGAGTAGCCCCGTTCGCGGACCCGGTCGACGGCCGCCCGGTAGCCATCCAGCTGCGCCTCGGTGGCGTCGGGACCCAGGCGTCGAAGCCAACGATCGATGCGGGTCGGGCCGGCCCAGGCCAGGAACACCGTCCCCAAGGGTGGGGCCAGGGGAATGCGCTGTCCGGCCTGGACATGAACGCTCAGCGGCCTCGCGCTCCCCACCACCGCCAGCAGCACGATGTCGTCGCCCAAGACGGCGGACGCCACGCACTGCACCCCGAGCTCCTTGGCCACGTCCTGCATCTCGTCCCGGGCGTAGTCGACGACCTCGAGCTGGGGGGCTCCGGCGGCACCAGCGAGAGCGGCCAGGGCCGGTCCCAGCCGGTAGGTCTTGTCCCGAGGATGACGTACGACCCATCCCCGATCGGTCAGGGTGGCGAGCAGGCCGTGTGCGGTCGCCTTGCTCAGATCAAGCCGGCGGCACAGCTCCGACAGGGTGAAGTCGCGGTCGGGATGGGATCCGAGGAACTCGACGACGTCGACGATGCGCTCGGCCGAGGATGACTGGGCCATGTGCAGTCGCTACCTACGTGCTCGGGGCAGGGTTCGACGGGGTGGCGGTGGCCGCCTTGGATCGGGTGGCGGTGGCGTCGAGGCTGGCCCGCACGACGGAGCCGATGGCCTCAGCCAGGACCCGGTGGCCCTCGTCCCCCGGGTGGACCCCGTCGGCCAGCTGGTCGGCGGCCAACAACGCACCCCCACGTACCAGGTGGAGCCGGGGGTCGGCTGCGGCTGTGCGCTCGATCCTCGCCTCGATGACCGCCCGCAGGTCGCCCAGCGTGGCGCCGAGGCGATTGGGCTGGTCCTCGGCATCGGGCCTGATCACCGGCGAGGCCACCACCATCGGGGTGTCCGGGTGGCCCGAGCGCACCAGGTCGACGAAGGCGTCGAGGCCCGCTCCGACCTGTTCGGCCGAGTGCTGGATGCGTGTCCAGCAGTTGGTCCCGTAGCTGAGGCTGATCACGTCGGCCTCGAGCCCGGCGATCTCCTCGGCGCTCACCATCTCGCCCCGGGCCGCACCGGCGTAGCCCATGTTGACGACGTCGAGGCCGTACCGACGACCGGCGATGGCGGGCCAGGCACGTCCCGGATTGCTTGCCGCCCAGCCCTCGGCGATC
>DATDHU010000072.1:0-5709 GCA_036521415.1 Acidimicrobiales bacterium
CGGTACACCGGAGCGCTTTGGTTCCGTAACGCTATTGTAACTATGACCGCACGCCTGGCAACGGCATCCCGGGGTCGGGGCCAAGTGCCCTGGACAGCGGGTGTCTCCCCCTTCTCTACCGGGCGCAACGGGGGCCGGGCCGCAGGGTCGTCAGCTTCTTTGCGCCGCCTCTGGGCGGCCAACGGGGCCGGCCACAGGGTTTCAGCCTTCCCCCCGGTCCAAAACGGCCGGCTCCGCCCTTCGCCGGCTACATGGTTTCGCCCCGGGCGCCGAGGCGCGATCGGGAACCGGACCGGGATCGGAATCGGGGTCGGACCATCGACGGCACGGGCCATTCGGCCACCGTCCATACGACGAGGATCGCCGCGCCCATGAGCACGAGGGTGTTGCCGGCCACGTAGGAGGGCGGCCCGCTTTGGAGCCAGAGGTAGGGAGCGAGGACGGCCAGCACCACCAGGATCAACAACAGCCAGGCCACGGCACGGTGCACCGACCAGAGGGACACGACGGCGATGGGGGCGATGACAAGCCAGGACCAGTGATGGGTCCACGACACCGGGCTGACCAAGAGCTCAGTCAGCGACAGAGCCACGATCGTCTCGGCCGTGCGGTTCGCCGCCGTCAGCCGGGCGGCGAGGAACACACCACACGCCAGCGTCCCGACCACCAAGACGACCCAGATCACGGCGGACAGGTGCCCCCAGTGGAAGGGCGGACGACGCAGCAGCCCGTTCCACGACTGGTTCGACACGATGGCGATGGGCCCGGTGCGCTGGGCATCGGTTACCTCGTGGAACCAGTAGAGGGTGGAGTCGGACGAGAGCACGAGCCAGCTGAGGGCGGTGGCCACCACGAAGGTGGCCAGGCCGCGGGCCAGCGACCGCCAGTCCCGGCGCACCAGGAAGGCGACCAGGTAGACGAGCGGGGTCAACTTGATGGCCGCAGCCAGCCCGACCAGACAGCCCCGCCACCATGTCTTCTTGGTCTGCTTGCTGGTGAGGTCGACCACCACCAAGAGCATCAGGAACAAGTTGATCTGGGCGTACGTCATGTTGGAACGGACGGGCTCGAGCACCAGGGTCGCCGCCGCGGCCATGAGGGCGGCCACGGCAAGCGCCCGCTGCTTGGGCATACCCAGTCCCGAAGGCGGCGCGCCGCCCTCGTCGAGGGAAGCGCCGGTGTTGACCGTCAACAGTCGGTACAGGGTGAACACCAGGGCCGCCCCGCTGGCCACCCACCACAGGGCCTCGACCAGACCGAGCGCGCCGAACGAGAGGGGGCTGAGGACGAGCAGGGCGAAAGGAGGGTAGGTGAACGGCAGGTGGCTCTCGGTGTAGTAATCGCTGAACGGCCGGCCACCGTGAAAGAGCGCGTCACCGGCCGCCCGGTAGACCCGAAGGTCGAGATGCCAATGGGTGCCGAAATAGAAGATGTAGAAGGCGGACAACATCCAGACGAAGACGGCCGCCGCGACCACGACCCAGGTCGGTGTGGCTCGTATCCGTGCGAGTGACATGGATGAAGGCTCCCGGTTCAGGGCGGTCGGGTGTTTTCGGCACCTGCGCCGAGGACGCCCTCGCTGACCCACCTCCCGGTGGACCCTCCGCCAACCGGCTGGTGACAGCCGGCCGGCGGAGCCCGTTGCGGTGGGCCGGGAAGGATTCGAACCTTCGAAGGCAGAACCGGCAGATTTACAGTCTGCTCCCTTTGGCCACTTGGGTACCGACCCGCAGACGGGGAAGGATACTGCCAAGCACGGCGCTACTGTTTCTTCATGCCTACCTTCGACATTGTCTCCGAGGTCGACATGCAGGAAGTCCGCAACGCGGTGGATCAGGCCAATCGCGAGGCGACGACCCGGTTCGACTTCAAGGGCACCGATTCGACCATCGAGCTGAACGACAAGGAGCTGATCCTCAACTCCAACACCGAGGACAGGCTCCGGGCCCTCTACCAGGTGCTCCAAGAGAAGCTGGTCAAGCGATCGGTGTCGCTGAAGTCGCTCGACCCTGGGAAGATCGAGGAGGCCTCACGCGGTGCGGCCCGGCAACACATCGGGATCCAGGCGGGCATCTCCTCCGACCATGCCAGGAAGCTGAACAAGTTCATCAAGGAACTGGGGCTGAAGGGCGTGAGCTCCCAGACCCAGGGCGATCAGCTCCGGGTCACGGGCAAGAAGCGCGACGTGCTCCAATCGGTCATCGCCGCCTGCAAGGAAGAGGACTTCGGCATCCCCCTCCAGTTCAACAACTTCCGGGACTGACCGGTACGGGCACGCCCGGCCTATTCGGAGTCGGACACGCCGGCCGACGCGAAGGTGGCCATCTCCCGCAAGAGCTTGGCTGCGGCCTGCAGGATGGGCAGGGCCAGACAGGCGCCGGTGCCCTCCCCCAGCCGGAGGTCGAGGTCGAGGAGGGGCTGCAGGCCCAGGTGGTCGAGAGCGATGCTCGCCCCCGGCTCCGAGGAGCGGTGCCCGGCCACCAGGTAGCCCACCACGTCGGGTACGAGCGAGGCGGCGACCACGGCGGCGGATGCGGCGATCACCCCGTCGATCACCACCGGGACACCGAGCGCGGCCCCGGCGACCAGGTACCCGACCAGGGCGGCGATCTCGAGCCCTCCGAGCGAGGCGAGCGCGGTGAGTGGGTCGCCCGGGTCGCCGGGTACGCCCGGGTTGCCCGGTACACCGGGGGCGGCCAGGTGCCGGGCCAGGGCCCGCTCCACCACCGAGACCTTGGCCTCCCACCGGGCGTCGTCGATGCCGGTTCCCCGTCCGGTCACGGCCCGGGCCGGCTGGCCGGTCATGGTGGCGATGAGCGCCGCCGAGGGGGTGGTGTTCCCGATGCCCATGTCCCCGGTCAAGAGACAGCGTGCCCCCGACGCCACTTCGTCGGTGGCCACGGTGGCCCCGACGTCGAGGGCGCGGCGTGCGTCGTCGAGACTCATGGCCGCGGTGACAGAGAGGTCGGCGGTGCCTCGTCGGACCTTCCGGTCCAACAGGCCCGGCGCGTCGGCCATGTCGGCGATCACGCCCACGTCGACCACGACGACGTCCGCCCCGACGTGGGCCGCCAACACGTTGACCGCCGCGCCGCCGGCACAGAAGTTGGCCACCATCTGGGCGGTCACCTCCGCCGGCCAGGGGGACACACCTTGGGCCAGCACACCGTGGTCGCCGGCGAAAACCGTAACCACGGCAGGTTCGGGCACCGGGGGCGGTGCATGACGGGCGATGGCGGCCAACTGGGCTCCGGCCGCCTCCAGCCGGCCGAGGGATCCCGGCGGCTTGGTCAGCTGGTTCTGATGGGCCTGGGCCCGTGTGGCCGCCCCGGCGTCAACCGGTCGCACGCGGGCGGCGGCGTCGTCGAAGACGGAGCCCGGCTCGGACACGCAGTGGTGCTCCTACTCAGAGAGATTCGACGAGTTCGTCGAGTTCCTCGACCGGGTGCACGTGGAACAGCCGGTTGAACACCATGAACTTCAGGACCCAGAAGATGGCGAAGGACAAGACGTTGGCCGCCAGGACCAGGACGGTCTGCTCCAGGTGGTCGAGGTGGTAGGTCTTGCCGATGTGGGTGGCCAGCGCGGCGCCGAAGATGGAGACCACGATGCCGAGGGCTGACATCGTCCAGAAGGGCAGGATCTCCTTGGTCAGATGAGACCGTCCGTTCTTGCCCCAGACCCAGCTGCGGTTGAGGTAATAGGAAGGAACGGTGGCGACGGCATTGGCGAACACCGTGCTCCACACCTCGGAGAAGGCGCGGAAGATGCCGTAGACGATCAGCAGGACACCGAAGGACACAGCGGTGGAGATCACCGACACCATGGTGTACCGGAACAGCTGCCTGGCCTCCGGGGTGTCCCGCCGCTCCCACAGGTGGACGAGCCGGAGCAAAAGGGTGTGCACCGGGGCAACCTTACTCTTGACGATTCTGTTACGACCGACGCCCGGCAGTTCGTCGGTCATGCCACCTCGAGACGGTTGAGCCGGGCCACCTCACCGAGCCAGGACGCACTGGGTTTGGGCTGTCGTTCGAACGTGACCCGGTCCACTGCCACCAGGCCAAACGTCGGGTCGTAGCCCAGGACCCACTCGAAGTTGTCGAGCAGGCTCCAGTACAGGTAGCCCCGCACCTCGATACCGTCGTCCAGGCAGCGCCTGACGCCGGCGAGGGCCTCGGTGACGTAGTCGACCCGGGCCGCATCGTCGCCCGTGCCGATCCCGTTCTCGGTGACCATCACCGGGAGCCCGCCGCTCACCGCCGTCGCCCGGCGGATGGTGGCCTCGAGCGCCTCGGGCCAGAACTCGTACCCCATCTGGGTGGTGGGGACGCCCTCGGCCGGGCGCAGCGACCCGTCGGGCCCGATCCGGTCCCGGGTGTAGGTCTGCACGCCGATGAAGTCGTCCCCTCCGGTGGCCTCCAAGAAGACGTCCTCGACCGGTCGCCGGATCCGTTCCAGGCGTTCGTCCCCGCCGTCCACGGCCTGGTAGTCGGTCATGGACAGCGTGAACCCCACCGGGAAGTCGCCCGGCCCCGAGCGGATGGCCTCGACCGACTTGCGGTGGGCGGCGATCAGCACGTCGTTGACCTTCTCGCGGCGATCGTGGTCCCGCACCCTGGGCGGGAAGAGCCCCATGCGGTAACCCATGGTGGCGACCACGTTGGGCTCGTTGAACGTTCCGGCCAACCCGATCAGGTCACCGAGGTGCTCGGTGGCCCGTTCGCAGTAGCGTGCGAATCGATCCACGGCCTGGGGGGCTTCCCAGGTTCCGGCGTCGGCCAGCCACCGGGGATGGGTGAAGTGGTGATAGGTGACCATGGGCGTGACCCCGTGCTCCCGGCAGGTGGCCGCCACCCGCCGGTAGTGCTCGAGGGCGGAGCGGGAGAACTCACCTTCCTCGGGCTCGATCCGGCTCCACTCGAGGGAAAAGCGGTACACGCCGAACCCCAGTCCGGCCAGCAGGGCGATGTCCTCGGGATACCGGTGGAACGAGTCGCAGGCATCGCCGCTGGGCTCCAGGCACCCCGACGTCGAGTCGTGCTCGAACGCCCACCAGTCGTTGTTGACGTTGCCACCCTCGATCTGGTGTGCGGCGGTGGCTGCCCCCCAGAGGAAGCCGTCGGGAAAGGTCAGCGTGGGCACGAGCAGTAACCGTAGTGCCGCCGGAGCCGCCGGCCGTGGTGCCCTCGGATCCCAGCTCGCCGTCGCGGCCACCTGACAGGATGGGGCGGTGAGCGCCGCCCTGGACTTCCTGGTCAACCTGCTCGATCTCGAACCGATCGAGGTCAACATCTTCCGAGGCGTGAGCCCCAACGAGGACCGCCAACGCGTGTTCGGCGGACAGGTGGCGGCCCAAGCGCTGATGGCCGCGGGTCGCACCGTCGAATTCGGGCGCCCCCATTCGCTCCATGCCTATTTCCTGCGCCCCGGGGACCCGACCGTCCCCATTCTCTACGAGGTGGACCGGATCCGGGACGGGCGGTCGTTCACCACCCGCCTGGTCGTCGCCATCCAGCATGGGCGGGCCATCTTCAACCTCTCAGCCTCGTTCCATGTCGACGAGGAAGGCCTATCCCACCAGTTCCCCATGCCCGACGTTCCTCCGCCCGAAGAGCTCGAATCATTGGCCACCCGGCTGGAGCCCTACCGGGAGATCCTCGAGGACTGGTTCTCCCGTCCCCACCCCATCGAGCAGCGCCACATCGG
>DATDHU010000073.1:0-5839 GCA_036521415.1 Acidimicrobiales bacterium
CCGATGTGGAAGAGCGGCATGGCCACCATGCTCACCGTCTCGTGGGTGACATCGAAGGCCTTGAACGCGTTGTTCATCAGGCACGAGACGTTGTCATTGGTCAGCATCACCCCCTTGGGCTGTCCGGTGGTGCCCGATGTGTAGAGCTGCAGGACCACGTCGGTGCCCACGGTGTCGTAGTTCGGATCGGCAGGGTCCGGATCAGAGGCGTGCTCGTCGAGCCAGCCGTCGAGCTGGGTGAGGACCACCTGATGGGCGACGGCCGGGAGGGTCGAGGCCACCGCCTCCAGGGCCGGCGCATAGTCGGGCCCGGAGAACAGCACGGACGCGGTCGAGTCGTCGATGACCGCAGCCATCTCGTCGGGTGACAACCTCCAGTTGACGGCCACGGTGACGGCCCCGATGAACGAGCAGCCGAAGAGGACCTCGAAGAATTCGATGCAGTTGCGATCGAGGATGGCCACCCGGTCTCCGGCACGCACGCCGGCGGCACGGAGGCCCTGGGCCATGCGACGCGAACGCCGGTAGACGTCGCTCCAGCTCACGACCTTTTCGCCGGCCGTCAACATGGGAGCATCCGGCTGGACCGCGGCCCAGTGGCGGATCATCGAGGCGACGGTCGCGTTGTCGATGGTCTCCGGTGAACCGGCATCGAGCCCGCCGTCGGTGCCCCTCCCAGTTGGCTGACCCCGCTGGTCTCGCCGGCCTCGTGGCCCGGCTGCGTCGCTCGTTGTCGTCGCGCTCACCCTTGCTCCCCTCCGGGTCGTCCGCGCCACGCCCGCTTCCAGGCATGCCCCAACCCGGGCCACCCTACGCCTGAGGAGCGTCCCGAGGGCGAAAGCAACCCCCGGGCAGCGAGGTGATCCGGGTCTGAGGTGGCGCTGCGTGCCTCAGGAGCGCAGACCCTAAGCTGAATCGGTGCCCGCATCGCAGCCCACTGACCACGACCGTCTCTCGTCTGCCGCAGCCGGCGGGGGCCACAACCGACCCGGAGGCAATGACCGCCTCTACTTCCGGCAACTGCTGGCTGGACGGGACTTCGCCGTCGGTGACCCCATCGCCGTCCAGATGGTGAACTTCGTCTACCTGATCGGCGACCGGGTGACCGGCGAGGCGCTGATCGTCGACCCGGCCTACGGCGTCGAGGACCTCCTCGGCATCCTGGCCGCCGACGAGATGACGGTCAGCGGCGCCCTGGCCACCCACTATCACGCCGACCACATCGGTGGCGACATGATGGGGTTCGGAGTCGAGGGGATCGCCCGACTGCTCGAGTTGGCGCCCGTGCCGGTCCATCTCCAGGGGGCCGAGGCGCCCTGGGTCACCCGCACCACCGGCGTCGGTGCCGGCAACCTGGTCGCCCACGAGGGAGGCGACGTGGTCACCGTGGGGGAGATCCCGATCACCCTGGTCCACACCCCCGGCCATACGCCGGGGAGCCAGTGCTTCCTGGTGGACGGGAAGTTGGTGGCCGGGGACACGCTCTTCCTGGACGGCTGCGGGCGGACCGACCTGCCCGGGGGCGACTCGGCCGCCATGTTCGAGTCCCTGCACACCCGCTTGGCCCGGGTACCTGACGAAACCGTGCTGTACCCCGGCCACCTCTACTCGCCGGATCCGTCGGCCACCTTGGGCGATACCCGCCAACGGAACTACGTGTTCCGACCGAAGACGCCCGAGCAGTGGATGGCCATGTTCGGCGGCTAGTAACCCCTCTCGGCGGTGTTTGCACCAACTATCGGCTCGGTAGCGATCGCGGTAGCCCGAACCACGGCAACATGCTGTTTTCGAAGCGGGTCATGGCGCTGATCCGATCGCCAGCGAGGGTGAGGACGATGAGGCCGGTCCCGTGGCGGATGCCGGTACGGTCGCGCAGATACGACCCGAACGCCGGCTGACCGTTGGCTCGCGTCGGCACGAGGTCGAATCTCCGGCCCGAGCCGAAGATGCTGGCCATGAAGCGGGCCACGATGTCTCGGCCCTCGTACTCGAAGGGCATCGGTGGCATTGACATGAAGACGTCGTCTGTCAGGAGTGCCACGAGTGCATCGAGATCGGCGGACTCATACGCGCTGACGAACCTCCCTACGATCGCATCCTCCGAGGGTGAATCGCAGCCGGGAGGCGGTTCGAACGCGGCGGCCGGCGACTGGCGGCGCTGCAGGCTGGCGCGGGCCCGTTTGAGGGCGCTGTTGACCGAATCGACCGTCGAGTTCAGCATGTCGGCCACCTCGTTCACGTGGAATCCGAGGACGTCGCGCAAGACGAGCACGGCGAGCTGGCGGGGTGGCAGGATCTGCAGGGCGGTCACGAACGCCAGGGAGATCGATTCGGTCTGCGCGTAACGGGCCTCGGGGCCCAGCGGCGCGTCGAGGGCACCCTCGAGGAGGGCGTCGGGATACGGCTCGATCCATACCACTTCGCCGAGCTGTGTCGGTTCAGGCGGTTCAACCTTGGGCACGTCCCACTCCTTGGCCGGGCGTCGACTCGCCGACCGACGCGCATTGAGGCACTTATTGGTGGCGATCTGGTAGAGCCAGGTGCGGAGCGAAGCGCGTTCCTCGAACCCGCTGAAGTTCTGCCATGCGGACAGCAGCGACTCTTGGAGGGCATCCTCGGCATCCTGGAACGATCCGAGCATCCGGTAGCAATGCACCTGGAGCTCCCGGCGGTGCGGTTCGGTTAGCTCTCGGAATGCGTCGCCGTCCCCGGCCCGGGCCCGTGACATCAGGTCCGCTGTCAGCACGGTCGCATCACCCATCTCCTGCACCTTTTCGCACCTCTCGCGTCTTGTCGCACTTCCACCATGTATAGACACCGGACGACCGGAGAATTGGGCGGTCGGCGGGTGCCCAAATTCCCCATATCTCGGTGTCTCACCAGCTGTACCCGACAGTGCCACAGCGACCAGAGATGAGGAGAACCGACATGGGAAAGATCGTGATCAGCACGAACGTCTCGCTCGACGGAGTGGTCCAGGACCCCGACGGGAAAGAGGGGTTCAGCCTGGGCGGCTGGTTCGGCCAGTTTGGGGGCAAGGACCTCGACGCGTGGGGCAAGGTCGAGTTCCAGGAGGCGCTGGACACTGAGGCCCTGCTGCTCGGTCGGCGGAGCGACGAGTGGTTCGCCGAGCGGTGGCTAGCCAGGAGTGGCGAATGGGCGGACAGGTTGAACAGCCTGCCGAAGTACGTCGTGTCCTCGACCCTCGAACCTCCCCGCTGGAGCAACTCGACGGTCCTGAACGGCGACGTGGTGACCAAGGTCTCGACGCTGAAGCAGGAGGTGGGCGGGGACATCGTGGTCTACGCCAGCTATCAGCTCGGGCGCACGCTGATGGGGCATCACCTGGTCGATGAGTTGCGGCTGTTTGTATTCCCGGTCGTGCTCGGGGCTGGTGAGCGGCTCTTCGGGGAGACCGGCGACCAAACACCTTTGCGCCTCGTCGATACTAAGACGGTTGGTGACGGCCTCACTTTCGTCACCTACGAGGTCGTCCGGGGCGCCTAGCGCAGGCATCGCAGCTGTTCCCCGCCAATCTCCGACACCGCACCGACCGGCACCACCACCGCGTCGACCTACACTGTGGCGCCCATGAGTTCGCCCCTTTCCTCCGACTCCACCGTCGTCGTCATTGGTGCTTCGCTGGCCGGCCTCCGGGCGGCCGAGGAGGTGCGGCACGAGGGCCACGAGGGCCCGGTCATCGTGGTGGGGGACGAGCGGCATGTCCCCTACGACCGGCCGCCGTTGTCCAAGCAGTTCCTGGCGGGCAAGTGGGACGTTGGCCGGTTGCACCATCACGCGCCGGACAAGCTCGACACATTGGGAATCGAATTCCGGCTGGGGCGCCGCGCCGACGCGCTCGACGTCGAATCCCGCACCGTGTCGCTCGATGACGGCACCGATCTCCACTACGACGGCCTCATCGTCGCCACCGGCGCCGGCGCCCGCTCCCTGCCCGGCACCAAGGGCGTGCCGGGGGTACACACGCTGCGGACCCTGGACGACGCCGAGGACCTGATCGCCGACCTGGCCGCTGCCGGTCCGGGGGCGCGGGTGGTGGTGATCGGGGCCGGGTTCATCGGGGCTGAGGTGGCGGCCACCTGTTCCGGACTCGGGTTCGACGTGACCGTGGTCGAGGCCCTTCCGACGCCACTCGGGGCAGTGCTCGGCGACCAGATGGGGGCGGCGTGTGCCGCGCTCCACACCGAAGCCGGCGTGGCCCTTCGGACCGGAGTGGGTGTGGACCGGGTCGTGGCCGGCGAACCGGCGACCGGCAGCTCACCGGGCAGCAGCGAACCGGGCCCCGCCCGGGTCTTCGTCCACTTGGTCGACGGCGAGGTGCTCGGAGCCGACGTGGTGGTGGTGGGGATCGGCGTCACGCCGGCCGTCGACTGGCTGGCCGGCTCGGGTCTCCAGCTCGAGAACGGCGTGGTCTGTGACGAGTTCCTCTTTGCCGCCGACGGCGTGGTGGCGGCTGGGGACGTGGCCCGGTGGACGCACCGGGGGCTCGACCAGTCGCTACGCGTCGAGCACTGGACCAACGCGGCCGAGAGCGGCGTGGCCGCCACCCGCAACCTGCTGCACGGTCGGGAGGCGGCCGAGCCCTACGAGCCGGTCCTTTTCTTCTGGTCGGACCAGTACGCCACCAAGATCCAGGTCGTCGGGCGCCCGTCACCCGACGACGAGGTGGTCGTCGTGGACGGGTCGGTGGACGAGCACAAGCTGGTGGCCCTCTACCGCCACGGCGACCGGCTCAGCGCGGCGCTCGCCTTCAGCCGGCCTCGCCAGCTCATGTCCTATCGCCCCCTGTTGGCCGCCGGCGCATCATTCGACGAAGCGCTGGAGCACGCTCGCTCCTGACCCACATGGTGTAGGGCCGACGAAGTCGAGCCGGTCGATCCCTATGGCACAAAGCGAGACGCTCGTTGCTATCGATCGGGTTGCGCCTCCACGTAGGCGGCCAGCTTTGCGAACGCCATCGTCCATCCCGCGGCACCGGGGGAGCCCGAGGGAATGCCGGCATGGGTCATCACCATCTTCGTGCGGCCGCCCAGGTCCTGGAGCTCGACTTGGACCTCGGTCACCATCGGATGCCCATCGGGCATGCCCACGTCGGCCGGTGATAGCACGTTGCCGTTCTCGTCGGATATGTACTCGCTGTAGACGAGGCGCTCGTTTTCGACGACCTCGCGGTACTCGCCGGCGAACCACATCTGCATCGGGCCGTCCGGGGATCGGATCTCCATGCACACCAGACGGGTGCCGCCCACACTCACGTCCATCTTGGCAACCGGGATGGTGGCGCCCTCGGGACCGTACCAAGCACTGAAGTGTTCCGGGTCGGTCCACATCTGCCAGATCAGATCCACCGGCGCATCGAAGCTGCGTTCGATCACTACGGCGTCTGGGGAACCGTTGTCGTCAGCCATCGTGTTCGCCTGCCTTTGGTCGTAGTCGGAGTTGCGTGAGGTAGTCGTCCATCCGGTCGAAGCGGGCCTCCCACACCGGTCGGTACTGCTCGGCCCAGGTGGAGACCTCCGCGAGGGGCGCAGCGTCGAGGGCGCATGGCCGGTACTGGGCCCGCTGACCGCGCATGACCAGCCCGGCCCGTTCGAGCACCTTGATGTGCTTTGAGATGGCCGGAAGCGTGATCTCGAAGGGCTCGGCGAGCTCGTTGACGGTCGCCGCACCTTCTGCGAGACGGGCCAGAATCGCTCGCCGTGTCGAGTTGGACAGCGCGGCGAACGTGTCGCTGAGCCGATCCTCGTCGATCGCCATGGTCACGGGCACCGTACTTTCCGAAGTAGATAATTAACCCTCTAGGAAAGTACTATGAACT
>DATDHU010000074.1:0-28992 GCA_036521415.1 Acidimicrobiales bacterium
ATCTCGGGGTGCCGAACCAAGGGTACGCAGCCTGACCAAATCCGGCTCCGTCACAGCAACTCCGGTTCATCGGTCGTCGGCCCGACCGACCGACCGACCGACGGCTCGTTACCTCGTGTCCTGATCGGAGTCGACTGCGTCGCAGGGTGTGACCCCGGCCACCGCTCTGCGTCGCCGTGCGTCGATCTCGCTGTAGGTGGCGCAGTCACAGGGCACGAGCGTGGCGATGAGACCCAGAGCGGCGGGTCCCAACGATCCGGGCTGGTCGACCGCGGCCAACACGGCATCGAACGCCTGAAGTGCTCGAACATCGCCTTCAACCAGTTCGACCATGGAGACTCCTCGGAGTCCGGCCTCGTCCTACGCGAATCAGCGTATTGCATCGGTGCTGCTGACGCTATTTGGTAGTAGCAGGAAGAACATGAAAGGACGCCCATGCCCGTGAGCGAAGAGAGGTTGATGGAGTTCGTAGGTCAAGCACTCGGGGACATCGGGGGGGCGCTCACGGCCACCCTGGTCAACGTGGGCGACCAGCTCGGGCTGTACAAGGCTATGGCCGGAGCAGGCCCAGTCACTGCCGCGGAACTGGCAGCCGAGACCAGCACGACCGAGCGGTACGTATCCGAATGGCTGGCCGCTCAGGCCGCGTCCGGTTACGTCGCCTACGAGGGCGATGGGCGCTACCGGCTGCCGGATGAGCAGGCCGAGGCCTTGGCCAACGAGGACAGCCCCGCCTGTGTCCTCGGCGGGTTCCAGGCCATGACCGCGGCCATGCGAGCAGAGCCGAAGATCGTCGAGGCCTTCCGTTCGGGCGGGGGCGTCGGTTGGCATGAGCACGATCCCGGCCTCTTCGAGGGAACCGAGCGGTTCTTCAGGCCGGGCTACGCGGCCAATCTGGTCAGC
Organism: Acidimicrobiales bacterium; assembly: GCA_036521415.1. Classification (GTDB taxonomy): domain Bacteria; phylum Actinomycetota; class Acidimicrobiia; order Acidimicrobiales; family RAAP-2; genus DASXMT01. Next base: position 904 of record DATDHU010000074.1, read on the forward strand.
GCATGGATACCCGCCCTCGACGGCGTCGAGGCGAAGCTGGTTTCGGGGGCCAGGGTCGCAGACGTCGGATGTGGCCACGGGGCGTCCACCCTAATCATGGCGAAGGCGTTCCCGAACTCGTCCTTCGTCGGCTACGACTACCACCAGGCTTCGGTGGACGCCGCCCGTCAGCGGGCGACAGACGCGCAGGTGTCGGACAGGACCATCTTCGAACAGGCGACGGCCAAGGACTATGTCGGCACCGGCTTCGACCTGATCGCGTTCTTCGACTGTCTCCATGACATGGGGGACCCGGTCGGCGCCCTTGTCCATGCCCGTCAGGCGCTCGCCCCCGGCGGCACCGTCATGTTGATCGAGCCCTTCGCCAATGACGACGTCGGCGACAACATGAACCCGGTCGGCCGCGTCTTCTATTCGGCGTCGACCCTCGTCTGCACCCCGGCCTCCCTCTCCCAGGAGGTCGGACGCGGATTGGGGGCCCAGGCGGGTGAAGCCCGTCTGCGAGAGGTGGCCGCCGAGGCCGGGCTCACCCAGTTCCGTCGGGCGACGGAGACACCGTTTAATCTCATTCTCGAAGTGCGCCCGTAATGGCGGGCGCGGCCATGCCGATGCAGCTCGACGGTCCAGCGAGCAAAGGATGGGTGACGGTCTGTGGGACTCTGGAGTGAGCATGTCGTTCCGAGGATCGTGGTCGTCGCCTGCAACACCAAGCAGGAGCGCGCCGTACGGGAACGCGTCTGTGCGGACCTTCGGGGCGACCTCCTCGAGATCGGCTTCGGCTCCGGGCTCAACGTTCCGTTCTATCCGCCGAGTGTGTCGAACGTCTGGGCGGTAGATCCGTCCGCCGTATCCCGAAAGCTCGCCTCCAAGCGAATCGCCCAGTCCCCGATCCCGATTTCCTACTCGGCCCTCGATGCCCAGGTCTTGGACGTGGACACTGACCGGTTTGACACCGTGCTCTCGACGTACACGCTCTGTACGATCCCCGATCCTGTGGCCGCCCTGCGAGAACTTCGCCGGGTCCTCAAGCCCGGAGGGCGGTTTCGGTTCCTCGAGCACGGACGCGCTCCCGACGCCAAGGTCGCCAGGCACCAAGACCGGATGGATCCGATTGAACAAAGGCTGCTCGGCGGGTGCCATGTCACCCGGGACATTCCTGCCCTCATCGGCGAGGCCGGGTTCGCCGTCGGAGAACTCGATACGTACTACGTGCCGGGGGCGCCGAAGTTTGTGGGATACATGTTCGAAGGGTGGGCGACGCCGGCCCCGGCTGGATGACCGCCCTGTGGCAGGCGTGGTCGATTGCCAGCCGCCGCTGGCCGGCCGCCGTTGTTGGTTAGCGTCCCCGCCACATTGGACTTCGGCCTTCGGCCATGGCCGAGCGGGCCTCCTCGAAGTCCTCGGACCGGAGGCAGCGGATCTGCGCTTCCACCGCCAGCCTGAAACTCTCCTCGGGCCCGAGGTGCCACGCGGCGTCGATCGCACCCCTGGCCCCCCGCACCGCGATCGGGGGCTGCGCGGCCAGGCGCCCGGCGAGATCGGCAGCAGCCGCTTCGAGATCTCCGTCGGCAACCACCCGGTTGGCCAGCCCGATGCGAAAGGCCTCGGCCGCGTCGATGATGTCGCCGAGAAGGATCAGCTCTCTCGCCCGGCTCTCACCCACTATTCGGGGCAGCCGGACGGTGGCGCCCATGTCGGGCATGATCCCAAAGCGGGTCTCGAGCAGGCCGACCTGGGTGCCCTCCGCGAAGATGCGGAAGTCGCAGGCCAGGGCCAGCTGCAGGCCGGCGCCATAGGCGTGGCCGCGCACGGCGGCGACGCTCGCACACCCGAGGGCAGGGATCCAGTTGAAGGTGCCGGCCATGGCCAGACCCGCGGCCAAGGTATCCTCGTCATCGGTGCGCTCGGCCCCGTCGGCCAGCATCCCGGCCAGGCCCTCGACGAGGTCGATCCCGGCCGAGAACGTCGCCCCCTCCCCCGTCACGACAAGGCAGCGGAGGGTCTCGTCGGGCAGGAGCTCGACGCCGAGGTTGGCCAGCTCTTTCCACATGAGGGGGTTCTGTGCATTGCGCTTGGTGGGGCGGGCGAGGGTCAGCGTGCCGATGTCACCCGTGCGCTGGTACCGAATGGTCTGGTATTCGTCCACTCCGCTCCTCGAGTCGCCGGCCATTGCCCTCCTTTGAGCACCGGGGCCAGGTTTGCATGGCTCAAAGGGTCTCAGTCCCGCCCTCGTACGCAGGCTACGGGCCGCTGACAGCTCAGCGGCGCCCGAACAGCCAGTAGGCCACCGCGTTGCCGGGGTTGATGGTCACGAAGACCCGCCAGAACCGCTTCTGGCCCCGAACCTGGTCGTCGGTCCGACGTCCAAGGTCTCGCCACGCCAGTATGGCCAGGAGCACCTGGATCGGCACGAGGACCGCAAGGAGTCGCTTCCGGTTTGTGCTCATTGCTCCCCACGATAGGTGGTGAAACCGCTGAGGGGCCCGTTCGGTCGGTGGCGTCCAGGCGGAGGATCGGCTGTCGCCCCGAGTCAATGAGTTTGGCTTGTTATGAAGATCTGCTAATGTGTTCATGTGATGGCGATCACGCATCCGGCACCCCGTCCCCAGACCGATCTCGCCGCCCTGGCCGCAGCCGGGGAGTTGCTCCGTGCCCTCGGGGCCCCACACCGTCTCGCCATCGTCTTGGAACTGGCCGAGGGCCCCCGCTGCGTCCACGAGCTGGTCGAGCGCCTGGGTACGTCCCAGTCCCTCACTTCCCAGCACCTCAGGGTCCTGCGGAACACCGGCCTGGTCGTGGGAACGCGACGAGGCAAGGAGACGGCCTATGCCCTGGCCGACGAGCACGTGGCCCACATCGCCCGTGATGCCGTCACCCACGGCACCGAGCTGGCCACCCTGCCATCCCCCTCTCATCTCTCAACCGAACCAACGACACCACAGGAGCACTGACTCTGCTATGACCACGACCCACGAGACCCACACCGAACACGATCACGTCCACGGCGACCAGTGCGGGCACGTCGCCGTCGCCCACGGCGATCACACCGACTACCTGCACGACGGTCACACCCACCATGGCCACGAAGGCCATTGGGACGAGTGCACCGTCGACACCCACGTCGTCCACGACAACCACGACCACGTCCATGGTCCCGATTGTGGGCACGAGGCCGTCGCCCACGGCGATCACACCGACTACGTCCACGACGCGCACCGCCACGCGGCCCACGAGGGTCACTGGGACGAGCACTGAGCACGGTCCAGCCTCTACCGGCCAGCAGCGAGTCGTCGAGAGCCCCGCATGACGTGAGCATCGCCCCCTCGTTGCATGACGCCATCGGTGTCCGCCTGGCCGGGCTCGATCAGCGCTACACGCCCTTGCGCAAGGTGCTGGTCGAGACCCTGGCGGCATCGGCGCGGCCGCTCACCATCCCGGAGATTCTCGCCGCCGCTCCCGAGCTGCCCCAGTCGAGTGCCTACCGCAACCTCACCGCCCTCATCGAGGTCGGCGTCGTGCGCCGGGTCGCCGGCACCGACGACCACGGGCGCTTCGAGCTGGCCGAGGAGCTTTCCGGGCACCACCATCATCTGGTGTGTGCCGCCTGCGGGCGAGTCGAGGACATCCCTCCCTCCCAACGGCTGGAGCGTGCCTTGGGCGATACCGCTCGGGAGATCGCCGAGCAACAGGGTTACCGGGTCACCGAGCACCGGGTCGATCTCCTGGGCCTGTGCCCGGACTGTCTCCCGGCCTGACTCAGGGTCGACCGTTCACACCACTGAGTCGAACCTCGCCACGACCGGGCGCTCCGAACCTCCTGAGGCGCGTGAACCCGGCGGTGACGACGAAGGCGAGGACATAACACGTCGTGGCCACGGCGAGGATCGAAAAGCTCGGAGGGATCTGCGGTGCGGCGTAGGCAATGGACAGACCCACCCACATCGACAAGACGGCGATGCCCCCCGAGAGCCACATGGCCCGGAAGGGCCGGGCGGTGAGACGCTGCGCAGCACCGGCCGGCGCGGCGAGGAGCCCTAAGAGGAGGAGAGCTCCCACGGCCTGGGTGGCGGCGGCGGCCGTCAGGCCGACCAGGGTCAAGAAGAAGTAGCCGAGGAGACGCACCGGAACCTGCCGGGCGCTGGCGACCGCGCCGTCGATGCTGGCGAACAGGAGGGGCCGAGCGATGGCGATGGTGCTCACCACGACACCAACCGTTACCGCCACGGCCGCGATGGTCTGCGACCTCGAGAGCCCGAAGATGGACCCGAAGAGCACGTTGATGCCCGAGGTGCCGTTGGTGCCGTTGGACGACGTCGTGTAGACGGTGAGAAACAGCGCGCCCAATCCGAGAATCCAGGCAAAGACGCTCCCGATGACGGTGTCGTCGGCCCGGCCCCGGGTGCCGAGGGCGGCCATGACCAGGGCCATCACCACGCAGGCGACGTAGAGCCCGACCAGCAGCCCGATCCCGGCGGCCAGCGCAGCCAACGCCCCGGTCACGGCCACGTGGCTCAGCGCGTCGCCGGTGAAGACCTGTCCTCGCAGCACGACGAAGTACCCCACCAGACCCGAGGCCAGCGAGATGGCTGTCCCGGCCACGAAGGCGTAGCGCAGGTAGGGCTGCTCGAACATGTGGGCGATGCCAACGAACGGATTGGCGACGAGGAGCATCATGGCACGACCCGCGCCGTTGGGCGCCGACTGCCCAGACGACGCCCGGTCGCCCGCACCACGGCGGCGAGGACGAAGATGACGAAGCCGAAGGTGGTGATGAAGAAGCCCACCGGGTAGATGGAGAAGTACCCGACGGCCAGTCCCAGCCAGGTGATGGCCAACGCCAGGACGATCGTGAGGGCAAAGCTGAGTGCGGGTCGAGCGGTGAGCCGCTGGGCGGCCCCGGCGGGCATCACCAAGAGAGCGAACACGAGGAGCACGCCGGTGATCTGGCTCACCTCGGCCGCAGCGCAGGCGAGCAGGACGAGGTACATCACCGAGAGGAGGCGGACCGGGACACCGCGGGCGCGCGCCACGTCGGGATCGATGGTCGAGAAGAACAGCGGCCGGGCGATGAGCGCGAGGACCGCCAGTGCACCCACGGCCACCAGGGCCAGCGTGACCACCTGTGAGTTGGAGATGCCGAGGAACGTGCCGAACAGCACCCCGGTGAGGCTGTCGAGGAACCCCCCGTAAAGGCTGACGAACAAGACGCCGCAGGCCAGGGCGAACGCCTGCACGGTGCCGATCACCGCCGACTCCTGGCTGTAGCCCTGCCCACCGGCTGACCGAGGTACGAGGGCGATGACCAGGGCTGCGGCGATGGCAGCGGCGAAGTACCCGGCAGTGGCGCTGACCCCGATCAGGATCGCACCGGCGGCACCCGGGAAGGACACGACGGCCAGGGTGTGTCCGGCAAAGCTCTGGCGGCGAAGGACCATGAACCAACCCATGGCCCCGGCGATGACGGCGACGACCGTCCCGGCCCGGAACGCGTTGACCATGAAGTGCAGGGCGAAAAGCTGGTGGACGTCGTCGCCCAGGTTCCAGCTCAGCCCGGTTGCGCCCAGAGCCGGCGTGAGACCGGCGTGCATCAGCGGGCCAGGCCGGTGTGCCGGTCCGAGTGGTGAGCGGGGGCCTCCGGTTGGCCCACGACGACGAGCCTCCCGTCGGATGTATGAAGCACCTCGACCGGCGTGTCATAGAGGGCGGTCAGGGTGGCCGAGGTGATGACCTCCGCTGGCGTCCCCGAGACCGCCCCGCCCCGAGCGATATAGACCACCCGATCCAGGTAAGAGAGGATCGGATTGACGTCGTGGGCCACGAGTAGGACGGTCACGCCCTGGGCTTGGCACACCCGTGAGATCAGCGCCGCCACCCCGGCCTGGTTGGGGAGATCGAGGCTGTCGAGCGGTTCGTCGAGCACCAGCAGTCGTGGCCGTCGCACGAGGGCCTGGGCGATGAGGAGTCGCTGCTGCTCGCCCCCGGACACCTCGCCGATCGGACGCGTGGCGAACTCCGACGCACCGACCAAATCGATCACCTCGTCGACGCGCTCACGGGCCTGACGGCGGGATGGGAACAGGCGCGAGGCGCCCGGGAAGGCAGTCCCCCATCGCTCGCCGTCGGCGCCGAGGGCGACGACATCGATCCCGCGCACCCGGAGACCCGGATCGAAGCTCCGGCGCTGGGGGAGGTACCCGATCTCGCGCCCGGCCTGACCCGGGGGACGGCCCAAGACGGTGGCCGACCCAGCCGAGAGGGTGAGCAAGCCGAGTGCCGCTTTGACCAAGGTGGATTTGCCTACGCCGTTCGGTCCGAGAATGGCGACGAATTCGCCACCGGTGATGGCCAGGGTGACATCGGACCAGATGACCCTGCCCCCCAGTGTGACGGCTGCCCGCTCGAACAGAACGGCAGGATCGCCCTCGGCGCTCGGCGCCCCGGTGGTCGTCGCCCCGGCCGGACTGGTCGCCACCACCATGCGCTCGACCTCGGCGGTCGTGTCGCTCGTCGTCGTGCTGGCCTTCATCGCCGGCTCCTCATCCTTCCGACTACGTGCCCTTGGCCGCGGTGGCCAGAGCGGCCTCGATGCCGAGGAGTTGCTTGGTCTGCCACGCCTGATAGGTGGCGCGAGGTGGCGCCAGGGTCTCGGTGATCGTGGCGTAGGGGATGTGCTCGGCCTTCACCTGGGAGAGCTGGGCCTGGACATCGGGCGTCACGTTCTGGCTGTTGTAGACGTAGACCTTGATCAGGTGGTTGGTGATCTGGTTGTCGATGGTCTGCTTGTCCGCGGCTGACACGTCGGTGCCCTCACTGATCGCCTTCAGGAATGAGTACGGGGTGATCAGGTTGAGTCCGAGGGCGGGAGCGAGCATGGAGAAGATCGACTCCGACGCTCCCACCGGCGTCCCGCTGTACGTGGCCTTGATCGTGCCCAGGGTGGCGTTGTACTGCCTGAGGCCGACATTGTTGAAGGTGGTGCGCCGTTGGGCGAAGTAGGCGCTGTCAGCTGGATCGAGCTTCTGGTAGTCGGCCACGACCTGGTTGATCACGGTCTGAACGTCTGTCGGGTTGTACCAACGATGGGGGTTCCCGCCATCAGCGACACCGACGAGCGTCCCCACGTTGAGGACGGTGGGCTGGTTCGTGCCGGCAGCCAGGAGCTTTGGCATCCACGGGTCGTAGCCGATCCCGTTCTCGACCACCATCTGCGCCGTAGCGACTGTTCTGGCATCTGCCGCCGTGGGCTCGTAGACGTGGGGATCGGTGTTCGGATTGGTAATGATGCTCACAACGTGAGCATGTTTCCCGCCGATCTGGCTGGCAATACTTCCCCAGGCATTGATGGTGGCCACCACCTCAATCGTCTTGCCGCTGGCTCCGGGGCTGGTCGCGGCGCCGGCGGCCCGGGCATAGGAACCGCAGGTTAGGAGCAGTATAGATCCGGCGACGCACAGGACCAGAGCCCAGCGAGCCGGACGCAGCCAACGCGGCGCGGCGAGTGCGATTGGTCCAGTTCGTCGCATTGAAATTCGACTCCTTCACGAACGCATCGGGGATGGCTGCGGGGTCAAGTGTATATGAGAATCATTCTTATCACAACCCTCGGGCCGCTGCGGCGCCCACTGTCAGTCCTTGGCCAGGGCGTGGGACCCCTCTCGTTGGTCAGGCCCCTGGCCTTGACTTCAAGTGAACTTGAAGAAATAGCGTGGTGAGGAGACGACCAAGGAGGGCAGATGCAGGTCATCCAGGTGGCGCGGTTCGGCGGTCCCGACGTACTCGTCCCATCGGAAGTCCCCGACCCCGTCGCCGGTCCGGAACAGGCGGTGATCGACGTCGCCGCGGCCGACCTGCTCTTCCTCGATGCCATGATCCGCAGCGGCTCGGCCACGGAGTTCTTTCCCCTCCGGCCCCCCTACGTGCCGGGCAGCGGCGTGGCCGGCACCGTGAGCTCGATCGGCGCGGGGACCGATGCGAGCTGGATCGGTCGGCGCGTCGTCGCCCATACGGGCGAGAACGGCGGATCCGGCGGCTACGCCCAGCAGGCCGTCGTCAAGGCCGGCGACCTCGTCCCGGTGCCCGAGGGCCTGGGCTTCCTCGAGGCAGCGGCCCTGCTCCACGACGGCGCCACCGCGCTGGGCCTGGTCGAGAGCTTTCCCGTCCTCCCCCGAGAATGGGTCCTCGTCGTCGGTGCCAGCGGCGGTCTCGGCGCCCTGTTGGTGCAGCTGGCCCGCGCTGGTGATGCACGGGTCGTCGGAGCCGCCCGGGGACGGTCGAAGTTGGATCTGGCCCGAGAGGTCGGCTCGGACCTGGTGATCGAGGATTCCGACCCGAACTGGTCAAAACAGGTGACCGAGGCAACCGGCGGCGCCGGAGTCGACCTGGTCTTTGACAACGTCGGCGGAGCGATCGGCCGCGCCGCGTTCGAGGCGACCAGGGCCGGCGGGCGGTTCTCCGCCCATGGAGCTCCCGCCGGCGGGTTCGCCGTCATCGACCGGCACGAAGCCGAACGGCTCGGGGTGACCGTACGGGGGATCGAACAGGTCCAGTTCGCACCGGAGGATCGGGTCCGCCTGACCGGGCAGGCTCTCTCCAATGCGGCCGAAGGGCTGATCCGGCCGATCGTCGGGCAGACCTTCCCGCTGGAGCAGGCCGCCGACGCCCATCGAGCGATCGAGGCCCGCGAGGTGATCGGGAAGACGCTACTGGTCGTCTGACGTCAGGCGGTCGTCGCTGCTCGAGGAAGCCGGCTTTACGGTCCCGCAAGGTCGGGCTGGGCGCAGCGTTCTTTCTGTGCGGGTGCGGACGATCCCCGTGCGCGACGACCCCGCAGCCTGGCCGCGGGGTCGTCGTGCTTTCAAGGTGGGCACCGCCTCACTGATGCGCGCTGTGCCGTGGGCTCCAAGACGCTTTGCGAAGCACAGGATCGCTGGCCGCGTGCCACCCGGGCCCTACGCGGTCGGCTCGCCGTTCGCAAGGATGGGCGTCGAGCCGACGTCGTAGCGGACCAGCTTCGTCTCGGTGAGGCGGGCCCCCGACGTGAGCCGATGATCGGCTCGCTTGCCGTTGTGCATGAGGTGATGGACGGGGATCTCCTTGACCAGCACCACCGCGTCGGCGATCAGCCGGCGGTGGCAGCGCCACCAGAGGGACTCCGAGCACATCATGGCCGTGTGCCGGCCCGAGGCCTGATCGAGGAGGCGGTCGAGCGCAGCCCAGAAGGGGGGCGTCTCCATGTAGTCGGCGTAACCGCGGAAACCGGCATGTTGGAGCGCGACGTTGACCGACGACGGGGACGTCTTCCGGAACCCGCCCAGGTCCCGCTCCCATCGGTAGGCGATGCCGGCGTCGGGCAGCCACCGTTCGAGCTCCGTACGTCCGAACTGGGGAAACCTGCGGCTACCGGGGGCGGTCCGGACATCGATGAGCAGTTCCACGCCCGCGTCGTGCAGCAGCGCGGCCAGCGCGTCGGCTGTCAGCGTCCCGGGCCCCACGGTCAGCACTGACCGGGTCATATCCCGTCGGATCGGATCGGAGCGGCCACCGGGATCCTGGTCCTTAGATCGTCGTCCACACGGCGCCGACCGTCCCCGGCCCGGTGTGGGCCGCGACCGACGGCCCGACCGAGTACCGCACCACCTCGGCCACAAAGGGCCGGCGCTCCAACGCGGCGGCCAGGAGACCGGCCAGTTCAGCGAGGTCCGTATCGCCCACGCCGACCCGGAGGCGCTCCCCCGGCCGGGCCCAGTCGTCGACATAGCGGGACATGACATCCAGCGCAGCCGGCTCGTCGCCGGCTTCGCTCAGGACCTGCATCTCCGTGCCCTCCAGGGCGATGACCGGAATGCGCTCCGCCTGCGCCCCGGCCGCCAGTCGCCCACCCCGCCGGGCCGGGTCCAGCGAGGCGACGATGAAGACGTTGCCCATCCGGACGGCAGCTCGACGGGCTGCGCCGGCCGCCGCAGCCATCCCGGCACCGCTTCGGAGGGCCTCGGCCGCGGCCCAGACACAACAGCCGGCGGCGAACGAGGCCGTGCCGGTGTCGACCAACTCGACGGGGACGGGGCTCGAGGCCGCGCCCAAGCGTGCCGCCCCGAGCGTGCCCGAGAGCTCGCTCCCCACGTGGACGGACACGATGCCCTCGGCGCCCGATGCGGCCACCTCGCCATAGGCCTGGGCGAACTGGCCCGGTGACGGCGCCGAGGTGGAGACGGATGCCCCCGAGCGCATGCGGGACACGAACTCGGCTGTGTCGAGGTCGACGCCCTCCAGATAGGCGGTCCCGTCGATGACGATGGTCAGCGGGACGACGGTGATGCCGTAGCGGTCCCTGAGCAGCGGGGGGACCTGGGTGCTCGAGTCGGTCACGAGGGCGATCAACCGGGCACCGCCACGGGCTCCCGGCCACGGGCGAAGGCGGCGAGGATCAGAGCGGACCCGCTGACGGCGAACCCGACCAGGCCCACCGATGGCGCCGGTCCCCAGGCGTTGCCCAGCCCCAGCCGCCAGGCCACCGCCGATGCGGCGACCCAGCCGGCACAGGCCAACCGGGTGGCCTGTTCGGCCCGGCGGCTGCGCAGGGCACCGACCACCGTCACGGCCAGGTCGACCGGAAAGTAGACGGGGAACACGGCCAGCGTCGCTCCGGCCGACGTGGCCACGCCCTTGCCGCCGTGTCCCCCGTTCCAGATCGGGTACACGTGGCCGGCGATCGACGCCGACGCAGCCGCGTAGGCGCCGGGATCGCCCCCGATCGCCTGGCCGGCCAGGCCGGCGAGTGCACCCTTGGCCATGTCGGCGGCGAGCACGGCCACGCCCCACGTGGAGCCGAGGACCGCTGCCGCATTCGCCGCGCCCGGGTTGCCACTTCCCTCCTGGCGCACGTCGTGTCCCCCACCGGCCAGCCGGGCGGCCATGTCGGCCGACGGCATGGTGCCGAGCAGGTAGCCGAGGGCACCGGCGGCGGCGACGCGAACGGGGCTCCCCCTTTGTTTCGCCTTCGCCCGCCCGGTGGTCACTGTGCCCTGGACCCCAGACGCTCCGCCTCGACCCGGACGCCGTCCAGCGAGGTGGCCACCGTCCGTTCCCAGGTGCGGGCGACGGCCCGGCCCCACAACCTCCCGAGGCCCCAGAGGTCGGCGGACAACTCGCCCCGGTAGACCAGCCGGGTCCGGTCATCGTCTGTCTCATGGAGCTCGAAGGTCTCCTCCACCTCCGGCACCGGCCCACGCACCAGGCGAAACGAGACCCGCTCGGGACGGTCGAACCGCACGGTCTCCACCGTGGTCGCCTGCAGGCCCAGGGGCAACGGGGTGAAGTGGGCGGCGAGGACCATGTCCGTTCCGCGCTCGAGCACCCGGAGCTTGGCCGACAGGGCCCGGGCGGTCCGGTGCAGGTAGGGCTCGGCGATCACGTCGAAGACGACGGTCCGTGGGGCGGCGATGACCAGCTCCTGGGGGCCAAGTGCCCGGCGGCTCCGTCCCCAGCCCAGGTTGAGCGACAGCGCTCCCGTCGAAGCCAGACCCCAGACGGCGAGCCCTCCAGCGGCGACCGCCCCGACGGCTGCGTTCCGCTTCGCCCGTGGCCCGAGACCCATGGCCCATGTTCGCCCGGATGGCCTTCGTCGTGCGAGCCCGATGACCGGCGTCCAGCGCGCCAGCTCAGCGGCCAGGCCGGGCGTGGCTCCGCAGCATGGAGCGATAGCGGATGTTCTCACTGTTCACCTGGTCGTTGAAGGCGCCGATGAGCTCATCGCGCTCACGGTCCATCTCCTTGGCCGTGACCTCGCCCCGGCAGAACCGCTCGTAGTTGCGGGCCAGGGCAGCATCGAGCGCCACCTCCTCAGCCTGGAGCCGGTCCAACGTGCTCGGAGCCCGCTTCCGGCGCGGGAGTCGGGCTCGACGCCGGGGGGCCTCGGCGACGTCGTCGCCGGTCGAGGCGGGACGGGCCGGGCCCGGTGGTGGCAGCACCTCCTCGGCTCGCGTGTAGTAGTCGGCCGCCTTGTTGACGCCGACCGCGGCCAACAGCACCGGCTTCAGACAACGCCGCTGACACTCCTCTTTGAGGCAATAGTCGTAGCCCAGCTCCGCCCGCTCCGGCGCCACAACGTCACCACAGTTCCTGCACTGCAACCAGGCCACTCCCCTTCGTCTCGGATTCGATCCCGTTGCCCGCCCTGCCCTCGTCCTCGCCGTCGGACCGGGCCAAACCGGCTCAATTGCAACGTCCGGACCGGATCGGTTCTTCCCGCCCGACCGGATCCGCCGGAGTCCGTCTTGACATATGTCGATATGGACATATAATTTCCACCATGGCCCGAGCAGCGACGACCGCCGATGTCTTCAACGCCATGGCCGAGCCCCGTCGACGGCAGATCGTCGACGTCCTCGGCCATGGCGAGCTGCCGGTCAACGACCTGGTCCAGGTGCTGGGCCTGGCGCAACCGCAGGTGTCGAGGCACCTGCGGGTGCTGAGGGAAGTGGAAGTGGTCGCGGTGCGTGACAAAGGACGGCAACGGCTGTACCGGATCAATGGCCCGGCGCTCAAGCCGATCTACGACTGGGTCGAGCCCTACGAGCGCTCATGGTCGGAACGGTTCGACCGGCTGGATTCCGTGTTGGAAGAGCTCAAGGAAAAGGAGAGAGCAGATGGCAGCGAGCAGCGCTACGGCGAAGGTCACACTCCCGGCCGATGATCAGATTCTCATCACGCGGGAGTTCGACGCCCCGAGGCGGTTGGTGTACCAGGCCTGGACCACGGCCGAGCTGATCAAGCGCTGGTGGAGCGGACAGCGCGGCGAGGTCACCCTCGCCGAGGTCGACCTCCGGGTCGGCGGTGCCTGGCGGTACGTGATGACGGCCGATGGTGGATTCGAGGTCGCCTTCCACGGCGAGTACCAAGAGATCCTGCCCGAGGAGCGGATCGTCTACACCGAGGCCTTCGAAGGCATGCCCGACGCCGGGAGCACGATGAACACGGCCACGTTCGCCGAGGCCGACGGGCGCACCGTCCTCACGCTGCTCATCGTGTGCCCGAGCCGCGAGGTCCGGGACGGGATCGTCGACTCGGGGATGGAAGGCGGCATGCAGGAGCAGATGGACGCGCTGGAGCAGGTGGCCATCTCGGTCAGCTGACCAGGCCGGCCGAGGCGGGAGGGACGCCGCGCACAGGGCACCCTCTCGCCCGGGCGGTCCCGACCGCGAGATCGCTGTCCAGGTGGTTCTCAGCGGTTGCACAGGCTGATTGCAAAAGATGGCACACCCGTGCCAAGGTATCCGGCGGTGCCGGACACAACCGCTGCGCGAAAGTCATTGGCCTGGGAGGACCGTGCCCTCGATCGCTCCCTGTCGGCGGCCCGAGACCGATCCTCCGCCCGGGGGCGTCGGCTGGTCGACGCGGCCCGCGCCCTGGCCAACGAGACGGGGGCGTCGGCGTTCACCGTCGGGGACGTCGCCTCGCGAGCCGGGTTGTCGTTGCGGAGCTTCTATCGGCACTTCTCCGGGAAGGACGACCTGCTCCTCGCCCTGTTCGAAGAGGAAAGCCGGCTGGGCGCCGAGCTGCTCGGCGCGACCATCGCCGAGTCGGCGAGCCCGCTCGACCGACTGCAAAGCTACGTCGTCGGGTTGTCTGAGTTCGTGGTGCTCGGCTCGGGCTATGCGGCACTCCTGGTGCAGGAGCACGTGCGCCTGGGTGCCTCGCACCCCGACGAGATGCGGGCGGCGGTCGAGCCCTTGGTCGACCTGCTCGATGCCCAGCTCACCGCGGCGGGAGCGACGGGAGACATACGCCCGGTCGACCGCCACGACGCCATTCTCGTGTTCTCGCTGATCCTCTCGCATGTCCACATGGCAGTTCTGTTCGGACCGACCGAGGACCCTTACACCGGATCGGCGCAGCTCTGGGAGTTCTGCCTGGCCGCTCTGGCCCCCGGGGGGCGGCCCACCAACAACCCGATCGCACCTGAAGGAGGACCTCCATGACCGAGGAACCCGCTACCCGCGTGGCCAACGCGCTGTTCTCCCCCGCCGTCGCCGACGACCCGCATCCCGCCTATGGCCGGATGCGAGAGGAATGTCCGGTGGCCCGAGCCGACATCAGCGGTGCGCCGATGGTGGTCGTCTCTGGGTACGAGGACGTGTGCTGGGCCTTTCGCCATCCCGAGGTCTTCACCTCGGCCGGGAACCAGGGCAACCTGGGCGAGCAGGCCCTGATCCCGCTCGAGTTCGACCCACCACAACACACGAAGTACCGGCGGCTCCTCAGCCCCGAGTTCGTGCCTCGGGAGATCGGAAAGCTCGAGCCGGAGGTGCGGAGGATCGTCCGGGGCCTGATCGAAGCGGTGGCCGTCCGGGGGGAATGCGACTTCCACCTGGAGATCGCCACGCCGCTGCCGTCGGAGATCTTCCTGGCCCTGATGGGGTTGCCGGACGACGACCTCCCCCAGTTCCTGGAGTGGCGGGACCAGTCGATCAGGCCGGACGTGGAGCCCGGCGACTTCGAGGGGGCCAAGCTCATCCGCGACAAGGCCGCCCATGAGATCAGCGAGTACTTCCGGGGTGCCATCGACCGCTGCCGGGAAGCACCGTCGGACAGCTTGCTCTCCCGGATCGTCCACTCGACGATCGACGGGGAGCCCCTGAGCGAGACCGAGCTGCTGGGCATCAGCCATCTCCTCCTGTTGGGAGGCCTCGACACGGTGACCGCGTCCCTCGACTGCATGGTCAACTTTCTCGCCACCCACCCCGACCATCGTCAGCAACTGGTCGACGATCCCGCCCTCATCCCCGCGGCAGTGGAGGAGCTGTTGCGCTGGCTGAGCCCGGTCATGGTCGTCCCCCGCTCGATGACGGAGGACTTCGAGATGGGAGGGGTACAGCTGCGAGCCGACGATCCGGTGATGCTGGTCGTCGGCGCGGCCAACGGCGACGCGAGCGAGTTCCCCGACATGGAGGTCGACTTCGGCCGCCACCCCAACCGGCACATCGCCTTCGGTGGGGGCAACCACAAATGCCTCGGGGCCCATCTGGCCCGCCTGGAGCTGCGGGTCGCGCTCGAAGAGCTCCACCGTCGGATCCCCCATTACCGGATTCCCGAGGGGGCCTCCATCCACTTCTCGCCCGGCATCCGCCAGGCCGACCCCCTGCCGCTCGAGTTCGACGCTGTCTGAGGGACGCCCGTCGGTCGCCCTGATCCGTCGGCCATCGATGTCGACGTGGTACCGGTCGGGGGTATAGAGTAAGCCTCTACCCCCTTGGGGTATTTCCCGCGACCGAGTCCGAGGGGGCGAGATGACAGCACCGCAGACGGACCATCTTGACCTCCCCATCACCGGGATGACCTGCGGCAGCTGCGCGACGCACGTCGAAGCGCGCCTGAACAAGCTCGAGGGTGTCGAGGCGGTCGTCAACTTCGCCACGGCAAAGGCCAGTGTCGACTACGACTCGGTGCTCGTCACCCCCAAGGTGCTCATCGACACCGTTGTGTCGACCGGTTACACGATCTCGTTGCCCGACCCGAGCCCGGTCCCACAGGGCGAGGGAAACGAGGGCGAACGAGACGAAACTGCGTCGCTCCGGCGGCGTCTCGTCGGGTCGGTGGTCTTCACGGTGCCGGTGGTGGTCCTGGCCATGGTCCCGGCCTGGCAGTTCTCCGGTTGGCAATGGCTGAGCGCGGCGTTGGCCACCCCAGTGGTGCTCTGGGGTGGGTTCGACTTCCATCGGGCGGCCTGGGTGAACCTGCGACACGGCGTCGCCACCATGGACACGCTCATCTCGCTCGGGACCCTGGCCGCGTGGACCTGGTCGCTCGTTGCCCTGGTGTTCCTGGGTGCCGGCGACATCGGCATGCGGATGACCTTCAGCCTGTTGCCCCGGGACGGCGGGTCAGCCGATGTCTACTTCGAGGTCGCCAGCGCCGTCGTCGCCCTCGTCCTCACCGGTCGGTATCTCGAGGCAAAGGCCCGGCGCCGATCGGGCACCGCGCTCGAGGCCCTCCTCGAGCTCGGAGCGAAGGACGTGGCCGTGCTCGACGAACGCGGTGCCGAGCACCGGGTCCCCATTGCGGGCCTGCGCGTCGGCGACCAATTCGTCGTACGTCCCGGTGAGAAGGTCGCCACCGACGGCACGGTGGTGGATGGGCACTCGGCGGTGGACCAGTCCCTGATCACCGGCGAGAGCTTGCCCGTCGAACTCGGCCCCGGTGACGCGGCCGTCGGGGCGACTGGCAATGTCGGCGGTCGTCTCGTCATCGAAGCAACCAAGGTCGGCGCCGACACCGCTCTGGCCCAGATCGCCCGCTTGGTGACCGATGCCCAGAGCGGGAAGGCGCCGATCCAGCGCTTGGCCGACCGCGTCTCCGCCGTCTTCGTGCCCGTCGTCCTGGCGCTGTCGGTGGCCACCCTGGCCGGATGGCTCATGGCGGGGTCCGGTGCCGCGCAGGCCTTCACCGCGGCCGTGGCCGTGCTCATCATCGCCTGCCCCTGCGCGCTCGGCCTGGCCACGCCGACCGCCATCCTGGTGGGTACGGGCAGAGGCGCCCAGCTCGGCGTGTTGATCAAGGGGCCCGAGGTCCTCGAGTCCACCCGCCGGATCGACACCATCGCCCTGGACAAGACCGGCACGGTGACCACGGGGCGGATGAGCCTGCTCGAGGTGACCGCGATGCCAGGGACGGACCCGGCAGAGGCACTGCAGCTGATCGGCTCGCTCGAGTCGGCCAGCGAGCACCCCATCGCTCGGGCCATTGCCGGGTCGGCCGCGGCAGCCGGCAAGCTCGTCGGGGTGGACGAGTTCCAGAACGCTGAAGGGACCGGCGTCACCGGCGTCGTCGCCGGTCACCGAGTGGCGGCCGGCCGACCGTCGTTGCTGGCGGCGCGGTCCATGGCCGTGTCCGACGACCTGCAGTCGGCTTTGGAGCGGGCGCAGGCGTCCGGGCACACGGCGATCGTGGGCGGATGGGACGATGCGGCCCGGGCCGTGTTCGTGGTGTCTGACGCGGTCAAGGCCACCAGCCACGAGGCCATCGCCCAACTGATGGAGCTCGGGCTGTCCCCAATGCTGCTCACCGGCGACACCGACCGAACGGCGAGGGCGGTTGCCGACGAGGTCGGGATCGCCACGGTCATCGCCGACGTCCTTCCCGGCGACAAGGCAGCCGTGGTGCGGCGCCTCCAATCCGAGGGTCACGTCGTCGCCATGGTCGGCGATGGTGTCAACGACGCCCCCGCCCTGGCCCAGGCGGACCTGGGACTGGCCATCGGAACCGGGACCGACATCGCCATCGAGGCAAGCGACCTCACCCTCGTCTCGGGGGACCTGCGATCGGCAGCGGACGCCATCGCGCTGTCACGCAGAACGCTCCAGACGATCAAGGCCAACCTGGCGTGGGCGTTCCTCTACAACCTGGTGGCCATACCTTTCGCCGCGGCCGGGTTCCTCAACCCCATGATCGCGGCGGCGGCCATGGCGTTCTCGAGCATCTTCGTGGTCACCAACAGCCTCCGTCTGCGCCGGTTCGACCCTGTCGCATCGACTCGACATCACTCAGGAGTCCATCCCTACCCGGTGAAGAGGACGACAGCCCTGGTCGCCTGAGTGCGGGTCCGAGACCCTTTCGGGGCTGGACCTGCGCCCTTGGCTGAGGAACGACTGAAGGTCCCGATGCGACCCTTGGAGCGTTTCGCAGCGAAGCTGTTCGCGGCAAAGCTAAGGGTGTCAGCACGATGCAACCGCAACCAGCAGAGGTAGAACGGGGACAGAACATGGGCTGTGGCGACCGTCGGGTCGGCTTGGGCCCGAGATGAGCATCCATCACCTGATCGTGACCTACGGGTACCTGGCTGTCTTGGTGCTCGTGGGCCTCGAGAGCCTCGGCATCCCGGTTCCAGGGGAGACCGTGCTGGTCGCCGCTGGGACCTATGCGGGGGTCACCCACCATCTCAATCCCGTCGTGATCGTTGCCGCCGCCGCGGCGGGTGCCATCGTCGGCGACACGATCGGCTACTGGATCGGCGACAAGGGCGGTTACAGACTCCTCCTTCGATACGGCCACTACGTCCGCATCGACGAGTCCAAGATCAAGGTCGCTCGGTATCTGTTCGCCCGCCATGGGGGAAAGGTCGTGTTCTTCGGTCGCTTCGTCGCCGTCTTGAGGACCTACGCCGCCTTCTTGGCCGGCACGAGCCAGATGCAGTATCGACGTTTTCTGGCCTTCAACGCGTCAGGAGGCATCGTCTGGGCCGCGGTGTACGGATTCGGTGCCTACTACGCAGGCCACACGCTGCAACGGCTGACCGGGACGCTGACCATTGTCTTCGTGATCCTGGCTGTCGCCGCCATCGTCACCTCCATCCTCATAGTCCGACGACAGACGACGCGCCTGATGGCAAAGGCCGAGGCGGCCTATCCCGGGCCCCTGGTCCGCTGACGGTCCGGAGGCGCCCGGGCTCAGGAGCGCTCCCTCCGAGCTCGTTGGGTCAGCGGGCGAACTCCTCGACGATTGCCGGGCAGAAGACCGTCAGGTCGCCCGGGTTCCGGCTCGACACCAATGTGTTCGGGCCATTGGTGTCCACCACCAGCTCTGCATCGACCCGAGTCCCACCGGCGTTGGCGATGTCCGTGGCCAGGCTCGGCCACGATGCCAACGAGCGTCCGCGGACCACGTCCGCTTCCACAAGGGTCCAGGGGCCGTGGCAGATCACGCCGACCGGTTTCCCACTGTTGACGAATTCGCGCACGAAGTCGACGGCGGCCGGGCTCTGACGCAACGTGTCCGGATTCACCGCTCCCCCGGGGAGGAACAGTGCGTCATAGTCCCCGACTGACGCCGTCGACACCACCCGGTCCACCGGAAAGCGGTCGGCAGGGACGATGTCATGGTTGACCGCCTGGACCTCACCCTCTTCGACCGACAGGAGTTCCGTCTCGGCGCCGGCATCGGTGAGCGCCTGACGTGGGTCGGTGAGTTCCACCTGCTCGACGCCCCGAGCAGCCAAGATGGCGATCCGGCGGCCGGAAAGTGTGTTGGCCATGGCTTCCTCCATTGGGTAGCTGCGTTTTGAGTGCTAGTACCCCGACCGGGTGCATCCAAACGACGCTCGTGATGACTACCCAATCCACAGAGGGGGATGGACCGAGTGGTGCCGACTCCGCCGCCTGACGCCAGTACGGCGTCGGCGTCAGACCGGGTTGCAGTATCGAGGGGCCAGCCGCTTCGCGTCGCGCTGGGACTCGAGGAGCCGGGCCAGGGCCCGGCCGGTCTCACCGCCGGCATCGAGCGGGTGGCGTTCCTCGGGGTCGGAACTCAGGAACGTCTGGACCAGCCCACCGTGGGCACCGAGGAGGTCGCCGTGATCGGAGGTGAACACGACCACGGTGTCGTCGGCGAAGGTCGACGCGTCCAGGGCGTCGAGGGCGTCGATCACCCGCTCGATGACCCCGTCCACCAGCTTGTGCAGCCAGTAACAGAGCTTGCCGTGGATGAGCATGTCCCATAAGGTTGCTTGGCCAACACGGACACTAAACGGGGGGTTGCAAGTGGTTCGTCGACTCAGCAGGTTGATCGTCGCGATTTGTACGGCGGGCGGCCTCATTGCAACCGGACTGGCTAGCCTCGCAGCAGCACCAGCCGGAGCCGCTCCCTCCACGCTCACCGTGCGGTGTGGACCGGCCAGCTACTCGACCATTGGAGCAGCGGTGACCGCAGCCGGGCCTGGAAACACAATCCTCGTCTGTGCGGGCACGTACCCAGAGGGCGTCGTTGTGCCCCCATCCAAACCCCTCACCATTCAGGGCATCGGGAATCCAGTCATCGACGCCACCGGATTCGACAATGGGGTGCAGGTATTGGCTTCCAACAGCAGCGTGGAGGGTCTGGTGGTCAAGAACGCCATCGGTGAAGGGATCCTTGTCCAGGGCCTTCCCGGATCGCCGATCACCAACGTAACGGTAAGCCGCAATACCGTCGTTCACAACGACCAGGGCAATCCGACCGGCGCCCCTCTTACCGATTCGCCCTATCCGGAGTGCAACGGCTCGGCCCAGGTTCCGGGTGACTGTGGCGAGGGAATCCACCTCATGGTGGCCGACAATTCGTCGGTTGTGGGCAACCAGGTCAACAACAATACCGGGGGCGTCTTGTTGACAGACGAATTCGGGCCCACCGATGGCAACCTTGTCGCATTCAACAACGTGTCGAACAATACGTTCGATTGCGGGATCACCGTGGCCGGCCACAATCCAGGGGCATTCAGCGGCGGTCTGCCGCAACCGACTGTCGGCGGCATCTTCAACAATAGGATCGCTTTCAATATCGCCTCAAATAACGGCGTCGCCGGCCAGGGCGGGGGTGTGCTCCTGGCCACGCCACTCCCCGGAGGAGCGGTGTACAACAATGAAGTCCAAAACAACATCATGTGGGGAAATGGCCTCGCCGGGGTGACCGTTCACAGCCACGCACCGGGCCAAGACGTCAATGGCAACACCATCGAAGGCAACTTCATCGGAACCAACAACCTCGATGGCGATCCTGACTTCTTTCCCTCGGTCGATCCGTCGACCACGGGGGTCATCGTTGCCGCCGTTGCCCCGCTCAGCATCACGATCGAGCGCAACCTCATCGTGAACAATGTCTACGGCGTATGGACGATGCCAGCTGTGACAGCCGCTGGCACCTCGACCAATCTGTATCTCAACGTGACCACACCGGTATTCGTCGCACCCTGACGAGGCCGTCCGTGACCATCTGACCCAGGGTGAAGGGTCTCGACCAAACCCCGGTTTTTGGCGGCAAGCGATGGAAGGGAACAAGTCACGTCTATTCTCTGTTAGGGAGTTGTAATCGTGTAATCAGGAGCTGGTGCAGTGAGTGACACCCTTTCAGAGACGCCCGAGCAAGGCGTCGGCCCGTTGGACGCATATTCCCAGGTCGTGGTCTCGGTGGCCGAGCAATTGACCCCCAGGGTCGCAGCCCTCGAGGTCTCCCATCGCCAACCGGACGGCAGCTTTGCCGGCGGGGCGGGCTCGGCCGTCGTCTTCACCAACGACGGGTTCCTGCTCACCAACGCTCATGTGGTCGGTACGGCTGAAGCCGGCCGGGTCGCCTTTGCCGATGGCACGGCCGTCCCCTTCCACGTCGTGGGCACGGATCGGCTCTCGGACCTGGCCGTGGTGCGTGCCGATGGCGTGACCCCGGCACCGGCCCAGCTGGGTGAGGCAGCCCAGCTCAAGGTGGGGCAGCTGGTCGTGGCGGTCGGCAACCCTCTCGGTTTGGCCGGCAGCATCACCGCCGGCGTGGTCAGCGCCCTGGGCCGCTCGCTGCCGACCAGAGCGGGCAACAACGTGCGGATCATCGACGACGTGATCCAGACTGACGCCGCCCTCAACCCCGGGAACTCGGGTGGTGCCCTGGTCGTGGCCTCCGGTGAGGTGGTGGGCGTCAACACGGCGGTCGCCGGCGTCGGGGTGGGCCTGGCCATCCCGATCAACTCGATCACCCGCCAGATCATCGCTGCCCTGATGGCTGAGGGCCGGGTGCGCCGGGCCTACCTGGGGGTGGCCGGGACTCCGGCTCCCCTTCCCCCACTGTTGGCTGCGCAACGGGCACAGAAGACGGGGCTGCGGATCGCCGAGGTCGTACCCGGCGGACCGGCGGCGCGAGCCGGGCTGCACACCGACGACCTCCTGCTCAGTGCCAACCGCGAGGCGGTGGTGAGTGCGCAGACCCTGCAGCGACTCATGCTCGGCGATGCCATCGGCCAGCCGTTGGCCCTGACCGTCTTGCGTGGGGACGCCCTCGTCGACGTCATCGCCACGCCGGTCGAGCTCGCAGCCACCGACTGACGGAGGCGCCCAGCATGCGCCTCCACGCGGCCTAGCCGGGGCCCCTGTCGGTATACGGGCAAGCTGGGCGAGTGCAAGACGGTGGCGCTCGGCGCCTCGTACCGGTTGCGTTGGGCGGATGCCGTGCATCTGGCAACGGCCGTCTCGGCGGGCGCCGAGCGTTTCATCACCAACAATCGGGGTCGATCGAAGAGGTCTCGGTCACGTATCCCACAGACTTGCCGTAGACAACGGCGCAGCTGATGGCCGGCTGGGGTGCCGGGCTTGCTGTGCACCGTTCGAGTCGTAGTCCTATACCGAGTCCGGTGGCTCGAGCATGATCTTCGCCACGAGCTCGGGCTGATCCCACTGGGGCCAGTGTGACGCGCTTTCGACGAGGTGCAGGTCGGAGTGCGCAAACAGCCCTGCAAGGTGGCGGGCAATGTCCGGATTCAGAAACTGGTCGTCTGCCCCAAAGATGATGCTCACAGGGATCTCGCTCGCCGACAGCCGGCCGGCGACAATCCGGCCGTCCTGTTCATCGAGGGCGCGAGGTAGGTCGGCTATCCATGCGCGGATCTCGGCCAACGCATCTGGGTGGTCGGCATCCCCGAAGAACTGGGGAAGCACCGATACGGCTCCGATGCCCTCGGTGTCCCCCGGATCGAGCCCAAAGCGGCGGGCGGTGTGGAGCAGCAGCCAGAGGCGCTGATTCTCGTCATCCATGAGGGCGTCTACCAGCGGCCTGAACTCTGGATCGGCCATGAGCCCGATCATCTCGGGGACGTGCAGCGAATCATCTCGACCGTAATAGGTGTTGAGCAGCACGATGCGCTCGACTCGCTCGGGATGGGTCGAGGCGAACTCGATCGCTTCGGGTCCCGAGGCGTCGTGAGCTACGAGTATCACGCGTCGTAGATCGAGCCCATCCAATACGGCAGCAATGTCCCGTTGCCGGTCCGCACGGTCGAAGGGCTGCGTTCCCCGACGGCCGGAGTGGCCGTACCCGAACCAGTCGAATGCGATGACTCGGTGGGGCGCGAGGAAGGGGATCAGTCGGTCATAGATGCGAAGGTCGTCGGGAAATCCATGCATCACGACCATTGGCACATCGTCGCCGGGGTGGTCCCGAACGTGCAGCGAGCCGCCCGACGGACTGCTTACTTCCCTGAAGCCTCGTACCTCTGCAACTGCGGTCATTGTTGTCACCCTTCTGCTGTCGAATGTGTTCCAAAACTGAGCGAGACCGTCATGTCGACTCAGGTGCCGACCCTTGCGTCGGGCGCCAACTCACTCGCTGGCAGGTTCGCCACCGACTCCGAGGCGGCCTGCAATGCGGCCTTGCCGTCCTTGCCCGGCCGTGCGGGAAGGAAGGCGATGGCCACCAACGCCCCGACAACGCTGATGGCGCCGGCCACTCGGCAGCCCCCCGACATGCTGTAGATGAAAGCATTTGTCGCGCTGGTGGCCAGGCCGTGTGCTGCCCGGTCGAGCCCCGCGTGCGAGAGCACACCGGAGGCAACCACTGCGCCTCCGACTGAGCCCTTCGCACCAGTGAACGCCCGGCCAGGAATTCCGGCCGGCAGGGTCGAGACCAGCCGGCTCGTGTAGAGCGAGGTGGCGACGCTCCCGATGACGGCGACGCCGAGGGTGCCACCGAACAGTCGGGTGGCGTCGTTCACCGCCGAACCGATCCCGGCCTTGGCCGTCGGGACAGCACCCATGATCGCTTCGGTAGCTGGAGCGCTGGTGAGGCCCATCCCCGACCCGAGGAACAGCATCTGGCCCACGATGACCAGGTAGGAGGTCGAACCGGACGACGTCGAAGTCCAGAAGAGCCCTGTGGCGAAGAGCAGCAGTCCGGCTCCGACGATCACCTTGTTGCCGACCCGCACGGCGAGCTTCGTGCCCACGACCGACGTGACGGCCACAGAACCGGCCACCGGCAACAGCCGAACGCCGGTGCCCAGAGGAGAGAAGTCCTTTACGAACTGGAAGTACTGCGTGACGAGGAAGATGAAGCCCGACAGCGCAAAGAACGAAATGGCGACCGAGACGCTGGCCGCCGTGAAGCGTGGATTTCGGAACAGGACGACGTCCAGCATCGGGTTCGGTGTCCGCCGCTCGGCAATGACGAAGATGGTGAGCAGTCCCGCCCCACCGGCGATGGTCGCCAGCGCCACCGGGGACTGCCACCCCCAGCCGGGAGCCTCGATCACGCCGAACACGAGCACAGCCATGCCGGCGATCGACAGCGCCAACCCACGCCAGTCAAGCGGCGGCGTCTTTGGATCGCGTGACGTCCGGACCGAGAGGGCAACGAGAGCCGCGATCACGCCGGCGACGAGGGCCATCAACACGAACACGCTCCCCCACCAGAATCGTCCCAAGAGCCATCCGCCGACGATCGGACCCATGGCGATCCCGACTCCGGTGGTCGCGCCCCACAATCCGATGGCCTGGGCCCGTTCCTTGCGCTCGGTGAATACATTCACGAGCAACGAGAGGGTCGACGGGAACATGAGCGCGGCCCCGAGCCCCATCACCGCACGTGAGCCGATGAGCTCTCCCGTCGTCCCCGACGCCGCTCCGGCCAGGCTTCCAGCGGCAAAGACGGCCAGCCCGATGAGCAGTGTGCCCTTTCGCCCGAACCGGTCGCTCAGGCTGCCTGCGGCCAAGATCAGGGCGGCGAAGACGAGGCTGTAGGCGTCGACCACCCACTGGAGCTGCGTCGAGGTGGCCCCGAGCTCCCGGACCAGTGTGGGCAGTGCCACGTTCACGATGGTCACGTCGAGACTGATGATGAATGCTGCGAGGCAGAGGGCGATCAGGACCAGGGAGCGTCTTTGCATGCTTTCTTTTATAAACCCGTCTGCTTTACTAAGTCAAGTGCCCTAACTTGATTTAATCTAGTTCAGCGATATGCTGGACGTATGCGTTCGTACGATCAGTACTGTGCCCTGGCGAAGGCGCTCGACATCATCGGAGATCGCTGGACGATGTTGATCGCCCGCGAGTTGTTGCTCGGGGCCAGCCGCTACAGCGATCTCCAATCCGGCCTTCCCGGCATCCCGACCAACCTGTTGGCGGCACGGTTGCGCCAGCTCGAGGAGGACGGCGTCGTCACTCGGGATGACGAGGGTGGCTACCGCCTAACTCCTTGGGGGGAGTACCTCGGTGAACCGTTGCGGGCGCTGGCCCGGTGGGGGTCGCCCCTCATGGATGAGATGGAAGAAACCGAAACCTTCCGCAGCACCTGGCTCGACTTTCCCGTGGCCTTCATCTTCGGCGGGACACAAGCCGATCGCCCTCGAGCAGAAATAGAGATCCGGGCCGACGGGTCTCCGGTGACCATGGAATCGGTCCAAGGAGAAGTCCGATTCCGGACCGGGTCTGCGATAGCGCCCAACCTTGTCCTCACCGGCTCCCCTGCCGTGGTCGTTGGAATCTTGTCGGGGCGCCTGGACCAGAAGGCAGCCGAAGGCCTCGGGGCCGACGTCCTCGGTGACTTTGGGATTCTCTCCCGCCTCCGTCGAACCGATTTTCTCAGCGGACCCGAAGCCCTGGAGGGCCCGAGGAGTCGCCGAAAGGCTGCCTCACGACCTGACAAGTAGCCGGGTGCCAGACCCGAGATCGGTCGCAGCTCAGTCGGTCGTGCGCCGTCGGTACAAGTGGGTAGCCAGCGGGGCAAAGATCACCAAGAGCGCAGCAGACCAGAGCAGTGATGCAGCGATGGGGTGTTGCATCGGCCAGGCATGGATCGCCGCCGACGGATTCGGGTTCTCGAACAGCTGGCGAGCCGCGGTTGTTACCGCGCTCACCGGATTCCAATCGGCGATGAACCGCAAGACGGAAGGCATGTGCTCGGTGGGGACGAGCGCATTGGAGACGATGGCCAAGGGGAAGAGGATGACGAGCCCCACCCCCTGGGCAGACTCCGGGCCTTTGCTGACCATGCCCAGGCAGGCGCATCCCCAGGAGAGCGCGTAGCTGAAGAGCAGGAAGATGGCGAACCCGGCAATGGTCGATCCCACGTTGCCCCCCGGTCGCCAGCCGATGACCAGCCCGGTGAGAGCGACGATGAGCGCACAGATGGCCGCAGTCGAGAGGTCGGCGAGCGATCGCCCGACGAGCACGGCGGGTCGCCACATGGGAAGGGTCCGGAAGCGGTCGATGACACCGCTGTTGAGGTCGGTACTCAACCCGACCGCGGTACCCATGGCCGAGGTGGTGAGGTTCAAGGCGAGCAGGCCGGCAATGGCGAAGTCGGTATAGCTTCCACCGCCCGGCAGGACGACGCCGGCACCGAACACGTACACGAACAGCAACGTGAACAGCACCGGCTGGACGGTGACGTCCGATAGTTGGAGCGGCTCCCGTGCGATGTGGACCAGGTTGCGCCCGGTGAGCACGGCGATGTCACCGATCCGGCGCGCCAACCCACTGGGACGCGACGGTCGAATGAAGGGGTCGACCGGAGCGAGGACGACGGTCATGAGTGGACAACCTCCAGTTCGGCGAACGACGGCTCTGGCTCGGCGTCACCGGCGATCGCCTCCGTCGGATGGCCGGTGAGGGCGAAGAAGACGTCGTCCAGCGAAGGCTGACGAACCTCGACGTCGTCGACCGTGACTCCGGCGGCATCGAGTGCCCGCACGACGGTCGTGGCCAGCCCGGACCCGCTCCGCACCGGCGCCCGCAATCGCCGCCCGTCGTGACTCACGTGCACGGGACCGGAGACGAAGGGGTCGAGCGCGTCCGATGCCGCAGGATGGGCCTCGCTCAGCGTGACCTCGAGGCGTGCCCCGCCGGTCTCGGCCTTGAGCTGGGCGGCGCTGCCTCCGGCGATCACCTGACCGTGGTCGATGACCACGATGCGGTCGGCCAGCTCGTCGGCCTCGTCGAGGTACTGCGTGGTGAGGAGCAGCGTGACGCCGTCGGCGACGAGCCCTCGGATCACGTCCCACATCCGAACCCGGCTAGTGGGGTCGAGACCGGTCGTGGGCTCGTCAAGGAAGAGCACAGGCGGTCGGGTGACCAGCCCGGCAGCGAGGTCGAGGCGTCGGCGCATCCCGCCCGAGTACTCCTTGAGCATGCGGTCGGCGGCGTCGGCCAGATCGAATTGATCGAGGAGCTGGGTCGCTCGGGAGCGAGCCTCGGCCCGCCGTAGGCCGCTCAGCCGTCCGACCATCACCAGGTTCTGCCTGCCGGTCAGGACTTCGTCGACCGTGGCGTCTTGCGCCGTGACGCCGATGTTCCGCTGCACAGCAGCGGCCTCGGTCACCACGTCGTGTCCCGCCACCCGGGCCAAGCCGGCATCGGGCACGGTCAGGGTGGTCAGGATTCGGACGGCGGTGGTCTTTCCTGCGCCGTTCGGCCCGAGGACGCCCAGAATAGAGCCGGCTGCCACCTGAAGATCGACGCCATCGAGCGCGACGGTCGAGCCGAAACGCTTCCTCAGACCCTCGGCTTCGATCATCAGCGAATTGCCCATTAGAGGGTTCCTTACTTGTCGGCAGGCAGGTACAGGTTCGTACCTTACGGGCTGACTTGCCGGCCGTCAAGTAAACTAGACCTCATGGAAGAGTCAGGGCAATCAGTACAGGGAGACGCGCAGCAGCACCGGAAGCGGAGCCAGGTTCGTCAGAGAGGCCAAGGCCCAGGTGGAGAAGGATCCGCGGGCGAACGTGGGTCGACTCGTGACCAGATCCTCGACGTTGCGCTGGAGCTCTTCAACGAGCAGGGCTACGACAAGACGTCACTCCGTGAGATCGCCGAGCGGCTGCAAGTGACCAAGGCAGCGCTCTACTACCACTTCGAACGCAAGGAGGACATACTCCTCGAGCTCCACATGCGGCTCCATGCTCTGAGCCGGGTTGCATTCGGCCGCCTCGAGAACCTCGACGATGGCCAACTGCAGGTCGACGTGTGGCTAGGGCTCCTCGACTACTTCATCGACCAGGTTGTGGCCAACCGCGCCCTCTTCCTCCTGCACGAACGCAATCGAAACGCACTCGAGCAGCTCGAGCAGAGCGATCACCATCGATCAGAGCATGACGACCTGGAACAACAACTTCGTCGCTTCTTGTCCAGTCCCGCCCTCCCGTTGGCTCAGCGAGTGCGGATGGCCTGTTCCATCGGCGCAGTGATGGGCGCCCTCATGGGGTCCACGGGCATGTTCGGAGATGCATCAACCGCTGAGGTCATGGAGTTGGTTCGTGGCGTGGTCCACGATCTCATGAGCGTGGACACGGAGAGCCAAACAACCATTGCCTGA
>DATDHU010000075.1:0-42083 GCA_036521415.1 Acidimicrobiales bacterium
CAGTCTAAGGAGGACCCGATGGTGTCAGCGATCACGGAGCGGTTGATCTCCTCGGATGACCATGTCGACCTGAGCCATGAGAGCGTCAAGCAGAACCTGGCTCCCAAGTTCCACCGCGACTACGACGACGCCGTCACTGCCTTCCGCAAGTCGGTCATGGCCATGGCCTCCTCGACGGCCAATCAGCGCTGGCGGGAACAGCACGGCCTGGCCCCCGATCCCACGGTCAGCATGGCCAGCAACCGCAAGCATGCAGCCAGCGAGCGCGCCGGGCACACCGACGCCCACGAGCGCCTGAAGGACATGGACCTCGACGGCGTGTCGGCGTCGGCCACCTACTGTGAGGTCAGCGCCTTTCGCTACCTGTACATGGTGAAGAACGGATGGAAGGAATCGACCCGGGCGTTCAACGACACGCTGGCCGAGTTCGCCTCCGCCGATCCCAAGCGCCTGGTCGTGTCCTACCAGATCCCGATCCACGACATCGATGCGGCCGTCGACGAGGTGAGGCGGGCGGCGGCTCAGGGGTGCAAGTCGCTGCAGCTCCCCGTCTTCCCCGCCGAGCTCGGGCTCCCCGACTACTGGGACCAACGCTACGACCCCCTGTGGTCGGTGATCCAGGACACCGACCTGCCGATCTGCTGCCACATCGGCATGAACACCGCACTCGAAGACCTAGCCCGGCGTGACCCGACGCCACAGAAGGGCATCTTCGTGCCGTGCGTCCCCCTGTCGGCGGCAGAAGCACTGGGGATGTGGATCATGGGCGGGGTCTTCGAACGCTTCGCTCGCCTCAAGGTCGTGTTCGTCGAGCCCGGTCTCGGTTGGGTCTCGTGGTGGCTGTACATCGTCGACGACCTCATGGCCCGCCAGGGTTACGAGTTCCCGGCTCTGACCAAGCCTCCGAGCCACTACTTCCGCCAGAACGTGTTCCTCACTTTTATCGACGAACCGGATGCCGTGCGGCACGCTCACGAACGCCTCGGGATCGAGAACATCATGTGGTCATCCGATTACCCGCACCCGGTTTCGAGCTGGCCCAACTCCCGTGCCACAGTCGAGCACATGTTCACCGGCGTCGACGAGCACGAGCGGGAGCTCGTCCTCAGCGGCAATGCCGCCCGCGTCTGGAACCTCTAGCCCGACCTCGACGCCTGGGCGGCGTTGGAGAGGACACGGACGCCCTCGTCCAGCTCGACCAGCGCGGCTACGACCGGGTAGGTGAAGGCCGGGTTCTGCGGATGGTGGAGGATGGAATAGCTGTAGACCACGCCCGTACCGGCCAGGTCGACCGTCGCGTGCTCGACGGAGCGGCACGAAGGGCACATCGGCCTCGGCGGGTGGCAGAGCCGGCCACAGCCCGCGCACTGCTGCGCCACCAGGCGACCCTCCGCCGCCGCCTGCCAAAAGACCTCGTTGTCCTCGGTCACGATCGGCGCCGGCCTCGAGGGGCCGCTGTCGTCACTCATGGCTGGATCACCGGCGCATCGAGCACGGCACCGGCCGCGGCCAGTGCATCGACGTCGTCATCGGAATACCCGTGCTCCTTCAGGAGCTGGCGGGTGTGCTCGCCGCACAGGCTCGGGCCGCGCTGTATCACCGGCTTTGCCGGAGACACGTTGACCAGCAGCCCCGGGTCCTCGAACCGCCCGACGTTGCCCGCCCACGTCGTACTGACGAGCTCGGCGGCCTGGGCATCGACGTCGTCGAACAGCGTGCGGCAGAACTCTTCGTCCACGATCTCGACGGGCACGCCCGAGTTGTCCAGCTCGGCAAACAGTTGTGGAGCAGGTCGCTCGAGGAAGTAGGCGGCCAGGGCCTTGGCCACGGTGTCGTCGTGGGCGGTGTCGCCGTGGGCTCGGCCGTCGCCAAGACCGGGCACGTCCTCGCCGACGACCGTGGCCAGCCGTTCACGCTCCGGGTCGGAGACGGCGGCCAGGAACAGCCAGCGCCCGTCGGCGCATTCGTACAGGCGATAGAAGGGCGACAGACCGTACTGCTGGCCGTCGACGTGCTCCCAGTCGCCGGGCCTCCCGTCGGCGTGTATCCAGGCGTAGGAGGTGTGCAGCAGACCGGCGTTGACGATCGAGGTGCTCACCTCCTGGCCCTCACCGGTTCTGTCCCGGTGGTACAACGCAGCGGCGATGGCGATGGCCGCCAGCAGGGCGTTGCCGGTATCCCCCATGTTCGAGCGGCTCCACATCGGTGGATTGCCGGCGTCGCACGCTCCGTCCTCCCATTCGCTGCCGGTGAGAGCAGCCGCGTTCTGGTCGGTGCCGGGCAGGTCGGAGCGGGGGCCCTTCTCGTAGCCCCGCGTGTTGCAGTACACGAGACTCGGGTAGCGCCGTTGCAATGTCTCGTAGTCGATGCCCAGTCGCGCCGCCGCCCCCGGGCGCCAATTCACGGTCAGGACGTCGGCCTGGGCGATCAGCTTGTCGAGGGCGGCACGCCCCCCTTCGTGCTTCAGGTTCAAGGCGATGCTCCGCTTGCCGCGGTTGGTGCCGAGGCCCATGTGGGTACCGGCCCAGTAGGTGTCGTGCAGGGCATGGACCTTGATGACGTCGGCACCCAGATCGGCCAGGGCCCGGCCCGTGAACGGCCCGGCCACGCCGAGGCCGAGGTCGAGCACGCGGACGCCCTCCAACGGATAGTCCAGGTGCCGGCCTGCGGGTCCCGGTGCCGTGACCGGGCCGGGCGCCCCCGCCTCGTGGAGGACCTCGTCGGTGTGCTGTCCAGAGCGCGGCGCCGGCCCCGAGATCGCCCCCGGGGTGGCCGAGAAGTCGAGCAACGACCCGGCATGGCGGATGGGCCCGACTTCGGGGTCGTCGACCTCGACCACGCAGCCGTCGGCCAGGAACAGCTCGTCGGCCAGTGCCTCCGCCGGCGGGCGCACGACCGTCACGCCCAACCCCGCCGCCTCGGCCGCCTTCTCCCAGGCCGCGGCCGGGAATTTCTTGAACGCCTCGGTGAGCAGGGGGTGCAAGAAGATGCCGGTCAGCAGCCCGTCGGGCTCCATCGACACCCGATCGGGGTCGTCGCGGTACGACGTATCCAGGCTCACGGTGCCCAGCTCGTCTTGCTCGGCCGAGGCGAAGACCCACCGGGGCCGAAGCGTCCAGTGGTGCACCCACTTTCCGTCGGCACACTCGTAGAGGCCCTCGATGGCCCGCGAGTCGACGGGCCACATCCAATAGAGGGGCGCATCGGGGTTCTCGACCCGCTGCCAGATGAGCGAGACGGAGGCGAGCGCCCCCTGGAGCAACGAGGTCGTCACCTGCTGCCCGACCCCGGTGACCTCTCGTGCTCGAAGCGCGGCGGCGATGCCCAGCGCGGCCGAGTAGGTCGCTCCGATGCTGGGCCACATCGTGCGGGGGAAGACGGGCCCGGCCCGGTCGGCCCCCCGGACCAGCCCTTCGGGCGCGTCGAACTCGGGGTGGGGCCCGGGACGACCGTCGATGTACTCCATGGCCGTGCCCCGGCGGCCCTTTTGGTCGTAGAGCAGCCCGGTGCGCGCAGCCACCAACCCGTCGTAGCCGGGCCGGTCCCGGTGTTGGGGATGATCGCCGTACCCGGTGATCGAGCAGGTGATGAGCCGCGGATTCATCGCCTGCAGGCTGTCGTGGTCAAGGCCGAGGCGGGCCATGGTCCCCGGTGAGAAGCTGTCGACCAGCACGTCGGCCCCGTCCAGGAGGCGACGGATGGTCGCACGACCCTCATCCGAGCGCAGGTCGATCCGTGCGCTGCGCTTGCCCCGGTGCCAGACCCGGTATCCGGATTGATGGCGGAACGGATCGCCGTCGGGAGGTTCGATCCGCGTGACCTCTGCTCCGTTGTCGGCCAACAGCATGGTCGTCATCGGACCGGCCGTCCCCCAGGACAGATCGATCACGCGCAGATCGCCAAACACGCCTGTCATCGCAGCGCCCCCTTCGACACATCGTTCGATCGGCCATGAACCCTAGCACTTACTATGTCGGCCCGAACAGGCCACGGTTCGCCGACCAGGTTGGTGCTCGGGGGCCCCTCAGGCGAAGTCCGAACCGCCGTCGACGTTGACGTCGGCACCGGTCATATAGGTGTTCGCCCTCGATCCCAGAAAGGCAATGACCGGCCCGATCTCGGCTGGGTCGCCGGCTCTACCGAGGTAGGCGGGATGGCCGAAGTCCTCCCGGATGACGCGCATGGCGTCGGTCAGGCTCTCGCTGTCGACACCGCGCTCAGGGGGCAGGGAATCCAGGTACCCCTCCATACCCTCTGACAGGAAGGAGCCGGGTGACACCGCATTGACCAGGATGTTCTCCGGGGCTAACGACTGGGCCAGGTTCTTGGTCAGACTGGTCAGTGCCGCCTTGGCTGCCGTGTAGGCGACCAGCTCCGGGCTCTGGCGCCGGGTCGAGTGGGCCGACACGTTGACAATGCGGCCGAACGCCCCCTGGCGGAGCATGGGCAGGGCGCAGCGGACACAGCGCACCGCTCCCAGGGTCCCGATGTCGAAGGTCGCCTTCCATTCGTCGTCGTCGATCTCCTCGAAGGCCCCGACGCCCACCTCCACCGGCCCGGCTGCGTTGACCAGCACCTCCAAGCCCGTCCACCGCGAGCGGAGCACGTCGAAGGCACGTTCGAGCTCGGCCCGGTCGGTGATGTCGGCGACGAGCCCGATGGCCTCGGGGCTGCCCATCGCGAGGAGGGTGGACTCCGTCTCCTCCACAGCCGATCGGCCCCGAGCCAGGACGGCCACCCGGGCCTGCTCGCCGGCGAACACCTCGGCCGCCGATCGGCCCATCCCCAGGGATCCGCCCGCGATCAGCACTCGAGCATGGTCCAGACCCAGGTTCATTCACATATTTTATCCAAACGGGGAGGGCAGGGCCCCTCTATCGCTGGTTGAGCCAGCCGAGCAGGCGACGGCCTGAGGGTCAGGGCTCGAAGAGGCCCTCGAACTCCAGCGCCCCGTCGCGTACCCGTCCATACAGCAGCCAGTCGCCACGGAACATGCCGTGCTCGTACGGCGCACAGGCGATGTGCGTGCGCGGGCCGCCGGTGGTGCTCGACATGAAGCGGATTCTCTCCAGCCCGTGCTTCAGGCCGGTGCCGGTGAGGGTTGGTGCCCGGAACAGCCCCTCGGCCAGCACGCGGGCCGTGTCGTAGGCCAGGACCGGGATGGCGTTGGGCCACAGCGGCGGGTCCTCGCCGTAGCGAGCGACGAACCGGTCGTGGAATCCACCGACCCTCGGGTTGCTCGGGTCGAACTGATCGATGCCCACCCACCCCTCGAACTTCTCGAAGCCCATGAGGTAGAACATGAACGCAGTGCTCATGATGCGGGGTGGGTCCCAGGCGAGCTCGTCGAGGGCCTGGCGCAGTAACCCTTGGAGGGCCAGCATGCCGTAGCCCATGTAGCACAGTGCGTCGGGCGCCGACTGCCGGAGGTTGTCGAGGTTGTCGGCCAGACGGGCAGGGTGTTGGCTCACCGTCTCGAGGGCCACGATGCTCAAGCCGTGTCGACGGCACTCCTGTCGGAAGAACCGGAAGTACTCTTCGCCGTTGGGCGAGATCTCGCTCAGGACGGCGATCCGTTTGTATCCCTTCCGGGCGAGCCACGATGCGCACAGCGCGGCGTCGGCTCCGCAGTCGCCGTTTCCGAGCCGGAAGCAGTACTCGCCGCCGAGCTGCTCGGTGCCGGCCCAGCTGATGAGCGGGACCCGCAGCTCGTTGGCCAGCGGGGCGACGACCATGGCGTTGTCAGAGCTGTAGGCACCGGCGACGCCGATACACCCTTGGTCGACGAGGTACCGGAACCCGTCCATGGCATTGCGGGCCGAACCGGTGGGCAGCCCGCGTTCGGCGTGGATGACGAACTCGACCGGACGGTCGAGATATCCCTGCTCGATGGCCTCGTCGAACGCCATCCGGTGGATCTTGTCGTAACCGCCGCCGGGGCCGTCGAGGGCGGAGCCGAGCCAGCCGATCTTGATGGGCTCCGCGTCTCGGGTCCATTCGTTCCTGGGGGTCTCCATGGTGAACTCCTTGTGACTGGGGCCGACGGGGTCGGCACGACCATGCGATGAGCTTTCGCCAATGGTAGTGACGTGGCTGACGCCGACCGAGGTCCCACCCGGCCCTACGAGAACTCGGCGATGATTCCTGCGTAACCGTCGAGCGCCCGTTCCATCTCGCCGGTACTGTCGGTGGGAAAGCCGAGCACGATCTCGTCTACTCCGAGCGAGCGGTAGTGCTCGAGCTTCCCAGGATCAGGGACGACCCCCATGATGACCACCTCGAGGGACGATGGATCCCGTCCCGCGTCGTCCCAGACCTGGCGGAGGACGGGGAGCGAGGTGCCGAGCCCGGCGCCGCCGTGGGGCATCCAGCCTTCGGCGTACTCGGCGATGTGGGCGAACGTCTTGGTCCCCGCCGCCCCACCGACCAGGACGGGCAGCCTCGGCTGTACGGGCTTGGGCCACGACCAGCTCGCCCCGAACCTCAGGAACTCTCCCGAGAACGTCGCCTCGTCCTGTGTCCACAGCGCTTGCATGGCCAAGACGCATTCGCGAACGACGCGTCGCTGGGACGGGTCCACCCCGAAGTGGGCCAACTCCTCCAGGTTCCAGCCGTACCCCACACCGAGGACGACACGACCACCCGAGAGATAGTCAAGCGTGGCGATCTCCTTCGCCAAGGTGATGGGATGATGCTCGGCCACGAGGGCGATCGAGGTCCCCAGCCTGATGCGCTCCGTCGCCGAGGACACGGCGGCCAGCGTCACCCACGGATCGAGGGTCCTCCGGTACTCGTCGTTCAGCGTGTCACCGGTCAGCGGGTGCGGAGTCCCCCGCTCGACAGGGATGTGGGTGTGCTCGGGGACGTAGAAGGCGTGAAAGCCCCGGACCTCGGCCGCCACGGCGGCGGTGACGGGATTGACGGCGTGGTCGGTGGCGAACAGGGCAGTGGAGAATCGCATGGCGATCAACCTATCCAATGGCCGTTCGAGCCAACTGGGAGGACCGCGGGCCCTCTTCTACTATGAGGGCACCAGTTCCGACCGGGGAGGGCCATGATCGTCGAGCTACCAGATTCGTGGGACGAGGTCGTCGACGTCGTCGTCGTCGGGTCGGGCGGAGCCGCATTGACTGCGGCGACCTTGGCCGCCGACGGCGGCGCCCGGACGATCGTGATCGAGAAGACCGACATGATCGGGGGGACCACGGCGGTCTCGGGCGGGGTGCTGTGGATTCCCCAGAACGCCCACATGGCCGAGAGTGGCCTCGAAGACAGCCGAGAGGAGGCCCTGGCCTACATTCGCCATCTGGCCATGGGGGTGGAGCCCGATCCTGCCCTCCTGGAGGTCTTCGTGGACAGCGCACCGGTGGCCCTCGACTACCTCGAGACGAACACGCCGGTGACCATGACGTCGCTCACCTTCTTCCCCGACTACTACTTCCCCTACGACGTGCCGGGGAAGAAGCCCGGTGGCCGATCGGTGGAGCCCGTCCCCTACCCCTTCGGCACCGAGCTGCCCGACTGGCGTGACCGCCTGGTGTCCCGGGGCACGCTCATGTCGCTGGGTTCCTACACCACCTTGGCCGAAGACCTCTTCGGGGCCACCGACCCCGACTTCGACGCCGAGCTGGCCCGGCGGGAGGCCGAAGACGTCCGACCGAAGGGCGCCGCACTCATCGGCATGCTGTGGAAGGGGCTCTTGGCCCGGGACGTGGGCATCCGGCTGGCCACGCCGGCGCGGGAGCTGATCACTTCCGCCGGGGCCATCGTGGGCGTACGGGCTGAGCACGATGGCAACGACGTGTTCCTCGGCGCCCGCAAGGGTGTGGTCCTGGCCTGTGGCGGCTTCGAGTGGAACAGGGACATGGTGAGAGACCTCATCGGCTATGACGTCGAACCCCTGTCGCCACCCAACAACGTCGGCGACGGGCTGGTCATGGCCACCGAGGCCGGCGCCGCCCTGGCCAACTTGAACTCGTACTGGGGGACGCCGGCCATGTTCGACCCGGCCATCGTCAACCATGGCGAGCCGGTCCCCCAGTTCGAGGGCGGCCGGGGCATGCCCGGCTCGATCGTCGTCAACGGGCACGGGCACCGCTTCGCCAACGAGGCGGTCCCCTACAACGACTTCCCCAAGGCATTCGGGACCTTCGACGCCTCGACGGCCGAGTTCCCGAACCGGGCACCGGCGTGGATGATCTTCGACCACGAGGCCAAGGAGACGACCCAGATCCTGTCCATCGCCCCGGGACAGCCCGTACCCGAGTGGGTCGTGCGGGCCGACACCATCGCCGGGCTGGCCGGCCGGATCGGCATCGAGCCGGGGACCCTCGATGCCACCGTGTCCCGCTACAACGCCAACGCCGAACAGGGCACCGACCCGGACTTCGGCCGCCATCAGTTCGGCTTGATGGGCGTACCGCCGTTGCGGCCCCTCGGGGCCGCCCCCTACTACGCAGTGGCCCTCTACCCGGGCACGCTGGGCACCAACGGCGGCCCCAGGGTCACCGCCGACAGCCAGGTCGTGTCGCGGGCCGGCTCGCCGATCCCCGGGCTCTATGCCGCGGGCAACACAGCGGCCAACGCCTTCGGCTGGGCCTACCCGTCGGGAGGGGCCACCATCGCCCACGGCGTCACCTTCGGGTACCTGGCTGGTCGCCACGTCGCCGCCCAGGCGGCGAACCCGGCCTTCACCCACGCCGCCGCCCGATGAGCACCCGTGCGTTGGTCCTCGGCGGTGGCGGCGTGGCCGGCATCGCCTGGGAGATTGGGGTGTTGACCGGCTTGGCCGACAGCGGCGTCGACGCCACCGGCGCCGACCTGGTCGTCGGCACGTCTGCCGGATCGACAGTGGCGGCCCAGGTCACCGGCAACCTATCGCTCGAGGACCTCTTCGCTCGCCAAGTGGACCCGGCTCGCAGCCCGGCCGAGCTGGCCGCGCCTTCGAGCCTGGCCGATCTAGAGCAATTCTTTGCCGAGGCGGTGGCGGCCACCTCGAGCGCCATGGAGCTCCGGGTGGCGGTCGGCGCCATGGCCCTCACGACGGACACCGTTCCCGAGGAGGAGAGGCTGAAGATCATCGCCGGACGGCTTCCCAGCCACACCTGGCCCGACCGGCCCGTTCGCATCGTGGCCGTCGACGCCCTCACCGGTGAGGAGCGGGTCTTCGACGAGGGCGGCACTGTGCCCATGGTCGACGCCGTCGCCGCCAGTTCCGCCGTCCCCGGTGTCTGGCCACCGGTCACCGTCGATGGGCGCCGCTACATCGACGGCGGCTTCCGCTCGGTCCTCAACGCCGACCTGGCCGAGGGATACGACTCGGTGCTGATCCTCGCTCCCATCGACGAGCTGTTGCCCGTCACCAGCGACGTATCGGGCGGCATGGACCGGCTCCGGGCCGGTTCCCGGGTCCAATTCGTCCGGCCCGACGAAGCTTCCGTTACCGCCTTCGGGCCCGACCTCCTCGACCCGGCGATCCGCGGGCCTGTCGCCCGGGCCGGGCGCGATCAGGGACGGGCGGTGGCCGGTTCCGTGGAGTCGCTTTGGGGCTAGTGGCCCCGACGCGACGGTCCCCCCGTGGTCAGTCGGCGATGTCGGAGATGGCCAGCACGGTCCGGGCGACGGTGCTCGTGGCCATGTCGTCGAAGGCACGACCGATGTCCTCGATCGGGTAGATGTTGGTGACCATCTCGTCCAGCTTCATCAGCCCCGCCCGGTACAGCTTCAGGTAAGTGGGGATGTCGTGGTGAGGCTGGGCCGAGCCGTAGCGACATCCCATGACGTTCTTGTCCAGCCACAGGTCACGGGACAGGAACGAGACCTCGGCATCCATCGGTGTGGTCCCGACCAGGACGCAGCTCCCTCCGCCGGCCAGGGCCTCGATGGCCACCCGGCTCAGGTCGGACCGCCCCACGCATTCGAACGAGGAATCCACACCGTCTGGGCAGATCTGGCGGATGGCGTCGCCGCTGTCCTTGCCGTCCATCCCGAGAAAGTGGGTGGCCCCGAACTGTCGGGCCATAGACTCCTTGCCCGGGTTCACGTCGACGGCAACGATGGTGGTGGCGCCGGCGATCCGACTTCCCTGGATGGCATTGAGCCCGATACCGCCGACCCCGAAGACCACCGCGCTCGAGCCTCGCTCGACTTTGGCCCGGTTGAGGGCGGCACCAGCGCCGGTGAGGACGGCGCAACCGAGCAGCGAGGCCACCCGCAACGGCACGTCGTCGTCGATGGGGACGGCCTGGTTCTCGTGTACCACGGTGCGCTCGCTGAACACGCCGGCCTTGGCGAACGTGTACGCCGGTGCCCCCTTATAGCTGAAGGGTTGGCTGAGCCCGCCGAGCGACGACCGGCAGTGGGTCGGCCGCCCACGATCGCACTGGTCGCAGGCCCCGCAGTAACTGAGGGTATGCAGCACCACGTGGTCGCCCACGGCCACCTTGGTCACGGCCGAGCCGACTGCCTCCACCACTCCTGCCCCCTCATGCCCGAGTACGACGGGAGTGGGGAAGGCGATCGTACCGTTCACCACGCTGTAGTCGCTGTGACACACCCCGGCATAGGCGATGTGCACCAGCACCTCGCTCGCACCGGGCCGGCGGACCTCCAGCTCGTCGGTGACGTCGATGGACCCGTTCCAGACGATGCCCTTCATGACTCACTCCTTCGCCGCTATCCGTGCTGACCTTGCTATCCGTGCTGACACCGTCACGGGCCTGCTCATACCACGGGCTCGTGGCGGATCGAACAAATTGGCTCTTGCGCCTCGGATTGAGGTCGCCGGCCACCCAGCTCGCAACTCAGAGGTGGGCGAGGAACCAGTCCCGCGCCGCTCCACTCGTCTCCTCGAAGGCCTCGCCATAGACGGCGTAGTGATCGCCCGGCACCGTGACCAGTGTCTTGGGCTCAAGGGCCCGGTTGTAGGCGCGGAGTGCATCGACCGATGGGGTCATGGTGTCCCCGGTAGGGACGATCATCAACAGCGGCGTCGGGCTGATGCGCTCGATGAAGGCCGCCGGCTCGTATTCGGCGTAGTGCTCCCACGACCGCAGGGTGATCTCGTTCTTCCAGTTCTCGACGTACTCGGGCGGAAGTGAGCGGATGAAGCGGACCGAGTCGCTGTCGTCGGCGAACGCCTGCACCACGACCGGGGCCTCCCCCCGCTGACGGGCCAGCCGGTCCTCGGCAAACCGTCGGTAGAGGTCCACCACCGCCGCCGGCGAGTTGCGGGCAATGGTGTTGTCGCGACCGCTGATGGTCATGGCCTGGGACACCACGCACTTCACCCGGCGGTCGCTGGCCGCTACGGCCAGCACGTGACCGCCGGAGTAACTGGTCCCCCAGATGCCGATGCGCTCGGTGGCCACATCTGGGTGCCCGGCCAGGAAGGTGATGGCATCCTTGTAGCCGCGCTGCTGCTTGATGGGGTCGAGCTCCTGGCGGGGCACGCCGTCGCTGGTCCCGCAGTTGATGTGGTCGTAATTCAGCACCACGAAACCGGCATCGGCGAACACCTGGGGGTAGTCGTGATGGAGGAACACCTCCTTCACCCCCCCGAATCCTCCGGTGACCACAACGGCCGGGTGAGGACCGTCGCCGTCGGGCGTGTACAGCCAACCCCGGAGGGTCGCATCCTCTGAAGTGAACTCGACGTCTCGTTTCACTGGACAACCTCGTCTCTCTGTGTTTGATCGCGGTTTGATCGCGGGGTCGACTCCCGGTCGGAGGGGTCAGGTACGCGGCACCGTCCTCGGGTCTACGCGATCATGACCGGACGACCAGAGGAGGACCGATGACCATGGAGGCATGGGAGACGGCAGCCCGCGAGGAGATCCGCGAGCTCGTCGCCCGATACACGCACTGGGGGGATGGGGGGCGGATCGACGAGCTGGTGTTGCTGTTCGAGCCCGACGCCGTCTTCGAAACAGACACCGAACCGGAGCCCCTCGAAGGCCGCGACGCCATTGGCGCGTTGCTGGGTGGCCTGGCCGAAGACCACGGCGGCGAAACAGGCCAGACCTACATGCGACACAACGTGTCTAACCTCACCATCGAGTTCGAGAGCCCAACGGTGGCCACGGGCGCGGCTTACTGGTTCGTGATCAGCGACAACGGCCTCTGGCGCTGGGGTCGGTACCGCGACACCTACCGACGCGACGGCGACGGGACGTGGCGCTTTGCCCGTCGCAAGGTGCGAGCCGACCCTCAGAACCGCTGACGCCGGCCCAGGAGGGCGTCGCCGAGTCGACCCCGGGGGCGTCAATCGCCTCGGGTCTCACCGGAACCGGTCCGGCTTCGACCCAGGTAGAGGTCCCTGACCATGTCGGTGTCGTCGAAGTCGGCGACCGGGCCCGAGGCGGCGACGCGCCCGGCCTCGATGACGATCACGTCGTCGGCGATAGCCAAAGCGTTGTCAACCACCTGCTCCACCAGCAACACCGCCAGCCCGTCGCGCTTCAGGCCGTCCACCATGGCGAACACCTCGCTGGCGATGGCCGGAGCCAGCCCGGCGGAGGGCTCGTCGAGCATGAGCACGGTCGGCTCGGGGATCAGCGCCTGGGCGATGGCCAGCATCTGTTGTTGGCCCCCCGACAGGCGCCCCGCCATCATCTTCTTCCGCTCGGCCAGCATCGGGAAGCGCTCGTAGGCGCGTTCGACCGAGGCCTGCAGGCGTTGACCCTTGCGAAGGAACGGGCGCTTTACCGTGTACCCCCCGAGGAGCAGGTTCTCCTCCACCGTTCGCCGATGGAAGATCCGCTTTCCTTCCTGCACGTAGGCCAACCCGGCGCGCACCCGCTCGAAGGGCGTGAGGCGCCCGAGCGCCAGGTCGCCCAGGCGGACCTGTCCGGCTCGGACAGTGGGCAGGAAGCCGGCCACGGCATTGAGGAGCGACGTCTTGCCTGCTCCGTTCCTCCCGAGGACGACGGTCACATGGCCGCCCTCGACCGACGCGGAGACGCCCCAGAGCACCTGCAGATCGCCATAGCCACCGGCAATGGAGTCCACGGTCAGTCTCAACGCGGCTCCCCGGTCGGTGCGGCGGGGCCGGCATCGGCCGACTCCAGCTCCTCGATTGTCTCGGTGGTGTCCCGCGAGCCCGTGTACTCCTCGAGGACCCGGCGATTGGCCTGGATCTCCGCCGCCGTGCCCGAGGCGATCAGCGATCCCTGGCTCAGAACATGGATCCGGTCGGCGATCTTCAGCACCAGGGGGAAGTTGTGCTCCACCAGGACCACCGTCCCGCCCGCCCGCCGGATCATCTCGATGGCCTCTTCCAGGCGATGGATGTCCTCCTCGTCCAGACCTGAGCCCACCTCGTCGAACAGGAACACCTTCGGCTCGGCGGCCAGCGACCTCGCCACCTCGACCAGCCGCCGCGTGCCCAGGGGAAGCGACGTCACCTCCGAGTCGGCGACGTGCTCGATGCCCAGCAGGGCCAGGAGCCGGAGCGCCTCAACGTCGGTCTCCCGCGAGCCGCGCCAGAACGAGGGCAGCCGCAGGATAGAGGCGATCATGGAGATGCGATGGGTGACATAGCGCCCAGTCGACACGAATGCTCGGGCCCGCATGCCCTTGGGGATGAGCGGCGTCTGAAACGTCCGGGCCACGCCGGCCCGGGCCGACCGGAAGGGCGCCAGCCCCCCGAGCTCTACCTCCCCGAGCCGGACCGATCCGGCTGTGGGTCGATAGAACCCGCACACTAGGTTGAGCAACGTCGTCTTGCCCGAGCCGTTCGGGCCGATGAGTGCGGTCACCTCTCCCGGCGCCGCCTCGAGCGTGACGTCGTCGACTGCGGCCACACCACCGAAGTCCTTGCGCAGGTTGGTCACGGTCAGCACCTTCCCGGCGAGCGGGCCGATGACCGGGACGGCCTCGTCCCCCGAGGACCGCACCGCGCTGTCGGCCGGGACGGGAGGACCCACCGCCCCGGTGGGCGCCGCACCCGGCAGCCAGCCCCGACGACGGGCCTGGCTCAACCCGGACCGGATGACCCCGGCGACGCCGTCGGAGAACACCAGGCCGGCGACGACCAGGAACGCCCCGTAGACGATGAGGGAATAATTCTGGAACGAGGCGATCCGCTCGGGGCCGAGCTGGAGGACGGCCGCCCCGAAGATGGCTCCGTAGACGGACTGCGAGCCGCCCACCACCGAGGCGGTGAGGAAGGTGAAGGCCAGGGCGAAGGCGAAGGAAGACGGCGAGATGTACGAGGACAGGAAGGCGAAGAGCACGCCGGCGATGCCGGCCGGGATGGCCCCCACCACGTAGGCCAGCAACTTCAGCCGGTACACGGAGATGCCGAGGGTGGCGGCCAGGATGGGGCTCTGCTTCAACACCAAGAAGGCGTCACCATGGGACGAGGTGACGAGGTTCCGGAAGACGGCGAACCAGATGATGGTGATGGCGATGACGAATGCATAGAAGCCGTCGCCGACGAGCTGGGCGCCGAAGATGGTGGGGACCGGGATCCCCGACAGGCCGAGCGACCCGCCCGTCTGCGCGGACAGGAGATCGAGGACGTTGGGGATGATGATGACGAGGAAGAAGGTGACCATGGCCAATGACCACCCGCCCAAGCGCAGCCCGGGAATTCCCGACACGAACCCCACCACGACCGCACCCCCCATGGCGGCGAGCAAGCAGAGAAGGATGTCGGTGACGCCATGGCTCACGGCCAGGTACCCGGCGACGTAGGCACCCACCGCGTACAGCGCGACCTGGCCGAGGGCGAGCTCGCCGGCGTAGCCGAGGCTGATATTGAGCCCGCTCACCACCAGGGCGAGGATGGCGATCAGGATGAACTGGCGGGACCAGTAGGTCCCGAGGCCGAGCCACGGGGCCACCAGCACCAGGGCCCCGAGGGCCAGCATCGACAGCGGGCGGGCGGTCCGGAGCCACGGCAGGGTGGACGGCGGTCCGGGCATGGTGGATGCCACTAGACCTGTCTCTCCACGGCCCCGCCGAAGAGGCCACGGGGTCGGGTCAGCAGGATGAGCAGGAACAGGGCGAACACGACGATCTGCGGCCAGTCGGCGTTGGTGTACCGGGACACCTCGGCGTAGATGATCCCGGTGGCGAATCCGCCGATGAGCGAACCGATCTGGCTACCCGAGCCCCCGATGGCGATGGCCACGAAGCCGAAGAGAGCCAGGTTGTCCCCCAGACCCGGGTTGGCGTACGTCCCGGACCCGACCACGACCCCGAAGGCGCCGGCGATGAGCCCGGCCACGGCGAACGCCCCGATGGCCAGCATCCGCACGTTGACACCGCGGGCCATGGCCGCCTCGCGGTCCTCGGCCGACGCCAGCGAGGCCAGCCCGACGACGGTCTTCTTGGACAGGATGTGCAACCCCAACCCGAGCACGATGACGAGGACGATGAGCAGGAGCGCCGTCGGTTCGATCGTGCCACCGAACAGGTTGAGGGGCTTGGACGACAACGGAGCCGGGACGGTCAGTGGTTGCGAGCCCCAGATCCGCAGCACGATCCCGTCGATGGCGACGGCGACGCCGACGCTGGTGATGAGGGTGGCATGGGAGTCCCGCCGCCCCATCA
Organism: Acidimicrobiales bacterium; assembly: GCA_036521415.1. Classification (GTDB taxonomy): domain Bacteria; phylum Actinomycetota; class Acidimicrobiia; order Acidimicrobiales; family RAAP-2; genus DASXMT01. Next base: position 15,559 of record DATDHU010000075.1, read on the forward strand.
ACGGCCGGATGGCCACGCGCTCCTCGACCACGGCGATCAGGGCCACCGCCAGCGCCCCGATCAGGATGGTGGGCACCACCGGGAGCTTCAGCGTCACCGCGGCGAAGTAGGCCAGATAGGTCCCGAGCATGATCAGCTGGGCGTTGGCGAAGTTGAAGACACCCGACGCCAACAGCACGACGTTGTACCCCACGCCCACCAGGGCGTAGAGGGCGCCGTCGGACAGCCCCGACCACAGTGTGGTCATCGACGCCGGTGGTGCACCGTGACCCGGGCGGGTAGCAGGTCGTCACCCGGAACGGGGATGCCCGGGAGCCCAGGGCCGATACCCAACTCCATCCCGGTCCCGGGGGTCCTCAGGACCCTGTGCCCGGCACGTAGAGCCCATCGGTGTTGTAGATACCGGGTGAGACGAAGAGGAACCCGCTCGGGAACACGTTCGGGTAGTGGTTCTTGCTCGTGTAATAGAAGTTCCCGAACTGGCTCTGTGCTCCATATGACACCCACGGCACCGGCGGACTGGCCTTCTTCAGGCTCTCGAGCGTCTTCGTCAGGGTCTGGCCGTTAGTCGACTTGGCTTGTTTGGCGGCGTAGTTGATGAGGACGAGGGCGTTATAGCCCACGCCGGTCACGCCGGCCCCGATGTTGGAGAGCACCTGCTGACCGCCGAGTGTCTTGGCGTCAGCCACGAACTGATTGAGCACCGGGTTGCCGGTGGAAGCGGGGTTCCCAGCCAGGAATGCCTTGGTGGTCTCCACGAACACGTTGTGCAGCGAGCTGGCCGGCATGTTCTGGGCGATCGGGAACGCCCCCGACAACAGGTCGGCATAAAAGGGGACGTCCCAGCTGATCTGGGCCCGGCTCTTCAGGATGTACAAGGTGGGCACCCCGTAGCCGGAGAAGATCACCATGTCCGGGTTCTGGGCCTTCAGGTTCTCGAGCTGAGGGGTGACGTCCACCGCCGAGTCGGGGAAGCTGGCCGACACGAACGTCATGCCCGCCTTCTCGAAGGCCGACTTGAACCCCTCCATCGAGGCCTGGCCGGAGACGTCGTTGCCGTAGATCATCCCGATCTTCTTGTAGCCCTTCTGCTTGGCCTCGTTCACGTACGGGGGCACGGTCTGCGCCGAGAGCTCTGAGTCACCGAAGTAGTAGGGGTATTTGCTCGGGTTGTTCAAGGTGGCCGAGCTGGTGGCGTCGATGGACAGGATCTTGCTGCGGGTGAGGATGGGCAGCAGCGCCTGGGTGACCTCGCTCGAACCGCCCGGATAGACGGCATCGGGCATCTGGCCCGAGGTGAGCTTCTGCTCGAGCAGGCTGACCGCAGTGGTGGGGTTGTTCTGGTCGTTCTGGGTCTGGAGGACGACCGTGCGCCCTTGGATGCCGCCCTTGGCGTTGATCTGCTTGATGGCCACCTTCAGGCCGAGGACCTCGGCCTGGGTGTAGGCCATGGTGGCGCCGGTGAAATCGCCCGAGTACAAGAACGTGTACGTACCCTTCGAAGCAGCCCCGGCCGGCTCCGCGCCGGACACTGCAACTACGCTGAGTACCAGCGCGACCACTGCTAAAGGCGCGACCAACGAGCGACGCAACCGTGCCCACGACGAACTCCCCATGATCTCCCCCTCGTCCAGTACTTCCCCACCCGAGCACTTCCCCGTGCACGGCGCCACCGCGTCCAAACGAACGGTTGGTGGTCTGCCCCCGTTGTAACATGACCGTCAAACAAACGTCAACACGTATCGCGCCGTGCCGGCACTCGCAGCGCTGGTGCAGCCGGCGCGGTTCGTCTGACCGAACCAGGGGGTTCTCATGAGCGATCTGGAAGAAGCAGTCCGCCGTCTCGAGGAGCGGGTTGCGCTGCTCGAGGACCAAGTGGAGCTGTACCAGCTCATCAGCAGCTACGGCCCAGCGGTCGACAGCGGCAGCGGTGACGTCACCGCCGGGATCTGGACCGAGGACGGGACCTACGACACGATCCCCGAGCCCCTCAAAGGGCGCGAGGACCTGCGGGCCATGGTGGCCGGCGACGGGCACCAGTCTCTGATCCAAAACGGCTGCGCCCACGTGATGGCCCTCCCCCACCTCGTGGTGGAGGGCGACACGGCGGTGGCCACCGGCTACTCCCGGGTCTACCTTCGTGATGGCGACGGGTTCCGGGTGTGGCGGGCGTCCTCCAACCGGTGGGAGTTCGTGCGGCGACCCGATGGTTGGCGGGCCGTCAGCCGGGTCAACCGGGCGCTGGACGGCTCACCCGAAGCGCGCCAGATCCTGCGCGAGGGGATCGCCCACCGGCCCACCTGAGGCTTCTACCGTCCAAAGGGTCGAGATGGACGGACCAGACCTCGATACGGGGCGGTCGTCGAGGCGCCGCCAGTCATCCGACCGGAGATGACCAAACAAAAAGGAATGGCCATGGGCACCGTGCAGGACAAGGTAACGATCATCACCGGTGCCGGCGAGGGCCTGGGTCGGGTCATGGCCGACCGCTTCTCGGCCGAGGGAGCTCCGGTGGTCCTGGCCGGACGGCGAGCCGAACTACTGGTCGAGACGGCCTCGCTGCTGTCCGGGCCGGTCCTGGTGGTGCCGACCGACGTGACCGACGAGGGCCAAGTGGGGAACCTGGTGGCCGAGACCGTCGACCGGTTCGGCCGCGTCGACGTCCTCTTGAACAACGCCGCCCAGCCGGGAACCGACCTCTTCGTCTGGGAACAGACCCTGGACAACTGGAACAAGACCATCGCCATCGATGTCACCGCGGCCATGCTCTGCACCAGAGAGGTCCTGGCCCAGTGCATGCTCGAGCAGGGATCCGGATCGATCGTCAACTTCTCCTCGACCGCCGGTTACAACGGCTTGCCCCGCAAGAGCCACTACGCCGTGGCCAAGGCGGCGCTCCGGACCCTGACCAAGGTCTCGGCGCTTGAGGCCGGCCCCCACGGCATCCGGGTCAACTGCCTGGTGCCGGGGAGCATCGACACCGAGCTTCTCCAGCGCTACTTGGAGCGCATCGCCGGCGAGCAGGGGACCTCCGCCGACAGGCTGCGCCAGCAGTGGACGGCCAACGTGCCCCTCCGCAAGATCAGCACCCCCGAGGAGGTCACCGAGCTGGCCCTGTTCCTGGCCAGCGACGGCTCCAGCGCCATCACCGGCCAGTCGATCAATGCCGATGCCGGCGCCGTCATGGTCGGCTGAGCGATGGATTTCTCGTGATGAACCATCTCAGCCTGCTCTACGACATGCGGGCGCCCGACAGCGGTGCGCCGGCCGAAGCCCTCTACCGGGCGGCCGTGGAACAGTGCGCCTGGGCCGACGCCCGGGGGTTCGCCAGCGTGACCCTCACCGAGCACCACGCCACCAGCGACGGTTACCTTCCCTCGCCCATGATCCTGGGCGCTGCGCTGGCCGCCAGCACGCACACCCTGCTCATCCGCTTGTCCTTGGTGCTGCTGCCGCTCTACAACCCGCTGCGGGCCGCCGAGGACCTGGCCGTGCTCGACTTGATCAGCGCCGGCCGGCTCCGGCTGACCGTGGGGCTGGGCTACCGACCCGAGGAGTACGATCAGCTGGGCGTGGTCATGAAGCACCGTCCATCGCTGATGGAAGAGGCGGTGGCGACGCTCAAATCGGCGTGGACCGGCGAGCCCTTCGAGTACCGGGGCCGGACGGTCCGCGTCCTCCCGCGCCCGGCTCAGCGCCCGCGGCCCATGATCGCCATGGGGGGCGCCTCACCGGCCAGTGCACGGCGGGCGGCCAGGATCGCCGACGACTACCAGCCCCTCGCACCGAAGCTGTACGACGTGTACTTGGACGAGCTGGCCGTCCTGGGCAAGGCTGCACCCGACCGGGGCGACGCCGGTGCGGGAGCCGGCGGCTACCTCTTCGTGTCCGACGATCCTGACCGGGACTGGGCCCGCATCGCACCGCACGCCATGCATGACAACAACGAGTACGCCAAGTGGATCGGCGGTCGCAAGGGTGCCTTCAGCGCCAGTGCCGGGCCCGACGAACTACGAGCTTCGGGGCCATACCGCGTGGTCACGCCGGGCGAGTGCCTGGCCATCGCGGCCACGCATGACACCTTGACGTTCAAGCCGTTGGTCGGCGGCCTGGATCCCGAGATCGGTTGGGAGGGACTGCAGCTGTTCGCCGACAAGGTGCTCCCCCACCTCTCGTGACGCCGACCGACCCGGTAAGAGCTCGTCGACCGGTTCCGTCGGCCTCAGGTTTGATTCAGCGTCCCCGGAACCGTGGTCGACGCTTCTCGGCGAAGGCGGCGAGACCCTCGCGGGCATCGAACGACGTCAGGCAGTAGTAGGCGTTCCGGGCCAGCTCGTAGTCGAGGCCAGAAGCCACACTGCCGTTCTCCGACCACAGCTGGTTCATCACCTGCTTGGCGTTGGCCACGGCCAACGGGCTCTTGTCGGCCACCTCGCGGGCGAAGTCGAGACCGGCGTCAAGGAGGCGGTCGTCGGCCACGACCCGGCTGGCCAGCCCCCACTCCACCGCCTCGTTGGCGTTCAGGAAGCGGCCGCTGAGCATCAGCTCGGCGGCCCGGGCCCGCCCGATGGCCCGGGGCAGCAGTGTGAGCACCCCTCCTCCGCCCATCTGACCAAAGTTGAGATGCCCGTCGCCGATCCGGGCGGCCGCACCGGCGATGGCGAAGTCACAGTTGAGGAGGAGCTCGAGGCCGCCCGCCGCGGTGACGCCGTTAACCAGGGCCACCACCGGGACCGGCAGGGTTCGCAGCCGGCCGAAGACCCGATGGAGATCGCCCACGAAGTGGGGGAACAGGACGGGATCTCGCTGTAGGGCAACGTACCGCTTGAGGTCGCCGCCGGCACTGAAGGCTCGGCCCGCCCCCGTGATCAACACGGCCCGGACCCGCCGGTCTTCGATCAGTTCGGTCACGGCCGCATCGAGTTGTTGAAGGACCCGCCCGTCGATGGGGTTGAGCTGATCGGGCTGGTTGAGCCGCAACACCCCGGCCACGGCCGACCGCCGCCCGAGGGTGACGCGTTCGATCAACACCAGTGGTGACGTGGCCACCCGACCCCCTTGTTCTCCATCGAGGTGTTCATTCGCTGTGCTCATTGTCGGCCTGCATGAGGGACCTGACGATCTCATGCTTGGTGATCTTCCCTGATGCCGTAGTGGGAAGGCTGTCGACGATCTCCAGGCGCTCGGGGAGCTTGTAGGTGGCGAGGCCCAGCTCCCTCAGGCGGCCAACCATCGTGGCCAGGCCGAGGCTTGCGCCGGGGTGGAGCACGACGCATGCGCACATCCGCTCACCGAGCCGATCGTCGGGCAGACCGACCACGGCGGCCCGGTCGACCTCTGGGAAGTGGACGAGCATCTCCTCGATCTCCCGCGGGGTGATGTTGAGCCCCCCTCGAATGATGATCTCCTTCTTGCGTCCGACCACGGTCACCGTGCCGTCGTCATCCTGGGTGACCAGGTCACCGCTCGACACCCATCCGTCGACGAAGGTGGTAGCCGTGCGCGCAGCGTCGTCGTAGTAACCGACGCATGTGTTCGGCCCTCGCACGGCCAGCTCGCCCGGTTGACCAGGCTCGACCGGGCCGCCGCCCTCGTCTCGGACCTGGATATCGACATGGCTCATGGGCGTGCCGTCAGTATCCCGGCGCTGCTCGAGGCTCGAGCCCGGCCTGTTCCAGGTGGCCACGAGAACCTCGGTGGAGCCGTAGAGGCGCAGGACCCGCATGCCGCGCTCCTCGGCCGCGTCGACCAGCGCTGGTGGCACCGCCGCACCCCCGCACCCGAAGAACTGCAGCGACCCGAGGGACAGGCCACGACGGCCGGCCACGTCCACCAGGTCCTGCAGGAAGGTGGCCGCGGCCATCGTGTACGAGCACTGTTCTTCGCGGACCAGATCGGCCGCCGCCTCACCACTCCATCGGTCCTGCAGGACAAGACGAAGCCCGTGGTACAACGAGAAGCGCAGCCCATAGTTGAACCCGGTCGAATGTCCGATCGGCGACGGCATCCACACGACATCGTCGTCGGAGAGACCCAGGTCCTGGCGAGCGATCCGGACGCTGAAGTTGGTCGTCTGCTCCGTGTGCATGATGGCCTTGGGTCGCGCCTCGGTTCCGGATGTGAAGATGAGCTCGGACACGGCATCGGCTCGGCCCCCCTCCAGCGAGGGAGCCGTATCCCTCAGCAGATCCTGATAGGCCGTCGCGTCAGGACCAGTGTCACCACCGACCACGATGTGATGCGGACGCACCCCCGTTGCCTCGGACACCTCGGCCACGAGGGCGCGGTGGTCGAATCCCCGGTACTCCGCCGGCGTGACGACGACCCGGGGGACCGCAGTGGTGAAGACCGTCCCGAGCTCCCGGGTCCGGTAGTTGGGCAACAGGGGATTCACAACCGCGCCGATCGACTGGACCGCCACGGCCAAGACGGCGAACTCGTAGCGATTGGGAAGCTGGACCGACACGACGGTCCCCGGTTCGACGCCGAGCTCGGCCAACGCCGCCGCCGCCGCTGCCGCGTCCTCGCACAGGCGCCCGTAGCTGTACCGGTTCGCCCCATCGGTGACGGCGATGGCTTCGGGGATGGTGGATGCGTGGTCTCTGACCCGACCGGCCAGCGTGACGTCGTCCCACAGCCCCTCGGCGAGGTACCGCCGGCGGGTGACCGCAGGGGTCACCGCGTCCGCCGGGACCACCCATTGCCCGCTCACAACCACCCCCTATCGACCAGTGGTGCTCCTGGTGGCCGATCCCCGGAGTATACGGACAGGGCCGGTAGCGACGGTGCTTGCCGCTAATCATTAAAATAACAGCAAGCTTTACCTTGACCGCATGTTTGGGCCATGGGATAGTGAGCCCGGGCCGGCGAGAACCCTTTCGGGGCAACGGCGTACGAAAAAGGGCGACCATGACGGCTCCGCGACACTTCCAGCTCAGGCAGCCCCGACTGGCGGAGCTGATCGCCGTCAACCTGCGGGACAGGATCCTGGCGTCCGAGTTCGACGACGGGGCGAGCCTGCCCAAGCAGGAGGACCTGCTCGAGGAGTTCGGGGTCAGTCCCCCGTCGATCCGGGAGGCGCTCCGGATACTCGAGACCGAGGGCCTCGTCACCGTGCAGCGGGGCAATGTGGGCGGCGCCATCGTCCTCCAGCCGAAGGTGGAGAAGGTGGCGTACATGCTGGCACTGGTCATGCAGGCCGCCGCCGTCACCCTAGGTGATCTCTCCCACGCGCTGGTGCAGCTGGAGATCCCGTGTGCAGCTGAGTGCGCCCGACGCCCCGACCGGGATCGCACCGTCGTACCTCGCCTCCGGGCCGTCCTGGATGAGAGCCGAGCCGTGCTCGACGACCCGGCTGCCTATATGGCCTCGGCCCGTCGTTTCCACGAGGAGATGGTCGACAGCTGCGGCAACGAGTCCATGATCCTGGTGGTCGGCACGTTGGAGTCCCTGTGGTCGGCTCAGGTGCGGGCGCTGTTGGCCGGTCAGAGCGAGCCGTCCCCCTTGTTCAAGGACCTTGCCTTCCGCCTGCAGAGTCTCGAGGACCACGAGGCCCTGCTGGATCGGATCGCGGCCGGGGACGATCAGGGGACAGAGGCGGTCGCCCACCGGCACCTGCTCGAGCGGCCGGCCGCGGCCTACCCGTTCTCCTACCGTCGCACGGTGGTCGCCGGGCTGGTGCAGGGCGACCTCGGCAACGTCAGCAGCCAAGTGCCCTGAATGAGCGCACGCCATGCCTGCATGGGCGCCCGCCATGGTTGACACGACCGACGACGCCCCGGGCGGAGAAGCCGTGACGATCCGACCCGAGAGTGACCTCCACAGCAACGCCTTTTGGGCGGGTCTCCGACGCCGCCAGGTCGTCGTCGGGCGGTGCCTGGACTGTCAACGCGACTTCTTCCCACGACTCCCCACCTGTCCGCGATGCGGTGGCCGCCGGCTGGTCGATGAGACCGTCTCCGGCGCGGGCACGGTGTACTCATGGGTCCGCGTCCATCGCGCCCTGGGCGATTCGTCGGTCGTCGAGCCCCCCTACGTGGTGGCCACAATCGATCTCGACGACGGCTGCCGGATGTTCGGTCGGATCGAGCCGCACCAGTCCGCGGCCATAGGGCTGGCCGTGACCCCGGCCTTCGTCGACCACGACGGGTGGACGGAACTGGTGTTCGCGCCGGGATCGCCAGAGTGAGCCAATGACCGCCGCCATCGCCGGGGTGGGTTACACACCTTTCTCCAAGGAGTCGGGTCGCACCGTGCTGGATCTCGCCGCCGACGCCTGCACGAGCGCCCTGGACGACGCGGGATTGGCCCCAGGGGAGGTCGACGGCATTGCCAGCTTCATGGTGATGCATGACTCCGTGCCCTGTCAGGCCGTCGCCACCTGCCTTGCCATTCCGGAGTTGAAGGTGGCACTCGACATCGATCTCGGCGGTCAGGCTCCCTGCTATCTGGTCTGGCTGGCCGCCAACCTGGTCGATGCCGGCGTCGCCGATTCCATCCTGGTCTTCCGGGCCATGAACGGCCGGTCGACGGACCGGGTGGGCACCATGCACTTCGCCGGGATGGGGGGCCAGTTCCGCTACCCGATCGGGTACGACGCCTATCTCATGTACGTGGCCATGTGGGGCCAGAGGTTTCTCCATGAGACCGGCCAGGGAGAAGCCGACCTGGCCGGAGTGGTGCTCAGCCAGCGCCGTTACGCGGTGGACAACGAACGGGCGATCAGGCGGAGGCCCCTCAACCTCGACCAATACCTGAGCGCGCCCATGGTCGTCGACCCTTTCCGGGCCGACGACTGCACCGTCGAGGTCGACGGCGCCTGTGCCGTCCTCGTAACCTCGCTCGACCGGGCCCGTGACCTCCGCCGGCCGCCGGTCCGGATCGCCTCGGGCGCCTACCGGGCGGGGCCGCGTCCCGGGCTGGACATCGGCGACCACCTGCTGTGGTCCGACTACACCCGCAACTACACCTCGAACCTGGCCGCCGGGCTCTTCGGTGACGCCGGCATCGTGGCCGGTGACGTCCAGCTGGCCGAGATCTACGACTGTTTCTCGTCCACCGTGCTCATCGGGCTCGAGGGCCTGGGCCTGGTCGAGCGGGGCCAGTCGGGGGCCTTCGTCCGGAGTGGCCACACCGCCCTGGACGGGTCCCTCCCCACCAACACCCACGGGGGGCTCTTGTCCGAAGGGTACCTGCACGGGATGAACACGGTGGCCGAGGCGGCTCTCCAGGTCCAGGGTCGGGGGCAAGATCGGCAGGCTCGCGACCATGAGATCTGCGTCGTAACCTCGGGCGCCCTCATGGACGGATCAGCCCTGGTGCTGATGGCCGATCGCTGACCGGCCGCCGGGCCGTATCCAGATCCCGGATCACCTTGACGCCCAACTGCGCTCCTGTTTATATGCATTCATATAAGTGATTGCGGGAGATGGCCCCCTCGGGCTGCCTCGCATCGGGGGCGTAGGCCCCGGGGAGGGGCACTATGTCTACCGAAGCGGTCTCTACTGAAGCGGGGTCGTACAAGCTCATATCGGCTGACGGTCATCTCAACGAGCCCCGGGACGTATGGACGTCGCGGGTGGCCCCGAAATACCGAGACCTGGTCCCGAGAGTGGAGAGCCTGGCCGAGGGCGACGCCTGGGTGTTCCCCGGCTACGACGACGTATCCATCCCGTTCAGTTGGGGGGCGACGGCCGGGCGGGACCCGGCCGACATGGGCCCATGGTGCCGGTACGAAGACATCAACCCTGGGAGCTACGACCCCATCGCCCGGGTGAGCGAGATGGAACAGGACGGCGTCGACGCCGAGCTCATCTTCGGGTCGAACTATCCGAGGATCTTCGTCGCCATGTGCGAGGACGCCGAACTCCATCACGACATGGTCCGGGCCTACAACGACTTCATGTCCGAGTTCTGCGCCTCGGCCCCCGACCGGTTGGGGGGGACGGCGTTGCTGCCCAATCAGGGGGTCGAGGGATGCTTGAAGGAGATCGAGCGGGTGTCCTCGATGCCCGGGTTCGTGTCCTTCCTCCTCCAGCGGTACCCGAACGGCGGCATGACGATCAAGCCCGAGGACGACGCCGTGTGGGAGGCCATCGAGGCCTCGGGGATGCCCGTCTCCATCCATGTCGGGCTGGTCAACGGCAGAATGGGCCGCCAACGGGCTGAGTCCTTGCCCGGAACCGGGCACTTCTACGACGCCCCGATGCGGATGCTCCAGTTCATCTTCGGTGGCGTCCTGGACCGGTTCCCGACGATCCGGGTCCCCTTCATCGAGGTGGACTGCGGATGGATCCCCTACTTCGAGAGCCAGGCCGACGACAACTTCATGCGCCACCGCAAGGCGTCGCTCAAGGACTCGAAGCTGACCCGGATGCCGAGCGAGTACATGCACGAGTTCTTCCCCGCCGCGTTCATCACCGACCCCTTCGCCGTCCATAGCCGCCACTACATCGGTGTCGACCGGATGCTGTGGTCGAGCGACTATCCCCACATCACGACGGACTGGCCGTACTCGTGGAAGACGATCAACGCCACGTTCGAGGGCGTTCCCGCCGAGGAGCGCCATGCCATCCTGGCCGGCAATGCACAGCGGTTGTTCAAGTTCGGAAGCGCCAGGTACGCCTGACCCTTGTCTGAGCGAACCATGGGCGCAGTCGATCCCGAGCAAGCCAGCACCTTCGTCATCGCCATCACGCCGTTCACCGTTGACGGCCGATTCGACGAGGAAGCCGTCCGAGGTCATCTGCGCCGGATGGCAACGGCGGGCATCGGTGTGTACGTGGGAGGCGGCGGCAGCGGCGAGGGGTACGTGCTCTCCGAGGCCGAGACCCGCCGGCTCTTGGAGATCAGCGTCGAGGAGCTGAAGGGCCGCGTTCCCGTGCGGGCCATGGGCGTCGAGCCCCGGACCTCCACCCACATGATCGAGTTCGTCGAGTTGACGTCGGACCTCGGGCTCGACGCCGTCCAGATCTATTCGCTCGACCAGGGACACGGCCACCGTCCGACCCCCGACGAGGTGTACCGGTACTTCGACGACGTGCTCAGGGCGACCAGCATGTCTGCCGTGCTGTCGACCCATCAATCGGTCGGGTACAAGGTGCCGGTAGCCATGCTGTCCGAATTCGTGGACCACTTCGAGCACGTGATCGGCATCAATTGCAGCCATCAGGACGTCGGCTACCTGTCGGCCGTGATCGATGCGGTGGGAGGCCGGGTCGACATCCATGTCGGCGGCCCGAACCTGGGTCTCACCGCCCTCTCCCTCGGGGCCAACGGCTATCTCAGCTCGGAAGGGAACCTGGCTCCCAGGTTGTGCGTCGGCGTGATCGACGCCTACCGGCGCGATGACGCCCGACGCCTGGCCGACTGGTACGGGAAGCTCCTTCGCCTGTCGAATGCGCTCTACGGTGCCGGCGGGATCCGCGCCACCAAGGCGGTCCTCGGTGCCCTGGGCCTACCCGGCGGATCGCCCCGCCTCCCCCAGCTGCCCCTCGAACCCGACCGGGTTCCTCGGCTCCTGGCCCTCGTCGAGACACTGGGCATCGCCGAGATCGAGGACTGGTAGCCCGGCTCACTCTCCCCCGACGACTCCCCCGTCCCGAGTCAGGTCGGGACCGGTTCGCCGACCCGCTTCCAGACCATGAACACGTCCCGTCGAACGATGGCCCAGCCCTCGCCCCGCCGCACCAGCTGGTCGTCGTAACGCACCCCGGTGATGAGCGAGTCGACCTCGCCGGCCGCGTCGGCGAAGTGCCGGGCGATCAGGTAGGTCTCGGTGAACCCCTTGTCGCCGTCGAGCTCGCGGAGCTGGTTCCCTATGAAATGCTGGGTGCTCGGGAAATGCTCCACGCCCGGTCGGAGGATGTCGAGGTAGGTGTCGAGCGGGCCTTCGAACGAGGTGCCGTGCACGTAGGCGTCGGCGGTGAAGCACGAGCGGACCAGGTCCCAGTTGCGCCGGTCGATCCCGCGGGCGTAGTTGACCATGACCCGTTGCAGGGCGAGCTCGTCGGTCAGCCGTTGGACGACGGCAGCCAGGTCGGCCGTCTCCGCGCTCACGAGCCCTGGCCCACGACCACCAGGGCGTCGGCCGCGCACACCGATCCGTCGGCCACTCGGATGGGGTTGACGTCAACTTCGACCACCTCGGGCAGCTCGAGGGCCAGATCGCCCAGCCCGACCATGATTTCGGCCACCGCCTGTTGCTCGGCGTCGGTCAATCCCCGGCCGCCGGCCACCAGTCGGCCCCCCAGCAGGCCGGCGAGGGCCTGCCGTGCGGTCCCGAGAGCGAACGGTGGGCGGAGCATGGCCGTCTCGCTGAGGATCTCGATGAGGATGCCCCCCAGTCCGAGGACCACGGTGGGCCCGAAGACCGGGTCGTCGTGGACCCCGGCGGTGAGCTCGAAGCGTGCCGGCACCATCTGCTGGACGAGGACCCCGTCCTGCACCGCGTCGGGCGCCTTGATAGCCACTTCGGCCAGCATCTCCTCGAAGCCGGCCCGCACCGCGTCGGGGCCCCGGAGCCCGAGGCGGATGGCGCCGTACTCGGTCTTGTGGGGCAGGTCGTAGGACATCACCTTCAATGCCACCGGTCCGTCGAACTTCTCGGCCGCAGCCACGGCGTCATCAGCCGAGCGCACCAGGACCTCCGGGGTGACCGGGATCCCGTAGAGGGCAAGGAGCTCCTTGCTCGACGACTCGAGCAGGGAGCGGTGCCCGGCCCGCGCCGCCAGCAGCTCCCGCGCTCTGGCCGACCGGGCCGGGTCGGGCCGCCACGACGCCCGGTCGACGATCTCCAGGGTTCGAAGGGAGAGGTCGGCCACCGCCCCCAACGCGTGCATGGCCCGATGCGGGTCGGTGTAGGTCGGGATGCCCACCACCTGCAGCTCGTCGAGCCAGGCAGTGGATGTGAGGGCCACCGGCTTGTCGGTCCCTAGGTAGAACTCGATGACCGAGTCGGTCTGGGGGCCCGGGACGGCCCAGATCACCGGGGCCACCATGTCCACGACGCGGGACTCCCCGACTGCATGGAGCACCTTGGCGAAGCTCTCGGGCATGGCCACCACCTGAGCGGTGGTGTCGACCGGGTTGGTCAGACTCCCGTAGAAGGGCACCGGCATGAGGGCCATCATGGCCTCCTGCTCGTCGGCCGGGATCTCGGGGACCTCGAGGCCCTGGGCCGTCGCGGCGTCGGCCAGCAGCACGCCCGCACCCCCCGAGGAGGTCATGATGCCGACGCCGCGGGACGGGACCCGGCGGCCGTCCTGGAAGATGGTGCCCAGGTCGAGCATCTCCTCCATGGTCGAGACCACGAAGACGCCGTACTGCCGGCACACCGCGTCGAGCACGTCGGCCGACCCGACGATCGACGCCGTGTGGCTCATCGCCGCCTTGGCCGCGGCGTCGGAGCGGCCCGCTTTCAACAGGACGATCGGCTTGTCCAACTCGGCCGCCCGGCTGGCCGCGTCGATAAAGACGTCGGGGTCACGTAGGGTCTCGGCGAAGACCATCAGGACCGTGGTCTCGTCCCGGTCGACCAGGTAGCGGAGCACCGCGGCGATGTTGACGTCGGACTCGTTGCCGGTGCTGACGAACCAGCCGAGCTTCAACCCGGCCAGCATGGCCTTGGTCGTGATGTAGGAGCCGAACCCGCCGCTCTGGGAGACGAGGGCGACGGGACCAGGCGGCGGCAACGGAACGGTTGGGGGCAGAGCGAAGTTGGCCATCACGCCGCCCCACAGGTTCATGAAGCCCATGCAGTTCGGCCCGATGACCCGCAGCCCGGTGCGAGCGACCACGTCGGTGATCTGGTCCTGCAGGGCGATGCCCTCGCCCCCGGCTTCCGCGAACCCGGCAGTGATGACGGCTGCGCCGCCCACGCCCCGCTCGGCGCAGTCAGCCAGGGCGGCGGGCACGTGGGTGGCCGGCACGGCGACGACGGCCAGGTCGACAGGGCCGGGAAGGTCGCGCACCGACTGGTAGGCGGCCACGCCCTGCACCGTGTCGTCCCGGGCGGTGACCGGGGTCACCGGCCCGTCGAAGGCGCGGACCAGGTTGGCGAAGACGTGCCCGCCGATGTTGGCCACCTTGTTGGACGCACCGATCATGACGATCGACTGCGGGGACAAGAGCCGGTCCAGGGCCGGGCGTGGGCTCCGGTCGTCCGAGGTCGCCTCGCCTGTCGTATCGCTCATGTGTCCCCCTCGTCTCGGTCAGCTATCCGTCCGCCGCGGTCGGGATGGTCGCCAGCCGCGGCACCAACGTCTCTCCCATACGTACTACCTCACCGAGGAACTCGGCACGACTGTCGACCGGCCGGAGGACCCCGCCGTACAGGTAGGTCACCCCCAGCCCAGCCAGTTGCTCGGCCGTCTCCACCATGAGGTCGTCGCCGTCGGTGGACCCGCTGTTGGTAGACCCGCTTTCCATGGCCAGGCCCCCCAACGGGGACACGATCGTCAAGGGCGTGCGCCGGCCCACCGCTTTGGCGTGGCCGAGCGCGTAGTCGATCCGGGCCTTCAGGTCGTCGAGCGTTTCGAGCGCAGCCGAGTGGCGCCGAGCGGCCGTCTGGGCCGGATTGGGCATGGGCGCCCATCCGTCGGCCAGCTCCACCGCCCTGCGGATGGCCCGTTTGGAGTTGCCCCCGATCCAGATGGGGGGATGGGGCTCCTGGACCGGGCGGGGAAGGGCGAAGTTGTCGTTGGCGTCGAAATGCCGGCTGGAGAGCGACAACGGCTCGCCCGACCACGCCGCCTTCATGGCCACGATGGCCTCGTCGGTCAGCTCGTTCCGCTCGGCGAAGTCCACGCCCAGCGCGGCGAACTCCGCCTCCAGGTAGCCGGTGCCGGCACCCAGGATGACCCGGCCGCCGGACAACACGTCGAGCGAGGCAACCGACTTGGCCGTGAGGAAGGGATTGCGATAGGGCAGCACGCAAAGATGGGTCTGCAGGCGGATCCGGGTGGTCGCCGCGGCCGCGAACGAGAGGGCGACGAAGGGGTCGAGGGCGTGGTGGCCGCCGGTGTCCATCCACGACTTCTCGGGGAACGGGTGCTCGGTCACGAACACGGCGTCGAACCCGGCCGACTCCGCCGCCCGGGACATCTCGGCGACGGCTCCGCCGGTGACGAATTCCTCGAGTTGGTCCACCCGTTGGGTCGGCAACCCCAACGAGATCCTCACGCCGGGATCACCGGGTGCGCCGGGATCGGCTTGAAGTCGTACATGACACGTTTGTCTACTACCAGCTGGTCCGCCACGACAAGGTGACGATAACATGCTGCTCAGAACGGGCCAGGGCTGGCCGGGATGCACGCGTCAGCTTGCTTGATCCCGCTCGTCGGGCCCGTCACCGACCTGTGGATCGACACCGCGCCCCGGGCGCGGAGAGGGGGCTGTGGTGCTTGCCTTGCTGACCGAGGAGCAGCAGATGCTCCAGGATACTGCCACTCAGCTGGCCCAATCCGTGGGACTTGCCAATCCGAGCGACCTGGACAAGGTCGATCGGGCCAAGGGCTGGGCCACCCTGGCCGACGCCGGGCTGCTCGGGCTCCGGGCCCGGGACGACCAGGGGAAGCCCACGGCTTCGGGCGTCGAGGTGGCCCTGGTGGTCGAGGCGCTGGGCGCCGCCCTCGCCCCCCTCCCCTACGCCGGATCCGGGGTCCTGGCCACCGAGCTGCTCGCGCTCGCCGGCGCGCCGGAGTCCTGGCTGGCCGGGCTGATCGACGGCAGCCGCCGGTGCGCGATCCTCATGACCGAGGATCTTTCCCGACTGGCCCGCATCGACGAGCTGGGCGGCGCCTACGCCTGGGACGCCGACGGCGCCGACCATGCCCTGGCCGTCGCCGGCGATGGCCAGGCTCCCCAAGTGGTCCGGGTGGCACTGGGCGAGGACTGGGCCCCGGTCGAAGGGGCCGATCTGACCCGGGTGCTCAAGCGAGCTGGCTCGGCTCCCGCCCCCGACCAGATCGAAGAGGCCGGTGGCCCGCTGACCCAGGGGCAGTTCGACACGTGGCTGGCGCTCGCCCTCACCGTGGTCAGCGCCGACATCGTCGGCGCCCTGCAGCACGGACTCGACGACGTGGTGGCCTACACCAAAGAGCGGGTGCAGTACGGCGTGCCAGTGGGATCGTTCCAGGCGGTCCAGCACCTCTGCGCCGAGAGCCTGGTGGCCGTGGAGGCATCGTCCAGCACGGTCAAATACGCGGCCTGGGCCGTCGACGAGCTCGACCCGGCCGAGGCCCTGGTGGCCGCCCGCACGGCCAAGGCGTATTGCGGGACCACGGCCCGGACGGTGGCCGAGACCATCATGCAGGTCTACGGCGGGATCGGCCAGACCTGGGAGCACATCGCCCATGTCATCGCTCGCCGCACGTACTTGAACCGATCGCTGTTCGGCGACGATGCCGTGCAGCTGACCGCTATTGCCGACGCACGCTTGGGGGCCATCGACATGAACGCACACGTGGGAGGACGTTGACGTGGACTACCGGGACACAGCAGAAGAGGCGGCCTTCCGGGCAGAGCTCCGGGCCTGGCTCGAGGCAACCGCTCCGAAGAACTACACGCAGATCAAGGACTACAACGAGCGGAACAAGATGTACCGACAGTTCCACCGCAACCTGTACGAGGCCGGCTACATGGGCATGGCCTGGCCGGTCGAGTACGGCGGGCGGGGGCTCAGCCCGATCTACGACGCCATCTTGAACGAGGAGGCGGGCCGGTCGTCGAGCCCGCCGATTCCCGGCATGGTCAACTACCTGGGCCGGGCCATCTACACCTACGGCAGCGAGGATCAAAAGACCCAGTTCCTCCCCACCCTGCTCAACGGGGACGTGGCCTGGTGCCAGGGGTTCAGTGAGCCCGACGCCGGGAGCGACCTCGCATCCCTGAAGACGCGGGCCGAGCTCGACGGGGACGTGTATGTGGTCAACGGCCAGAAGATGTGGACCAGCGGTGGGCAGTACGCCGACTGGTGCCTGCTGCTGGCCCGGACCGATCGCGAGGTCCCCAAGCACAAGGGCATCTCGTGCCTGCTGGTGGACATGCACTCTCCGGGGATCACCGTGGCGCCCATCGTGTTGAGCGACGGCGACCCCGAGACGTGCGAGGTCTTCTGGGACAACGTGCAGGTGCCGGCGTCACAGTTGCTGGGCACGCCCGGCCTCGGGTGGAAGGTGGCCATGACCACCGTCACCTACGAGCGGGGCCCGGCCGACATCGGCTTCATCGCCATGTACCAAAAGGCCCTGCGTACCGTGGAGGCCCTGGCCGTCGAGAAGGGGGTGGCCGGGGATCCCGAGGTGCGGCGGGGCCTAGCCCGGGCCTATGTACGGGGGGAGGCCCTTCGGCTCAACGTCGTCGAGCAGCTCTCGATGCGGGTGTCCGGCCGAGAGCCGGGCCCGGAGGGCTCGGTGGGCAAGCTGTTGTGGGCCGACGCCGAGCAGACCCTCCAGCACCTGGCCATGGACATCGCCGGTGCCGACGCCCTGACCGGTCGCCGGCCCGAGCGCCTCGAGAGCTACTTCCGGTCCCGCCCGGTGAGCGTCTACGGGGGATCGGCCCAGATCCAGAAGAACATCCTGGCCCTCTCGGCGCTGGGCATGCCCCGGTCCTGACCGGTCTGGCCCTACAGCACCGGGCCACTCACGAGTCGAGAAACCGCAGCACGGCAAGGACGCGGCGGTGATCGGACTCGGACACCGGGAGGTCGAGCTTGGTGAAGATGTTGGCTACGTGCTTCTCCACCGCGCCCTCGGAGATCACCAGCTCTCGGGCGATGGCCGCGTTGGATCGACCTTCGGCCATGAGGGAGAGCACCTCCCGCTCGCGCCCAGTCAGTACCGAGATTGAATCGGTGCGTCGCGATGCGCCGAGGAGCTGAGTGACGACCTCCGGGTCGAGCGCAGTTCCCCCGTTGGCCACCCTGATCAGGGCTTCGACGAAATCGCCCACGTCGGCCACGCGATCTTTGAGTAGGTAACCGATGCCGGCGGCATCGTCAGCCAGCAGATCGGCGGCGTAACGGGTCTCGATGTACTGCGAAAAGAGCAGTATCCCGAGCCCCTCATGGATGCGACGAAGCTCGACGGCGGCCCGCAATCCCTCGTCGGTGAAGGTAGGAGGCATCCGGATGTCGATCACGGCCACGTCCGGGCGATCGCGTTCGATGGAACGGCGCAGCGATTCGGGATCACCGACTGCTCCGGTGATGGCAAAGCCCCGATCGACGAGCAACTGGACGAGCCCATCGCGAAGCACGGCCGAATCTTCAGCGATGGCGACGCGGAGAGGTGTCGTCATCTATACGTGTAGCGGCAGGTCCACGGTGACCACCGTAGGGCCACGTGGCGGGCTGGCAATGTCGAGACGCCCGTCCACAGCGTGGACGCGATCGGTGAGGCCGGCCAATCCGCTGGCCGACGACCCCAACCGTGAGAGCTGTGCCCCACCCATGCCATCGTCGCGCACCACCACGCGCAACCATCGTCCGTGTTCGGTGCAGGTAACGGTGGCGCTCGATGCATAGGCATGCTGGGCCACGTTGGCCAGCAGCTCGGCGACGCAGAAGTACGCGATGGCCTCGATGGCCGGCGCGGGCCGGCCCTCGAGAGACAGGCTGAGGTCGGTCGGGATGGTACTGCGGGCCGCCAGGGTGGCTAGGGCCCCTTCAAGCCCGATGTCGAGTGCAGGGGGATGGATCCCGCGGGCCAGATCCCGTAACTCCACGATCGCTTCTTTTGCGCTCCGGTGGGCGTCGTCCACCAGCTGACGCACCTGGTCGAGCTGGCCGACCTGGTCTGGGTCAGGCTCCTCGTACTCGGCCAGTTTCTCCTTGGCCATTCCGAGCCGCATGGCCAGGGCGACCAACTGAGCCTGGGTACCATCGTGCAGGTCCCGCTCGATCCGCCGCAACGTGGCCGCCGAAGCATCCACCGTCTGGGCCCGAGCCTGTTCGAGCGAACGCACCCGCAGCGCCACGGGATCGGGCGCCAGGAGGACTCGCAACACCCGGCGGTCGAGGTAGAGGACGGCCCGCACAGCCCACGGAGCAGCAAAGAGGAAGACCACCCCAGCCAGGAAGACGCCCACCTCGTAGAGAAAGCCGGTCTGACCGCCGGTGAAGAAGTTGTTCCCGAAGATGATCCGGGGCAGCCCGTAGACGGCCGGGCTGTTGCCTGATCCGCCCCACAGTGGGAATGTCAGGCAGAAGAAGGCGTCCCACCAGAAGGCGAAACCGGCCAGGATGCCGACCGTCGCCAGGGGCACCTTGAGTCCCATATACGCCATGGACCGCCAGCCGGTGCGGTCCCGCAAGGAGGACTGGAGCCATCCCAGGAAGCCCGGGCGGGACGAGAACTCCTCGGGGTCGTCTATTTCCTCGCCCAGGTACGACCGAGCGAGCTGGCGATGGAACCCTCCGAATCCGCGGGCACCGCGCACGGAGAGGGCCATGAGGCCCAGACCGAAGAAGGTGATGGCCAGGACCACACCGGCGGACAATGTGATGACGACGAAGGCGATGCCGAAGATGCCGAGCACCGCGCCAAAAGAGAAGAAAGCGAGCTCCGACCAGGCACGCTTGGTAAATGGCTCCCGGATGATGGTCCTGGCGATGGCGCGGATCTGTTCCTCATGGGTTCCCGCCACCGCACTCAGGACTTCCTTGAACCGGCTCCCTACCTGCTTCTCGCTCCCTTCCATCTCGACCTCCATCATGGGTCAAGCCGAGCGAGCACCGGGTTCCCGGCACGCTGGTGGGCCAATTCGGTGAGACCGACGATCATGCCTTCACGGTACGGAAAGGCGGTGCCGTTGAGAATGCCGCTACCAGGCGTTCCCGACTGGGGCTAACCCCCCTCTTGCACGTGGCCACGAGCCCCCCGTCGGCGACGGACGGGAGCGGTCGGGGACCCCGCGGCGAGGAATACCAGCAGAAGTCTCCGCTTCGTCAGTCTGTCCCAGACGGCGAGCACGAAGCGACCGCCAGTGGAACACCCGTCGAAGACGCGGCTCGGTGAATCCGGTCAGCTGGTGATGCCGAAGCGCTCCAGCCCGAAGGCCTTGATGGCGTTGCCCCGGGTCAGCTTGTAGATCTCCTCTTCGTTCAGCCCCGCTTCGGCACAGATCTTGGTCAGGACCTCTTTGGAAACCGGGAACGTCGAGTCGGCGTGTGGGTAGTCGGTCTCGAAGCAGATCTGGTCCATGCCGATGACGTCTCGGTTCCGTAGCCCGGTGGCGTCGTCGAAGATGCAGCCGTAGACGCGGCCGGCGATGTAGGTCGACGGCGGTTCGGGAAGCCAGGTGCCGAAGCTGTTGTCGCTCCGCTCCTCCCACAGCTTGTCCGCCCGCTCCAGGATGTAGGGCATCCAGCCCACCTGGCCCTCGGAATAGGCAATGGTCAGCTTGGGGTACTTGGCCAGCGTGCCCGAGAACAGGTAATCGCACAGCGAGCCCATGGCGTTCTGGAAGGTCAGCGTGGAGCTGATGATGAACGGGGCATCGGGTGAGGTGCTCGGCATCTTGGACGACGAGCCGATGTGCATGCACACCACCGTGCCCGTCTCCTCGCATGCCTCGAAGAACGGCTTCCAGAAGTCGTTCTTGTCGTGGATGGAAGGGAGGCCCAACGGGTGGGGATTCTCCGGGAAGGTCACGGCGAAGCTGCCCTTGGTTGCACAGCGGCGGACCTCGTCGGCGGCCAGGTTGGCGTCCCACAGCGGGATCATGGTCAGCGGGATCAACTTGCCCTTGCCGTCGCCGGCCGACCACTCGTCGATCATCCAGTCGTTGTAGGCCTTCACGCACAAGAGACCGAGTTCCTTGTCCTCACGCTCATAGAAGGTCTGGCCGCAGAAACGGGGCAGGGTGTTGGGGAAGCAGATGGCGGCGTCGACGTGGTTGGCGGCCATGTCGGCCAGGCGCTCGTGCTTGTCCCAGGTACCTTTCCGGATCTCATCGAAGGTGGTCAGGTTGAATCCGACCTCGTCGAAGCCCACCGCGGCAGAAAGCATCATCAGTGGTGACACCAGGTCGTCGTAGTACCAGACGTCCGACCAGGCGCCGTCTTTGTCCTCGACCCAGCTCATGGTGCCCCCGCCGGTGGTCGCTCCGCCCAGCGTGATGCGTTGGCGCTTGATGCGCGGGCCACGGTCCTGGTATTTGGCCGGCAGCCGCGAGGACCACAGGTCCGGGGGTTCGACGACGTGGTCGTCCACCGAGATGATCCGCGGTACGTCTGTCATGGTCTGTCCTCCCGTGTCCCTCTCTCGAGGTCCCAGTTCCGGCGTCTCGTTTCCCTACATGATGCCCGCATACACGTTGCCCGCATGCGTCAGTGCGTGGCGACCGTGTCGGTGTTCCGGCCCGACCGCAGTACCGTCCCACCCAGCGCCCCGGTCGATTCCCCGTCCTCGATGGTCGGGGACCCGTTCACAAACACCCGCGAGACGCCGATCGACTGCGAGGTCAGTCGGAGGCTGTCCCCGGGCAGGTCGTAGACCCGCCGGGCCGGCCCGCTGTCGACGGTGTCGGGGTCGAAGACGCCCACATCGGCAAAGGCTCCCACCTCGAGACGGCCGCGGCCCCGCAGGCCGAACAGGCCGGCGGGCACGTCGGTCATGAGCTGGACGGCCCGCTCCAGCGGGACGAGCTTGCGCCCGCGCAGCGTGTCGCCCAGGAACCGGGTCGGGTAAGGCGACCCGAGCATCCGGTCGAGGTGGGCACCGGCGTCGGATCCACCCAGCATGACGTCCTGGCGATCCCACAGGTCGCGGCGCACGGCCCAGTCCTCGTCCGTGTCGGTGGTGGGTAGGGGCCACAGCACGGTCTTGAACTCATCCGCCGCCGTGATGTCGACCAGTGCATCGGCCGGGTCCACACCCAACTCGCGGGCAATGTCCGTGATCAACCGTCCCTCGAACTTCTGGTTCTCGGGGGCGATGGTGTCACCGATGCGGTAGTTGGAGAAGTCGGCCAGCTGCTCGAACACCGTGCCCTTGGCCTTGGCCACCATGGCGGCGCGCACGGCGGGGTCACGCAGCTGCCGCGTCTTCTCGGGAATGGGCAGGGACAGGATGTCGTGCCAGCCGGGGATGAGCCAGAGGGCGCAGAAGGTGCCCAGGCTCATGTTGTTGTCGGCAAAGATTGGCATGGTCAGGGCGACGACGCGGCCGCCGACCTCCCGTGCCCGGGCCGAGGGCAGTAGCTGCTGGTCGATCCGGTCGGTGTCGGAGGCCGCCACGGACAGCACGTTCCAGTTGAGCGGCCGGTTGGCCTGGGCGCTCATGGCCGCCATCAGCTCGATCTCGTCACCCGAGAACCCCCGGAGGCAACCTTCGACGATTGCCTCGAGCGTGGTGCCCGGGTGTTGGCCGACCACTCCGCACAAGGTGAGCAGTTCCTCTTCGGAGGCGGCCCGGCTGGGCACAGGTTTGTTGTCGCCGTCATTGTGGGTCGACGAGCGACTGGTGGACAGGCCAAGGCCGCCAGCGTCGAGGGACTGGTTCAGGAGGGACACCATGGCGGACACCTCGTCCGCGGTCGCCTGGCGCTCGCCAGCGTCGGCGCCCAGCACGTAGCGGCGCAATGCGCAGTGCCCGACGAGGAACCCTGCGTTGACACCGATGCGACCCTCGAGCCCATCGAGGTACTGGCCGAACGTCTCCCACTTCCAGTCGACGCCGTTCTCGAGTGCCTGGAGGGGCATGCCCTCGACCTTTGCCATCATCCGCCGGGTGTAATCGGCATCCACCGGCTTCAGCGGGGCCAACGTGAACCCGCAGTTTCCGCCGATCACCGAGGTCACACCGTGATTGCTCGACGGCGTGGCGTACCCGTCCCAGTAGAGCTGTGCGTCGTAGTGGGTGTGCGGGTCGACGAACCCGGGGGTAACCAGTTGCCCCTCGGCGTCGATCGTCTGGTTGGCCGGCTCGTCCACATCGCCGACGGCCACGATCCGGTCCCCCCGGATGCCGACGTCGCCGGGCCGGGGAGCAGCGCCCGTGCCGTCGACGATCGTTCCGCCCTTGATCAGGTAGTCGAGCATCACACCTCCAAGTCGCATCGGTTCGAGGGGAGCACACGGATTCCGCTCATCGATGTCGGCCTCCTCGAGACCCTTAAGAATTGACGGTGTCTCACAGGCTACCAGTAGCTGACAACCGAGTCTACCGACCGTTTGGCGGTCATGAGCAGGGACGGACCGCCCGGATCACGTACCGCGCTCGAGGTCCGAGGGAACCCTGACGATGCCCTGGCTGGCCAGCAACTGCTCATAGCCCTCGGGGTCGGCAGGGACCGGCGTGATGTCGCCGGTGTAGAACTCGATGAGCTGGGCGCCGTCACGTCCGGTGACCAGAGGACCGAAGCTGGCCCCGTGCTCGAGGAGCACCATCATCCCGGGCGTGCACTCGACGTCGCCGATGCGCAGCGACCCCTTGGTCACGAAGATCACGTGGTCGCTGCTGTGCCCGTGCTCCTCGAGCACGAGGCCGGGGTCGTACTCGGTGTAGATGACCGAGCGGGTGTCGGCCATCTCCATGAACTTGAGCCGGACAGCGACCCGGCGGTCGCCGTGCATCTGTGCTCGCACCTCCTGCCACGGGACATCGTCCAGGTGACGGAACACCAGTTCAGCCATGGATCCCCTCCATTCGGCCCGGCCATACTCGGCATCGGACCAGTCTTCGGCAAAATTGACATTCGATTTGATTTCTCCGACGAGACACTATTATCATGTTAAGCGCAGAGGTGCCAGCCGGCGTAACCCCGGGGTCACCGAGCCGCACCGATGTGGTGCCCTGACTAGGAGAACACATGCCCTCACGTGACCTCGACTTCCCGGTATTCGATGCTGACAACCACATGTACGAGACCAAGGATGCGCTGACCAAGTTCCTGCCCGACGGGTACAAGCACGCCATCGACTACGTCGACGTCCACGGCCGGACCAAGATCGTGGTGCGCGGGCAGATCAGCGACTACATCCCCAACCCCACCTTCGAGCGGGTGGCTGCACCCGGCGCCCAAGAGGAGTACTTCAAACACGGCAACCCCGAGGGCAAGTCCTACCGGGAGATCCTGGGCCGTGGCATCGACGCGCCGGCCGCCTTCCGCGAGCCGACGGCCCGGCTCGAGCTCCTCAACGAGCAGGGCATCCAATGCGCCACCATGTTCCCCACGCTGGCCAGCCTGGTCGAGGAGCGTATGAAGGACGACCCCGACCTCACCCATGTGGTCATCCACGCCCTGAACGAGTGGATGCACGAGCACTGGACCTTCAACTACGAGAACCGGATCTTCCCGGTGCCGGTGATCACCCTGCCCGTGGTGGAGAAGGCCATCGCCGAGCTCGAGTGGGTCGTCGAGCGGGGCGCCCGGGCCATCCTGATCCGTCCGGCCCCGGTCCCCGGCTTCCGGGGTCCCCGTTCGTTCGGCCTGGAGGAGTTCGACCCGTTCTGGCAGCGGGTGCTCGAGCTGGGGGTGCTGGTGACCATGCACGCCTCCGACAGCGGCTACAACCGCTATGCCAACGAATGGGAGGGCACCAGCGGCGAGATGCTGGCCTTCGGAAAGCCGCAGCCGTTCTCCATGGTGGCCACCCACGATCGGGCCATCAAGGACGCGGTCACCGCCCTTGTCTGCCACGGTGCGCTCACCAGGAACCCCGGGCTCAGGATCGCCCTCATCGAGAACGGGAGCGGGTGGGTCCGTCCCCTGCTCCACGAACTGGCCGACACCTACAACAAGATGCCCCAAGCATTCCCCGAGGACCCGGTGGCGGCCTTCAAGCGCGACCTGTACGTCCACCCATTCCATGAGGAGAATCCGGTCGGGCTGGTGCAGCTGCTCGGTGCCGACCACGTACTGTTCGGGTCCGACTTCCCCCATGCCGAGGGCATGTCCGACCCGATCACCTACGTCGACGAGCTCGAGGGGCTCCCGGACGACGAGCTCCGCAAGGTGATGGGCGGCAACATGTTCTCGTTGATGGGGCTGACCGTCGACGCCTGACACCACCAACCGGAGGCTCCCCGTCGGGCCCAGTCGGACGCTCCCCCATGGGAGCCGATCAACGTCTCAGAGCTGATCGGTGTAGTCGTCCGTCCCCACGTTGGTGCCGAAGAACGGGGCGGCAAACGTCAGCCTGGCTACGCCACCGTCGTCGACGGCCCGGCCGAAGGCCCGGAACGCCTCCCAGGCCGCGCTTGGGTCGCCCTCGACGAACACCAGTTGGACGAGGCGGTCCTCGCTGCCCCCGTCCGTACCCAGCTTCATGGGCGACTGGGTCTGCCGGTCGGCCGGTGCCGGATGCTTGGTCCAGGCCGACCAGTTTGCGGCACTCTCGGTGGCCAGCAGCCCAGGGACGGCCTCGGACTCGAGCCAGGCCCGGTGGTCTTCGGGGCTCACGCCCTCGGCCGGCTCGGTGACGAGCACCCCGAGACCGGGGAAGTGGTGGTCGAGGGACAACTCGAGGGGCACCCCGTCCTCGTCGGCATAGCGGACCGAGACCAGGTCGTAGATGCTGGTGTGGGCGTGGGTCCGCTCGTCGAAGCCCCGCCCGTTCGAGTACAGCCACACCACCTGCTCGCCGGCCCACTGCAGGTGCTCGTCGACGTGGTCCTTGTGGATCCAATAGGTGGAGAGGTAGGAGCCGGCGTCGACCGGTTCGGCGAAGGGGCTCTTCTCCGGGAAGCGCAGGTCCTTGAGTGGCCGGGGGGCCACCCACCGGCCCCCGGCGAACAGCCACGGGCCGATCATGCACCCGGCGTAGAAGTGGTCCCGCTCATACCACCGGTTGTAGGCGACCTCGAACCCCGGGTTGGGGTCCACCATCGTGAACAGCATGCTGCCGATCTGGACCGGGTATTCATCCATCGGTTGCTCCTCTCATCGTGTTTTCAGGTATCGGGCATCAGGAATCAGGGCATCAGGTGGGGATGTCAGGTCGCAGGACGTCAGGGCTCCGGGGTCTCGGCGTCGATCGGGCCGTCGCTGGTCTGCGCCGGGAAGGAGACGGTGGCAGTTCCCGGGGCCAGCTGGTTGCCCCCGTTCGCCTCGGTCCAGACCGCCAGCTCGACCAGGACACGACCATCGTCGACCCGGATCGCTTCGATGCGCCCCCGGGCTGAAACCTCTTGGTCCTTCACGTTCGGCGATCGGAACTGGCAGGCGATCTGCTCGATCCGCCCATCGTCGCCCATCCACGCCCGCAGGACGTTGTGCAGGAAGGCCCACTGCAGGTTGCCCATGCCGATGGCGGTGGGATAGCCGGCCTCGCGCCCGGCTGCGTCGTCCATGTGGATGGGCACGAATTCGTCATTGACCGCCGCGTACCGGTTCCAGTGGGCGAATCCGGTGGTGCGGGCGAACGGAGGGATCTCGTCACCCACCGACAGGCCGCGCGCGCTGGGCTCCGGCGTGGTCTCAGACATCGGTGGTCGAATCCATGACCTGCCCTCGTGCGTTCCTCATCAGTAGCGGATGACCGTCCCCTCTGTCCGCCGGACCATGGTGCCGCGTTGGTT
>DATDHU010000076.1:0-38220 GCA_036521415.1 Acidimicrobiales bacterium
AAGGGATCGGCGCTGGAGAGAACGCGCCGTCGTTGACCGCCGTCGACTCGGGCAGACAAGGCGCGGCCGACGGCCGGCGAGACAGGGATGGACAACAGCGACTCGGCCGTGGTGCCTCGTCGAATGGTGCCGGTCGTGTACCGGCTGAGAGTGAGGATGCCGTGGAAGAGACACTGACACTGGAGCAACAGGGTGAGACTGCGCAGGAGTTCATCACTGGTGTCATCCGTGAATTCGGGCTCTCTGCTGAGGTTGGATTCCGACAGATCGACGATGAGACCGTCGAGGTGGCTGCAACCGGGAACGACCTCGGGATCCTCGTTGGCCCCCGCGGGGCAACCCTCACGGCACTTCAGGATCTGACTCGGACCTACGTCCAACGGCAATCCGTCAGTCGTACCGATCGGATCCTGGTCGACGTAGGCGGATACCGCGAGAAGCGCTCGGCAGCCTTGCGCCGGTTCACGGAGGGCATCGTGAACGAGGTCAAGGAGTCCGGTGAGGAACGGGCGCTCGAGCCGATGTCAGCCCCCGATCGCAAGGTCGTACACGATGCAGTGAACGAGATCGAGGGTGTCGAGACCCGCTCCGAAGGCGAGGAGCCCAGGCGATACATCGTCATTGCCCCCAGCTAGGCGGCACCTCTGGGCCGGGACTGGCCCTGGGGCCGGGGAAGCCTGCCGCCAGCATCGTTACGTCGGACCTGCTGTTGCTGCTGCAGCAATGGCTCGACGTGCGCCGATGTGATGGCCGGTCCTCGCTCCGGAGGGGACAAGGACGCCTTGTGGGCCCGGGTACCGGCATTGGTGCATGACCAGCTGCGAAGGTCAGCTGACGTCGGCTTTCTTGGAAGCATGCCGGTCGACGACCAGATCGAGCATGCCCTTGGGTTCGTGTGGACGATCGAATTGGTGTCGGATGGACCACCGGGATCGGTCGTCGATCTTGGTAGCGGTGGAGGGTTGCCCGGCTTAGTTCTCATTGCCTGTTGGCCGGAAGCCACATTCTTGCTCATCGACTCGAACCAGCGTCGCACCGAGTTCTTGGCCGAGGAGATGGAGAGGTCCGGCGAAACCAGCCGTGTCTCGGTCGTACGGGCTAGGGCGGAGGAGGCAGGCCGTGCCGGCGAGTTCCGTGAGCGTACGAACGTCGTCGTGGCCCGCTCTTTTGGAGCACCAGGGACGACAGCAGAGTGTGCCTCACCACTCCTGGCCGTCGGCGGACAGGCGGTCGTCTCAGAGCCTCCCGTGGCAGGATCGGGCGAGCGGTGGCCAGCCCGCGGTCTTGCTCAACTGGGACTCGAGCCTGCCGGGCAGTTCCGCTTCCTCGACCGATTCGGCTACCAAGTCCTGCACAAAGTCGAGACTTGCGACGAACGGTACCCTCGTAGAGTGGGAGTCCCGGCCAAGCGCCCTCTCTTCTGATTGCTCGCTGGGTGATC
The DNA here is from genome assembly GCA_036521415.1 of Acidimicrobiales bacterium. Classification (GTDB taxonomy): domain Bacteria; phylum Actinomycetota; class Acidimicrobiia; order Acidimicrobiales; family RAAP-2; genus DASXMT01. Next base: position 1,442 of record DATDHU010000076.1, read on the forward strand.
ACTTGGGCAGTCCTAGTCTGCGGTACGGGTCCGACCTATCCAGGATCAACCAGGACGCCAGGCCCCCGGAGTGTTTCACGTGAAACATCTGGGAGTTCCTCCGTCGGGCGAGATCAAGGGCTCCGTGCTCGGGTATACCCCTGGGTTGAATCTCGGACCGGTCGCCTCCTGTTCCGGGCGGCCTGCCGTAATTTGCCCCGATGCCTGAGGGATCTCGCAGGGGAAATGTAGAGCGGGCAGCCGATAGTTGGACGTTGCCGGTTTGGACTCCGATGAAATAAATGGTCGTGTGACGTTTCGAGCGCGGCCAAGGGGGCCGGTCCGAGTCTCCCTCTCGAGATCGCCGGACACCCGGGAATCCCCTTTCCGGCCGCTGTCCGGGTCCTCCGCAGAGCCGGGGACCCTCAACTCCACGTCCGTCGGTGAGTCCTGCTCATCCGGCGCTCTGAAATCGTGGCCGACGGCAGGGACAGGCCCTTCCATGGTGTCGCATGGATCCCCTGCCGGAACCGAATGCGAGAAAGAGTTCACGTACATGTACATGAACCCATTGGCGTCATGGCGGCAGGCGTCGATCGGAGGGAAGGGTGTGAGTTTGGGCAGGAAGGCCGGATACTAGTCGGGGTAGAAGCCACCACGAATGGAGAGCGGCCCGGGTTCTCGGCGAAAGCAGGTCGTTAGCCAATGCGGCCGGATCCCCGCCGATCGCCATGAGCGCTTCGAGCGCCGCCGGGTCCGCGTTGACATTGCGGACGTGGCTGATTGGCTCTTCGGGTTGGAAGGCGTAGCTTGCGGCTTCAGGCCACTCGCTGCAGCAGACGAGGGTCGTGGGACCCACGAGCTTCCGAGTACCCATTTAATCTACATGTACACTTTCGAAGCCAAGGTGGGCGACGGGACCCTGACAGAGGAAGGAACTCGTTCTCACCCGCTCCAAGCATTGCGGCGCCGTCCGTCGCCAGTTCTAGTGATCGGTGACGGCTGGAGCCATTGGGACTCGCGATTTCAACGCCCTTCAACACCCTTGACTTGAGGCGCGAGACGATGCCCGTCTGCGTCCGGCTGGTTTGGCGGCTCATGCTTGATGACCGAGGCAACCATGACCCCCGACGGGTCGGTTGCGGTGGCGAAGGTGTGTTTCACGTGAAACATTCGATTGGAAACCCTTGACCTCCGAGCGGCCGGAGGCGAGGATGGAGGCCTTGAACCCGAGGCCGAGGAGATCCATCATGCGCGGCCGTCGCCGAGATCGAGACAAGGCGTCCAACCAGGAGAAACAAGACTCTCCGGTAGAGGTTGAGCCGTTGTCCGCCGAACGAAGCGCCGACGGGGTGCATTCCGAGCTGACGAGCTCGGGCGAAGTGGCTTCCGATGAACCGGAAACCCAAACGCAGCCGGGGCCCCAATCCGAAAGCGAACCGGTTGCCACGGCGCCGGCCGAACCCAAGCCGGCCGATCCCGAGCCGGTCGAACCCGAGCGGGGCGAACCCGAGCGGGGACGGGCCGATCCTGACCCGGCCGAGGTGCGGCCTGAGCCTGCGCATGATGGTAAGCCTGAAACCGATCGGACTCCCGCTCCCGCTGCGAGCGTCACCTCAGCCAGAGCCGAAGCCCCTTCGGTCGCCCCGACCCAAACCACTGCCGCTCCCCCGGCCGAGCAGCCCACCGAGGCCACCGCTACGGCCCCAGCCGCTCCCGCCGCGCCCACTGTCGTCGCGGAGACGGTCGACGCCGTCGCTGCGGATAGTGAGGCTCGACTGACCCAGCCTTCTGAGAAAACGGCCGCCGGGGAAGAGCCACAGTCCGCTTCGCACCTCCCGCTCCCCCGGATCATCGCCGTCGCCAATCAGAAAGGCGGCGTAGGCAAGACCACGACGTCGGTCAACTTGGGCGCCGCCCTGGCCGAGCTCGGCTTCCGGGTGCTGGTCGTTGACCTCGATCCCCAGGGAAACGCCACCACGGGGCTGGGGGTGGATGCCAGGAACTTCGAGCGGTCGATGTACGACGTCATTATGCGGGACGACCCCCTCGAGGACTGCATCGAGCCCACCAACATGAAGAACCTCTTCGTCGCTCCGGCCACCATCGACCTGGCCGGAGCCGAGATCGAATTGGTGCCTGCCTTCAGCCGCGAGCTCAAGTTGAAGCGGGCGATCGAGACGGTGATCGACGACTTCGACTACGTACTGATCGACTGCCCACCGTCCCTCGGGCTGATCACGGTCAACGGGTTGGCCGCGGCCGCCGAGGTGATGGTCCCGATCCAGTGCGAGTACTACGCCCTCGAGGGCCTCAGTCAGCTGCTTCGCAACGTTCATCTGGTTGCCTCCAACCTCAACGATGGGCTCGATGTGTCGACCATCGTGCTGACCATGTACGACGCCAGGACGAAGCTCTCCGACCAGGTGGCGTCTGAGGTGCGGGAGCACTTTGGGGCGAAGGTGTGCCGGAACGTCATACCCAGGACCGTCCGCTTGTCGGAAGCCCCTTCGTTCGGGCAGCCGATCTCCGTGTTCGATCCCACCTCCCGGGGGGCCATCGCCTACCGGGAGCTAGCGAAGGAGGTCAGCGGTGGCGCGTCGTAGCGGACTGGGCAAGGGACTGGGCGCGCTGATACCGACGGAGGTCAGTGGCGACCGTTCCTCGGCTCTCCGCGAGGTTCCCATCGGCAGCATCAAGCCGAATCCACTGCAGCCGCGCTCTCATTTCGACGAGGAGACCATGGCCTCGTTGGCCTCTTCGATCAAGGAGCTCGGCGTGCTCCAGCCCGTGCTGGTCCGACAGAGCGGGGACGGAGGCGTCGAGGAGTTCGAGCTCATCGCGGGCGAGCGCCGGTGGCGGGCAGCCCGACGGGCAGGCCTCCAGACGATTCCCGTCCTCATCCAGGTCACCGATGAGGCGCACAGCCTCGAGCAGGCACTGGTCGAGAACCTCCACCGCCAGGACCTAAACGTCCTCGAGGAGGCGTCGGCCTATCAACAGCTGATCGAGGAGTTCGGTTACACCCACGACGAAGTCGCCACCCGGGTCGGAAGGAGCCGGGCCGCGGTCACCAATACCCTCCGGTTGTTGCAACTGCCCTCGGGCGCCCAACGGCTCTTAGCCGAGGGCCAGATCAGTCCCGGTCATGCCCGGGCTCTCCTGGGCACGCCCGACCGGGGATATCAGGAGACGCTGGCCAAGTCCATCGTTGCGGAAGGACTGACGGTTCGGGCGGTGGAGGAGGCCGTTCGGGCCCGGTCGCAGCCGGACGATCCCGACCCAACGCCGGATCTATCCGTGGTCGGGGATCCCGAGCCGGTCGCTGAGCCAGCTGCCGAGGCCGACCCGATGACCGGCGAAGCCCCTCTGGCCCCCCCACTGCCCCGGCGTCTCCCGCCGCCGGGCCTGCTCGAGCTGGAGGAATTGCTCTCGAGCCATCTCAACACGCGGGTCAAGGTGGACATGAGCAGCAAACGTGGGAGGGTCGTGGTCGATTTCGCCACTCTCGAGGACCTCGAGCGTATCTATAAGTTGATGGTTGGAGAACTTGCATCCACAACGGAATGATTGAACAAGTCGCGGTGCGTGGGAGTTCTTGACATAACGCTTAAACCCCCAAGTCGCTGACCACCCTACGTAGTTCGATGTATCTAACGCGTCACTAGAGCTTCGTCCACAACCTGTGCATGAGGTTGTGGATTTCGAATGGCGAGCAGATCTCTCGTCAAGGTGCAGAGTTGAGCGCTCTGGCTCACTCCCAGGCCGAACCGGCCCATCCGGTGAGTGCGTCGACCACGGCACGAGCGAGATCGGCCGTCTGCTCGACGACCACGGTCGCCGGGCCGATCTCGCAGATCACGGCCGGCATCCGGGTTTCGCGCAACAGGGGAACGGACATCCCCCGGCAGCCGCCGTCGGCGATGGCCAGTTCGGAGGGCAGGCGCTCCTGCAGGAGCTCAGCCAGGCGTCGCCCCCCGGGAGACTGGTAGCGGAAGCCGGCGTAGTAAGAGGAGGAACATGATCGTTCGCCGGCTGCCAACCGAAGCCCAAGATAGACCTCGGCCCCGCCGGCGTTGGCCTCGGAGGCTTGGACCGAGCCGTCGGGATGATGGTGGGTGGTGACGTGTGCACCGTTGGTGACCAACAGCCGCCTGAGTGCTCCGACTGCGGCATCGAGCCCCCCCTCTTCGCCAATCGCCACTCGGCGACCGGTCAGGGTCCGCGGCGCCTGGCGGAGGCGCTCGCGATCCCGTACCTCGGTGACCAGCTCCTCGGACCCCAGGTGGCGGGACCCGAACCGAATGAGCTCCCTGACGGTGGCGGCACCGGCGATCCCATCCACCGGAACCCCGGCGTTGCGCTGGAAGTCGCCGAGGGCGGCAGAGGTCAGGTCTCCGAAGATCCCATCGACCCGACCAGTGTCGAACCCGAGGGCGCTGAGGCGTTGCTGCAGCTCAGCGACATCGTCGCCCCGCACCATCGGTGTCCGCCGGTACAGGAAACGGTCGCCCAGGCGCCGGCCCGCTTCGACCAGTGCCGACCAGGTCTGCACGCCGCAGACTCCGTCGACCCGCAGTCCGCGCCGGTGCTGGAAGGCCTCCACGGCCGCACCGGTGCCGTCTTCGAATTTGCCTTCCGGGTCGATGGCACACGAGAAACCGAGCGCACCCAACCGGTACTGGACATCGGCCACCGCGGCACCCGAATCGCCAGACCGGAGGGGGAGCGACGGTACATCGCTGTTCACCCGTGGCCCCCGCGCGCCGCCTCCGGCGCCGGTCGGCGGCTTACAGGTGAGCGGAGAGCTCTTGGAGCAGCTGTCCCTTGCCCTTGGCGCCCACGATCCGAGCGGCGGGCTCCCCGTCCTTGAACAGGATGAGGGTGGGGATGCTCATCACATCGAATCGCCTGGTCACATCCAGGTTGTCGTCGATGTTCAGCTTGGCGACCTGCAGCTTGCCCGCCTGCTCGCTGGCGATCTCCTCCAAGACGGGGGCGATCATCTTGCACGGGCCACACCATTCGGCCCAGAAGTCCACGAGGACCGGAACGTCTGCCGCTTTGACATGCTCATCAAAGCTAGCGTCGCTCAAGGTCGTAATTGTCTGGCTCATGTTCTGAAGTCCTCCTGGCCCTGGTGGCCGTTCCTTGCGCCCAGCTCAGCGCACAGGTGTACAACCGCAGTCTGATCGCTGTCATTCCCGCAGGGGGGTCGGGCAGCGGGTCAGTGGGGGCGAGGCAGCGCGTCGAGCCAGCGCTCGACGTCGATCGCGGCCATGCACCCCGACCCGGCCGCGGTGATGGCCTGACGGTACTCGTGGTCCTGGACGTCACCACAGGCAAAGACGCCGTCCACGTTGGTCTGCGTGCCTCCGAAGGTGCGGATGTAGCCGTTTTCCTCGAGCTCGAGCTGTCCCTTGAACAAGGACGTGTTGGGCTCGTGCCCGATGGCCACGAACAGCCCGGCGACCTCGAGGTTCGATTTCTCGTCCGTGTTGGTGTCACGGAGGACAAGGGACTTCACGGTGGAGTCGCCGATGACATCGGTCACGACCGTGTTCCAGCGGAAGTTGATCTTGGGATTGGCAAAGGCGCGCTGTTGCATGACCTTCGAGGCCCGCAGCTCGCCCCGCCGGTGAATGATGGTCACGGTCTGGGCGAACCGGGTGAGAAAGAGCGCCTCTTCCAGGGCCGAGTCCCCTCCACCGACGACGGCGATGTCCCGCTCGCGGAAGAAGAACCCGTCGCAGGTGGCACAGGTGGACACCCCGTAACCGATCAGGCGCTCCTCGTTGGGCAGGTTGAGCATCAACGAACGTGCCCCGGTCGCCACGATCATCGCCTGGGCCGTGTAGGCCGGTTCGGCGGCGTCGGGGTCGTCGGTCCACAGGCCGAACGGACGGGAGGAGAGGTCGACTCTGGACACCTTGGCCGTCACGTATTCGGCCCCGAACCGAGCCGCCTGCTCCCGGAAGGTCTGCATGAGCTCGGGGCCCATGATCCCGTTCACGAATCCGGGGAAGTTCTCCACCTCGGTGGTGAGCATCAACTGGCCGCCGGGCTGGTCGCTGGTGGACGAGGGCTCTCCCTCGATGACCAACGGTGTGAGCTGGGCGCGCGCCGCGTAGATGGCTGCGGTCAACCCGGCCGGGCCCGAGCCAACGATGATGACTTGCCGCGCTTCGGTCATCGCCCGGCAGCACCAGCTTTGGGTGCCCGGGTCGCCCGCTGGGTCCACAGTGCCACACCGATCACAACGAACACCGCCCCGACCAGGAGGTCAGCTGCCCACACCCGCCCGTCGAAGGCATAGACGGTGAGCAGCCGGATGAGGGCGATCGAGGCCAGGACCACTGTGACCAAGGCGGCGGCGAAGACGATGATGCCGAAGACGATGACGCGAGCGACCAGGGACAATGGGCGCACCGTCTTGTCCCGGAGCAGCGAGACCAAGCTGTCGACCAGATCGGTGGCTCGCGCCGGCCAGTCACCGGCACCAGGTGGGGTGGCGGTGGGGGGGTGTCCTGACCCGTCGGGCTGCGTTTCCATGACCGTGAGGATAGTCGGAAGCCGTGCTCGACCTGCTTGGATGGCGCGGTCGGGACCGACCGCCTGTATTGAGCGACCCGGCGGTCAGGCCAAGGTCACCACGCACACCCCGATCGTGCCCGGGCCGGTGTGCGTTCCCACCACCGGTCCCAGGTTGACCACCTCGAGCGGGTACTTGGCGTCGACCTCCCCCAACAGCTTCAGCAGGTCCTCGAGGTCGTTGGCCGCTCCATTGCAGATGGCCACCCGTTCGACGCCCCCCATCCCTTGGACCTTGTCGGCCAGGTACTTGAGCTGGCGCGACCGGGTCCGCTGTTTCGACTCCTCTTCCACCACCCCGTCGACCACCTGCACGACCGGCTTGATGGACAGCAACGAGCCCAGCAAGGCCCGTGCCCCTCCGATCCGGCCGCCCTTCTCCAGGTGCTCGAGCGTGTCGATGGCTCCGAACACCTGGGTGCGCTCGATGCGCCCGTGGGCCACGGCCTCCACCTCGTCGAGCGAGGCGCCCCCTGCGGCCGACTCAGCGGCGGCGAGAGCTATTAGACCCTGGCCCATGGTGACCGAGCGCGAGTCGATGACCCGCACCGGCACCTGATCGGACACGGCATCGGCCGCCGCCTGGGCCGATTGATACGTGGCCGACAGGGCCCCGGACAAGTTGATGCACACGATGCCGTCGTAGCCGTCGCCCGCTGCGAGACTAAAGGCCTCCTGGAAGGCCCCGGGCGAGGGTGCGGAGGTCTCGGGAAGTATGTCGCTCGACTTGCAGCGGCGCCAAAACTCGTCGGGGGAGAGCGTTGCCCCGTCGACGAATTCCTCCGATCCGAAACGGATCGACAGGGGGACGATGAAGATTCCTCGTTCCTCGGCAAGCGCCGGTGTCAGATCACCAGCGCTATCGGTCACCACCCGAACCCGGGCCATTGGAATCCTCCTCCCCCTGCTCCGACGGGGGGACCGGCCGAAGCCGCCAGTTCGTCGGGACAGCCGTCTCCTGGTCGAGTCTGCCATGGAACGTCGGTGTCGGCCGCGGCATGCCGCGTCCTGACGACCGGGTCCCGACCGCCGTCCTGGCCCCGCCCGGTGGTCTCGACGGAGTCGGGCCGCGCCGCCCGTTCGGGCTGCCGGTGCCGCCGGGGCGCGGGTGGGACCTGTGTTTGGCGGCCCGGGCGGCGAGGAGAGCGGCTGTCCCGCCGTAGGCGATCAGGGCGGCGGCGACTGCCAGGACGACCCGGAACAGCACCCCGAAGCCGGTCTGGGCGCTGGACACGTTGACGACCAGTACGGTCACCACGGCCATGACGGCCGAGGCGACCAGCACCCGCTTCAGTGGCTGGGTGACCTGGTCGCCGCCGAAACCGCCCAGGCGCCGGCGCAGGACCCCGATGGCCAGCACGGCGGTGACGCTGTAGGCGATCGAGAGGGACAGGGCCAGGCCCTGTACGCCGAGCGGCCCGACCAGGGCCACGCCGACCACCACGTTGATGACGTTCTCGACCACGTAGAGATAGAAGGCTGTCCGGGTGTCCTGCATCGACTGCAGCACGCGGGTCATGTACAAGAAGACGCAGAACCCGGGCAGGCCCAGCGAGAACATGGCCAGGGTGGAGCCGATGGAGTCCGCCCCGGCCACGCCGGTGGTCCCGTGGGCGAAGATGAGGTCGGAGAGGACGTGGGAGAGGATCAGCATCCCGACGGTGGCCGGGATGATGATGGCCAGCATCCCTCGTAACCCCGAGGCCATGCGGCGCCGGAAGCCGCTGGAATCATGGAGCGCCCACCGCTCGGCTAGCGACGGGGCCACCGCGCTCATGATGGAGACGGCCACGATCCCGTATGGAAGCTGGAAGAAGGTGTAGGCATAGGTATAGGCCGACACCGCACCCGTGGCCGGGTCCCCGTCGGCCAGGGCCAAGATGATGGTGAGGGCGAGCTGGTTGGCCAGGACCAGGGCGAACGTCCAGCCGGCCAGCCGCATGATCGTGCGCATGGCCTCGTGACGGGGCTCCCACACGAACCTGATGTGGAGGTCGGCACGCTTGAGGGACGGAAGGAGCAAGAGGGCCTGGACGACCACGCCCAAGGTGGTGCCGAGCCCCAGGATGGCCAGGAAGGTGGCGTGCTGGGCGATGGCGCTCATCGACATGCTGCCCACCACTGCCTTGAACCACAGCAAGGCGCCGATCACCACCAGGTTGTTGGCCACCGACACGAACATGGGCATGGCGAATTTGCGCCGGGCGTTCAGCAACGCGGTGAACAGGCTGATCAGTCCGTAGAAGGCCAGTTGGGGGACGAACCACTTCAACAGGGTGATCGCCTCGGCCCGCTGCTGCGGGGCCTGGGCGGTGTGGTTGGCCACCGTGTAGACGTTGATGATCCCTGGGACGGCGAACCAGAAGATCACGCTGGCCACGGCGAGCACGGTGATGGTCATCGTGGTGACGGCCGAGATGGCCCGCCAGGCTTCGGGGCCCTTCCGGGTGGACAGCCGGTCGACGAAGACGGGGACGAAGGTGGCGGACAGGACCCCGCCCAGCACGATGTCGTGGATCATGTTGGGGGTGTTGTTGGCCAGGTTGTAGCCGTCGGCGAACCACCCGACGCCCACCGCATAGACCAGGACGATCAGCTTGATCACCCCGGTCAGGCGGGACAGGGCCGTGCCGACGGCCATGCCCGCGGTGGCACCGATGAGGCTGGAGCCCCGCCGGGCCGACGGTGCCTCCGGACGGCCCCCGACCCCGAGTGGCTCGTCGCCCGGTTTTGCGCCCGGGGCGAAGTCGGTCATCGGACCGGCATCCCGTCGGACTGCGCTCGACGCTGGGCCCGGCGGCGCACCGTGGTCCGCACCCACCAGGCCAACAGCACGGCGACGGCACCGAGGGACAGGGCGATGCCCACCACCGAGGTGGCCGTGGAGCGAACGGTGACAGCGCCTCTGGTCAGGACCAGGCCCCCGGTCGGCGAGGTGAGTGTGATCCCCACCTTGAACTCGCCCGAGGCGCGGGCCTGCACCGGCACGTAGTAGTTGTTGGTGTTCTTGGCCAGGGACACCGGGAGCGAGTGATGCGTGGCCCCACCGGAGAAGGTCAGCTTGTCGCTGGTGACCGTCAAGGTCCCCTGCACCGGGTACCCGGCGTTGGAGGCGATGGTCACCGGGATGCTGCCGTTGCGGGCGGTGAGGGTGAAGCTCTTGTCACCGGCCACGCTCAACTGGGCGAGCTGGGCCCCGATGGCCAGCCCGGTCCGCTCCACCACCTTGGCCTGTTGCCCCGGGTGGAGGATCTCGGACTGACCGGCGAGGAGGAGCTCGCTGATCTGGAAGCGGACCTGCTGGGCCGACGGGGCGGCGGTGCCGAAGTTGGTGAGACGGGTGCGCTGGGTGCTGATGGCGGTCACCGGCAGCCCGGCTCCGGCCGCTCGCGGGGACGGGCTCAGCTTGCAACCCTGGGACCGGCAGGCGACAGGTCCGGGGAGGGACTGGAACAGGCCCGACACGGTGACCGCCTCGACCACCGGGCTCTGGGCCAGCCCGGTGAGCACGGTCCTGACGAAGGTGGGGTCGGCCACCCAGTTGTTCGGGGGTACGGCGACCACGCCCCGCACGGTCTGGGTGTTCCCGCCCTCGAAGTAGACCTGGGCCAGCTCGGCCAGGAGCTGGTGGGCAGCGAGCACCGGGTCGCCCGGATCGGCGGTGAACCGGGAGGAGAGGTCGGAGTCGGAGGCCAAGGCGGTAAAGGGTGCGCCGTTGGGAGCGGTGAGGATGAACGGCTCGACCGTGGAGCCGCCCGACGAGGGTGACGGCGTCGAGGTCAGGTCGGCCGAGGGCAGCACCACCTGGTTGTACCCCTGGGCCTGGAGTTGCCCGAGCGTGGCGTCGTCGATGCTGTCGTTGGTCACCCAGGCCCCGGCCAGTCCGGGCACGCCCGGTGCCGGCACGGGTCGCTTCGACCCGAGCTCGAGCTGGTTGGCCGCCGCGGACCACCCCGCCTGGAGCTGGAGGGTCAGCTCGCCGGTCAGCCCGGTGTCGACCAGTGCCGTCGCGTCGACGGGCACGTAGGACGTCCACAGGAACTGACGGCCGCCCAGGTTGGCCGCCGTGGTCAAGGCCTTGATGCTGGATGGGTGGCCGAAGTTCTGCAGGGCCTGGAGGGTCTGGGGCGATGCGGCCAGGGTCACCGGCACCGTCGGAGCGCCGCTGACGGCGTCGATCACGGCGGCCAGGTTGTCGAGCGTCCCGGCCGAGGGTGGGGCGAGCGCCTTGAGAGGATCGGTGGCCAGCACCGAGCTCGGGGGTGTGGTCGGGGTGGATCCGACCGGGGTCTGGATGGGGAGCTCCCAGGCGAAGCGGAGCCGCTTCGTGTCGGCGGGAGCGGTGGAGTACACCAGGTGCGTGGTCAGGGAGCCGAGGACGTTCCCGGACCGGGTGTCCACCAGTTGGAGACGGACCGGGTACACACCACCGTTGGCCACGTTGCAGTCGCGCAGCGATGCGACGAAGCCCCCCAGGGTCGCGGACGACGATGACCCCGGCGCCGTGCCGTCGCTCGTGACCGGGATGGGTACGTCCACGCCTCCGCCGAACACGGGGACGAGCGACTGCCACGCCACCGGGTTGGACGTGGCCACCAGGGCCCTCCCGGTCGGGCCCGACTTGGTCAGCGTCTCGTCGAATCCCGATGGCGTCCCGAGGCACGGGAAGAGGGCGATGTTGAGACCCAGCTGACTGGCGGCGGGTGTCCCGGGACCGGCCTCGACCACGAGGTCGAACGTGGGGTGGGCGGCGGTCACCCAACTGGTCTGGGACACCAGTTTCAGGGCGGGCTCTCCCGCGGTGTCAGGCGCTCCGGTGGGTGCTCCCGCCGCCGACCCTGCGCTGGCCGCCACCGGAAGTCCGGACGCCGGGCCGGCCACCGACCCCACCATCCCGACGATGCCCGCGGCGGCGGAGGCGACGACGGTCATCCGGCGGACGAACGAGGACCGAGCGGGCCTCTCCCGTCCCGGGGACCGCAGAGAGCGGCAAGCGGGCGGGCGCGGCGAGCCTCGATGGGCGGCGGCCTTCGGGGCACGACTCGCAGCCGCCCCGGGGAACGGGGCGGGGCCGTTCCCAGGCACAGGGCCGCGGGGTTGGCTGCCGTACGGCAAAAGGCTGCCTCGTTCCCAGTTCACCTCGCACGGCAGCCTACGCCAGTCGAACTACCCTCGGCGGCGTGCTACCCGCGCGATTGCAGCCGCTGGTCGAGGCCACCGCCGGACTGTCCGAGCGGTTCCGGGCCGCCGGCCATACCCTCTACCTGGTCGGGGGCTCGGTCCGTGACGCCATCGTGGCCGGCGACTCTGCGGACGGCGGTGCCGGGCTGGACGACAGCCCGACGCCCGACCTCGACTTCACCACCGACGCCCGTCCCGACGACATCGAATCGATGGTTGCCGGCTGGGCCGACGCCGTCTGGACCCAGGGCAAGCGGTTCGGGACCATCGGCTGCATCCACGCCGGCCGGGTCTACGAGATCACGACCCACCGGGCCGAGGCCTACCATCCCGACTCCCGGAAGCCGACGGTGGCCTTCGGAGACCGGGTGGAGGACGACCTCTCCCGCCGGGACTTCACCATCAACGCCATGGCCCTCCGCCTGCCCGAGATGGAGCTCATCGACCCGTTCGACGGCCTGGCCGACCTGGCCGCGCGGCGGTTGCGGACGCCGTTGGACCCCGAGGTCTCGTTTGCCGACGACCCGTTGCGGATGCTCCGGGCGGCCCGTTTCATCGCCCGCCTCGATCTGGAGCCGGACCCGGAGCTGGTCGAGACGGTCAAGGCCGGTCACGGCCGGCTGTCGATCGTGTCGGCCGAGCGGATCCGGGACGAGCTGGACAAGATGGTGATGGTCCCGGTTCCTTCAGTGGCCCTCTGGTTCGTGGTCCGGACCGGGCTGGCGGCCGAGTTCCTTCCCGAGCTGCCCGGGCTGGCCCTCGAACAAGACCCCATCCACCGCCACAAAGACGTGTTGGCCCATACCCTGGCGGTGATGGACAAGACCAGCAGCGACCGGATGCTGCGCCTGGCCGCCCTCTTCCACGACGTGGGGAAGCCCAAGACCCGCGCCTTCGGGGAAGGCGGGGTGACCTTCCACCACCATGAGGTGGTCGGCGCCCGGATGACCCGCGAGCGGATGACCGCCCTCCGCTACCCCAAGGACGAGGTCGACACGGTGACCGAGCTGGTGGAGCTGCACCTGCGCTTCCACACCTACCGGCTGGGGTGGACCGATCGGGCCGTCCGGCGTTACGTCCGAGATGCCGGCCCCCTGCTCGACCGGCTGAACGAGCTGACCCGCTGCGACTGCACCACCCGTAACGCGGCCAAGGCCCGGGCCCTGAGCCGGCGGATGGACGAGCTCGAGGCCAGGATCGCCGCGCTGCGCGAACAAGAAGAGCTCGATGCCATCCGCCCTGACCTCGACGGCACCCAGATCATGGAGCAGCTGGGCATCAAGCCCGGCCGCGACGTCGGGGCCGCCCTCTCCTTCCTCTTGGAGCTGCGACTCGAGGAGGGGCCCCTCGGGGAGGAGGAGGCCCGGCGCCGCCTGCAGGCGTGGTGGGAGGAACGATCGCAGCCCGTATGAGCGGCTCGGGTGCCTGATCGAGGCGTTCAGTCCTCGGGCCAGACGGGGTTGGTGGCGCCGTCGGCGAAGGCCTCGACCATGTCGTGGGCCACGTCGTCGTGGTACTGCACGGGAGGCGACTTCATGAAGTAGGCGGACGGGGCCAGCAGTGGCCCGCCGACGCCCCGGTCGAGGGCCAGCTTTGCGCACCGCACGGCGTCGATGATCACGCCGGCCGAGTTGGGGGAGTCCCATACCTCGAGCTTCAGTTCGAGGTTCAAGGGCACGTCACCGAAGTTCCGGCCCTCCATCCGGATATAGGCCCACTTCCGGTCGTGAAGCCACGGCACGTGGTCCGACGGTCCGATGTGCACGTCGTCGGAGGGCAGGGTCCCGTGCTCGATCTGGCTGGTCACGGCCTGGGTCTTGGACACCTTCTTCGACTCGAGGCGGTCACGCTCGAGCATGTTCTTGAAGTCCATGTTCCCGCCCACGTTCAGCTGGTAGGTGTGGTCGAGTGCCAGGCCGCGGTCCTCGAACAGGCGGGTCAGGATCCGGTGGACGATGGTGGAACCCACCTGGCTCTTGATGTCGTCACCCACGATGGGCAACCCGGCATCGGTGAACCTCCGGGCCCATTCGGGGTCCGAGGCGATGAACACCGGGATGGCATTGACGAAGCCGACGCCGGCTTGGAGGCAAGCGTCGGCATAGAAGCGCTGGGCCTCTTCGGACCCGACCGGCAGGTAGCTGACCAGGACATCGGCCCGGCTGTCCCGAAGGGCGGCGACGACGTCGATGGGCTCCTCCGGTGACTCCTCGACCGTCTCCCGGTAGTACTTGCCGTAGCCGTCGAGGGTCGGGCCGCGCTGGACGGTGACCCCCATGTCGCCCACGCCGGCGAACCGGATGGTGTTGTTCTGTCCGGCGAAGATGGCCTTGCCCAGATCAGTCCCCACCTTGGCGGCGTCGGCATCGAACGCGGCCACGAACTCCAGGTCGTGCACGTGGTAGCCACCGAGCACGACGTGCATCAGGCCGGGGACCGTCTCCGACGGGTCAGCGTCCCGGTAGTACTCGACGCCCTGGATAAGCGAGCTGGCGCAGTTCCCGACACCGGCGATGGCCACTCGGATGTTGCCCATGGATCGATTCCCTTCGTTGTCTTCGACGCGACGATCCCGGCCGGGCCGGGTCGTCGCTCTCTTCTCAGGTCGTTGGTGCTTCGGTTCGCTTCTCGGTCTCGATCAGCTGATCGAGCCAGGAGATGTCGTGTTGTGTCGCCTCGGTGCTGTGCTCGACCAGCGAGCGGGTGTACCGGTCGAGGCCGGTCCCGGCGGCGGCGCGGGCCCGATCGGCGGCCAGGCGCTGGACGAGCTGTGCCCGCCTGCGCTCGAGCAGACCGAGCCGGGCTTGGGGGGCGAGGTGCTTGGCGAAGGCCAGCCGCAACCCGAAGCTCCGAGCGTCGTCGCTCCCGGCCGACTCTCCCGCGGCCAGGAGTTCCTCGAACAGGCGGTGCCCGATGTCGGTGATCCGGTAGACCTTGCGTGATCGCTTGGTGCCCCTGGTCGCGCCGGACCGGCGGGAGCGCAGGGCCGCCCGCTCGCCCCCCAGCGACCCGGTGAGAGGGATCGGCGAGGTGGCCGTCGACCCCCCCGATTCGGTGCCGATCACCGCGCCGGCCGCCTCCAGCTTGGCCAGGGCGGGATAGAGCGACCCGAAGGAGATGTTGGAGAAGAGGCCGAGCTCGTCCCGGAGGCGCTTCCTGATCTCGTAGCCGTGGAGCTCGTGTTCCTGGAGCAGCCCGAGAATGGCCAGGTCGAGCACGTCAGCGAGCCCCGCGGTTCTGAACGCGACCGTCAGGTCGGGCCCCGCCTGGACTGCTCGTCACGTACTGCATGCTCAAACGATATATCAATCCGATATATCGATGCAACCAATCCGGTCGGGGCGAGCATCCCAGCCGGTGCGGGCGAGCGGGGGGCACGCCGTCGAGAATGGGCGAACGAAAGGGCGGGAGAGGAGAGGACGAAGATGCCGACGCGCATTAGCCTGGGGCCCGTGAGTTCCCGCCCCGGAGCGCTCGATGGTGTGCAGACGTCCCCGACCGGAGGACGGGTCGAGTACCGGCTTGCCCGAAATGCCGTCGTCAGCGAGTTCCGGAAGGGAAGGTTGTCCCGGTTGGACGTCTGCGACGCCCACCCCGAGCTCCTCCGCGCTGCTCGCAACGTGGGCCGGCCGTCGGGCGAGCGGTGCCCGATCTGCGAGGAGGCGGACCTGGTCGACGTGACCTTCGTCTTCGGCTCGCGGCTTCCGTCGGGGGGCCGGTGCGTCAGCTCGGCCGCCGAGTTGAACCGTCTGTGGCGCCGGAAGGAGCCCGTGGTCTGCTACGTGATCGAGGTGTGCCCGGAGTGCTCGTGGAACCACCTGACCCGGATGTACCCGGCCGGTGCCGGGGTTGACGCGGTGGCTCGGACGCCGCTGCGCGACCGGGCCGGTGCACGCCGCGGTGGGTGAGGACTCGGGCGGTCCAGGCATCCCCGTGACGGGTCCGGCACGGCCCGGCGCTCCCACACTGTCCCGGGTAACCTGACCCGAGGCAGTACTTCACGACACCCCTCCGGGTGTCCCACACGCCGCCGGCAGCCTCAGCGCGCTGGACGGCCGACCAGGAGGAACACCTATGTCCGAAGCCCGGTCTGGGCCGGTCACGGTACCGAACATCCGCGCCCGGAAACGCAATGCCGGCGCCGATCCCATCGTCATGGTGACCGCCTATGACACCCCGGGGGCGCGGATCGCCGACGCCGCCGGGGTTGACATCATCCTGGTCGGTGACTCGCTGGCCAACAACGTCCTGGGCTACGAGGACACCCTGCAGGTGACCATGGACGACATGGTCCACCACACCGCGGCGGTGGCCCGGGCCATGCCCCAGGCGCTGCTCGTGGGCGACCTTCCCTGGCTCAGCTATCACCTGGACACGGCCGACACCGTCCGCAACGGCGCCGCCCTGATCCGGGCCGGCGCCCACGCGGTGAAGCTCGAAGGGGGAACCATCCGGGTGCCGATGGTCGAGGCCCTCATCGCCGCCCAGATCCCGGTGATGGGGCACCTGGGGCTCACGCCGCAATCGGTCAACGCCATGGGCGGCTATCGCGTCCAAGGACGCGGGGAGGCAGGCGACCGGCTCAATGCCGACGCTCGGGCGCTGGCCGACGCCGGATGCTTCGCACTGGTCCTCGAGGGCATCCCGGCCACGCTGGGTGCGTCCATCTCCGAGGCCCAGGACATCCCCACGATCGGCATCGGAGCCGGAGCCGGGTGCGACGGCCAGGTCCTCGTCTTCCACGACCTGTTGGGGCTGAACGCCGGCAAGGCGCCCAAGTTCGTGCGGCGCTACGCCGACCTGGCCGGGCAGGCCACGGCGGCGATCGCCGCCTACGCCGCAGACGTCCGGGCGGGGACGTTCCCGGCCGAGGACGAGGTCTACGCCTAGCCACGGCTACACTGGTGCGTTGCTCTGACCGCAGCACGCCTGTCGGTCATCAGATCCAACCTGCTCCACAGACGTGGGGCTCGGACATGTCCTGTCCGATCCGGAGGGAGGTACGCCGCCGATGCGGCCATACGAGACGATGGTGATATTCGATACCGGTGCCGACGAGGCAGCGGTGAATGGGGTCCTCGACCGGGCGCTGGCCGCCCTGAAGGCCAAGGGCGGAATCCTGGGACGCGTGGAGCGGTGGGGCAAGCGAACCTTCGCCTATGAGCTCCACCACAAGCGAGAGGGCTACTACGTGGTCATCGAGCTGACGGCCGAGCCCGACGCCGTGGCCGACATGGAGCGCATCTTCGTGCTGGCCGACGAGGTCCTTCGCCACAAGGTCATGCGCCTGCCCGACAAGGTTGCCGGTCGCCGGGCCGAGGTTGCCGCCACCGCGGCCAGTGCTGCTGCCGCTCGCTCAACGGAGGGCTGATCCATGGCTAACGGAAACACTGTGACGCTGGTGGGCAACATCACCCGCGACCCCGAGCTCAGGTTCACCAATACCGGGCAGGCCACGGCCAGCTTCGGGTTGGCGGTCAACCGCCGCTGGCAGAACCGCCAGACCCAGGAATGGGAAGAGGCCACGTCCTTCATCGACGTGGTGTGCTGGCGGGAGATGGCCGAGAACGCAGCCGAGAGCCTGACCCGCGGGGCCCGCGTGCTGGTGACCGGGCGACTGGAGCAGCGCAGCTGGGAGACCCCCGACGGCGACAAGCGGTCCAAGATCGAGGTGGTGGCCGACGAGATCGGCCCGAGCATCCGCTGGGCCACCGCCCAGGTGACCAAGAACGAGCGCCGTGGCCCCGGTGACGGTGGTAGCAATCGGGGCGGCCAGTCAGGCGGCGGCGCCCAACAGGGCGGAGGCGGCCAGCAGGGTGGCGGCGGACAGTCGGCCGGCGGAGACGGCGGCGGGTACGGATACAGCGAGGAGCCCTTCTAGTGGCACGCAACAACGATCGTGGAGGAAACAGCAGCCGGCGGTCCCCGAAGGACGCCGGACGCCGGATCAAGAAGAAGCCGTGCGCGCTGTGCAAGGACCGGGTGGAGTGGGTCGACTACAAGGAAGTCAACATGCTCCGCAAGTACATGAGCGACCGCGGCAAGATCCGGGCC
The DNA here is from genome assembly GCA_036521415.1 of Acidimicrobiales bacterium. Lineage (GTDB taxonomy): Bacteria > Actinomycetota > Acidimicrobiia > Acidimicrobiales > RAAP-2 > DASXMT01. Next base: position 19,247 of record DATDHU010000076.1, read on the forward strand.
CGCCGGGTGTCGGGCAACTGCACCCAGCACCAGCGGGACGTGGCCATCGCCATCAAGACGGCCCGGGAACTGGCACTGCTGCCGTACACCCAGCGGACGACCACCGAGCGGCCCGGTGGCCGCGGCGGCCGCGGCCGCGACGGCGGCGGATTCGGCGGCTCGAGCGGCCGTCGCCGCGACTCGGACGAAGAGGGGGGCGGCTCCTACCGCTCCGACCGGCCCGCTCCCCGTCCCGGGACGACGACCGGTGCGCCTCCCCGCCCGTCCTCGGGCGACACCGGACCCGCCGTGGCCGAGACCGGCCCGACCGGCGAGGACAGCCCGGCCGAGGAAGTTGCCGCCCCGGTGACCGATGGCGGTGAGGACTGACATGAAGGTCCTCCTCCGCAGTGACATCACCGGCGTGGGCAAGCGGGGCGACATCATCGATGTCTCCGGCGGCTTCGCCCGCAACCACCTCCTCCCCGGGGGCAAGGCCATCCTCGCCTCCCCGGGCGTGGAGGATCAGGCGGCGGCCATGCGCCGGTCCCGGGACCTGAAGGACGCCCGTGACCGGGAGTCCTCGGAGACCGTGGCCCGGACCCTGGTCGGCACCACCATCACCGTCCCGGCCCGCGCCGGCGCCGCCGGCAAGCTGTTCGGCTCGGTCTCGGGTGCTGACATCGTCCGCGCCGTCGAGGCCCAGACCGGGGCGGTCGTGGACCGGAAGGACCTCGTCCTCGACGAGGCCATCAAAGAGACCGGCGTCCACAACATCAGGGTCGAGCTGAGCGGCGGGGTCATCTTCGAGCTGAACGTCGAGGTCGTCACGGCCGATTGATCCCGGCGGGGGTCCGCGTCAGCAGGCAGTCGGGTCTACGCCGCAGCCCACCGTTACACCCATCGGGGATGCTGCTGACATGAGTCGGCTTCTCCCCAGTTCGGTGGCGGTTATGCACGGTCCGTCCACACGACTGCCCGTTCATTTCCCCAGGAAGTCGCCCTTACGCTCCACAGGCTCCATGGGTGAGGGTTAGAGCACCATGGTCCAGGCCTTCGATGACTCGCGCTCTCGACGACCTGCCGCGCTTCCTGGTAGTGCGGGCGGACGGATCCCACCCCACAATCTCGAAGCAGAAGAGTCGCTGCTCGGGGCCATGCTCTTGTCGCGGGACGCCATCGCCGCCGCCATGGAGATCTGCAACGCCGAGGACTTCTACAAGCAGTCGCACGGCCACATCTTCACCGCCGTCACCTCGCTGTTCAGCCAGGGGGAGCCGGCCGACTGGGTGACGGTGACCGAGGAGCTGCGCCGCCGGGGCCTCCTCGAGATGATCGGCGACCCGTCGGTGTTCGTGTCGCTGCAGGCCAACACGCCGTCGATCGGCAATGCCGAGTACTACGCCAAGATCATCGAGGAGCACGCCCTGCTGCGTCGGCTGGTTTCGGTGGCCGGCGAGATCACCGAGTTGGGTTACAGCCTCCCCGAGGATGTCTCCGAAGTGCTCGACCGGGCGGAGAGCCTGGTGTTCGACGTGGCCCAGCGCAGGGTGGTGGATTCGATGACACCTCTGCGGGAGCTCCTGGGGCAGAGCCTCGACCACCTCCAACAGCTGTTCGACCGGGGCGACACCATCACCGGGCTGGCTACCGGCTACACCGACCTCGACGAGCAGTTGGCCGGACTGCAGCCGTCGAACCTGGTGGTGGTGGGGGCCCGCCCGGCCATGGGCAAGACCAGCTTCGCCCTCGGCATGGTGGCCCACGCCGGCATCGAGCTGAACAAGCCGGTGCTCTTGTTCTCGTTGGAGATGAGCCACCTGGAGCTGACCCAGCGTCTGTTGTGCTCCGAGGCGCGAGTGGATGCCACCCGGATGCGCACCGGGAAACTGCACGAGGCGGACTGGCCCAAGATCGGCAACGCCATCAGCCGGATGAGCGAGGCGCCGGTGTTCATCGACGACAACCCGAACCTCACCGTCATGGACATCCGGGCCCGGGCTCGCCGGCTGAAGAGCCGGGTCGGGCTGGGCCTGGTCGTAGTGGACTACCTCCAGTTGATGACCGGTCGCCACGGAGCGGAGAACCGACAGGTCGAGGTGTCGGAGATCAGCCGGGGCCTGAAGATCCTTGCCCGTGAGCTCGAGGTTCCCGTGGTCGCATTGTCACAGCTGTCCCGTGGACTGGAGATGCGCCAGGACAAGCGCCCAGTGCTCGCCGACCTCAGGGAGTCCGGTTCGATCGAACAGGATGCCGACGTCGTCCTGTTCATCTATCGGGACGAGATCTACAACCAGGAGTCGAACGAGCGGGGGACGGCGGAGATCATCGTGGCCAAGCACCGGAACGGTCCGACGGGCACGACCCGGCTGGCCTTCCTCGACCACCACACCCGGTTCGCCAACATGGCGCGGGTCTGAGGGGTCGCGCCACAGGACTCACGCAGGCGACGATTCGTCCAGGTAACTCCGTCCCGACATTCCGCAACGGCCACGCAGCAAGGACCACGCCGCAACATTTTCGGCGATCGGGCTAATCCCACTGACCCCCTGTCCCGTACTACCTGTACTACCTGTACTACCTGGACGCCCAAAGGAGGTAGTGGTCATGCATGACCGTAGAACGAACCAGTTCGCCATGGTCGGCTTCAATTCGATCCCGCCCAATGCAACGGCAACCTCGAGTGAGGGCTCTGGGATCTGATGCGAATTTCACTCAAGACCGGTGTTGCGATCGGCGCCGTTGCCTTGACGGCAGCCGCGTGCAGTGCAGGAGTCAGTTCTACCAAGGCACGGTCGTCGACCACGGTGGCGACGGCACCCCCCACCACCCAACCGCCCGTGGGGACGGCACCCCCCACCACGCAGCCGCCCCCGCCCCCGGTGACGGCTCCACCCACCACGCAACCGCCCCCGCCCCCAACGTCGGGTATCCCACAGGGCAACGGAGGCGATGGCGACGCCGATAACAACGGAGGGCCGAGCGATGGTGACGGAAACGTTTGACTGGTTGGACCTGACCATGGTTGCCAGAAGGTGACGGGTTCTAACGAGGAAGCTCTGGGGTTCCTTACAGGAAGGCCACGGTCGAGCGGCGCGTGACGCCACACGGCGGCGGAGGCAGTTCGAGGCCCCAAATCCCGGTCGCACTCCGGCAGCGCGATGTGACGTTCCCGTCTACGCTCATCAACCGAGGAAGGGGGCACGTCATGCCGACCGTGTTGTCCGAGCCGACCTACCGCCAGGAACCGACCCAGATCGCGCCGGACACCTACGTCATCCATGAGGTGCAGCACGCCCTGGGTCAGCCCCTCTCCGTCTACATCAACTCCGCCGTCATCCTGGCCGAGGAACCGGTGCTGGTCGACACCGGCTCGCCGCGCAACCGCCGCCAGTGGTTCGAGGACGTCTTCGCCCTGGTCGATCCGGACCAGGTGGCATGGGTCTTCATCTCCCACGAGGACGGGGACCACGTGGGAAACCTGGAGGAGGTCATGGCCACCTGTCCCAACGCCACCCTGGTCTCGAGCTGGGCCCTGACCGAGCGATACAGCAACGCCTTCGACTTTCCGCTGGCGCGCTGTCGCTGGATGGACGACGGAGCCGCCTTCGAGGCCGGGGACCGCCAGATGAATGTGGTGCGACCCCCGCTTTACGATTGCCCGACGACCCGCGGGCTCTTCGACACCAAGACCGGCGTCTACTGGGCCGCGGACACCTTCGCCACGCCGGTGCCCGGCGGCGACGGAGCTGACCACCTGGCCCGTGACGTGGCCGAGGTCGATGACCGGTTCTGGACCCAGGGCATGACGATGTTCGCCTTCAATGCGCTCGCTCCCTGGTTGAGCCTGGTCGATCCCGATCGGTTCGGTGCCGAGGTGCAGCGCTTTGCCGACCTCGGGATCAGCACCATCATCTCGGCCCACAGCCCCTCGATCACCGGGAGCCACGTGGCCGCCGCTCTACAGGCGATGCGAGAGCTCCCGGCGACGGAGTGCCCGCCCGCTCCCGACCAGTCCGTACTCGACCTGATCGTGGCGGCGACTCAGGCTCCGTAGTTCGACCAGGCAACGGAGGTCGGTGCTTTCCGGGGGCGCGGGCACGGTAGGACGAGGCACACTGCAGCCATGGACGTGTCCGATCCGCGCATACGCCGCGTCGAGCCGGCCGACGTCGGTGCCGTCGTCGGGTTGGTCCACGAACTGGCCGCCTATGAGCGGGCCGCGAACGATTGCGCCCTGTTCGAGGCGCAACTCGAGGCAGCCCTGTTCGGCGACGCCCCGTCCCTGTTCGGCCACGTCGCCATCGTGGATCACCAGGTGGTGGGTTGCTCGTTGTGGTTCCTGAACTTCTCCACCTGGCGCGGTGTGCACGGCATATATCTGGAGGATCTGATCGTCCGGTCCACACACCGGGGAAAGAGCCTGGGCCGCGCCCTGCTCGTCGAGCTGGCTCGGGAGTGCGTACGACACGGCTACGCCCGGCTGGAATGGGCGGTCCTCGATTGGAACGAGCCGGCCATCGGCTTCTACCGGTCGCTCGGCGCAGTATCTCAGGACGAGTGGTCCATCTTCCGACTCACCGACGCCGGATTGGCCCGGCTCGCTGAGGGCTGACCGACTCGTCTCCGGGATCGTCGCGGCCATCCGCCGGACCCGCGCCATCATCGGGTCACCAAAGTGACCGTGGCTGACTCCGACGGCGGCGAGCTGGTTTGTATTCGCTCTGTAACGATGTAATCTAGTAACTATGAAATATGAACATGGAGAAGATGTAGGTCGCAGAGGTCGGGGGCGCGGACGAGGCAGGGGGAGGGCCGGTTCCGGCGCCGAGCGCACGACGGCCGCCGACCGAGCGAGGGTGGTGGCCTGGTTCACCGGCCGCCTGCCTCAGGACTGGCTGGCCAACCCCCCGGTCATCACCGTTGACGATGACGAGATCCTGGTCGTGTTGTCCCTGGACGCCGTGGCTCTGGACAAGGACGTGAGCCCCGAGGACCGCGGCGTGGCCGAGTCGGCCCGGGTCAGCGGGTTCCGCGAGGACACCCGCGAGCATCGGATCCGGGTCGCCGACGAGGCGCAGTCCACGTTCGGACGCTTCGTGTCCTGGGGGGCGTCGAGCGGAGAGACGACCGTCCTGTTCACGACGGTTTCTGCCCCGGTCATGACTCGGCTCCGGATCGCCGAGCGCCAGATCCTCGACACCCTGATCGACGCAGGCGTGGCCCGCAGCCGCAGCGAGGCGCTGGGCTGGTGTGTGCGGTTGGTCGGGCGCAACGAGGAGGACTGGATCAACGACATCCGGACCGCGTTCGAGCAGGTCGAAGAAGTGCGGACCCGGGGCCCGCGCTCGGCCGGCCCTGACGCCTGACCGGCTGCGGCTGAGTCGGCTGCGCAGGCAGGCCGACCGGCGGCCTCAGAAGTGGGTCGCTGTGCCGTAGACGTCGTCGTCCGGTAGGGGCTGGACATACTTGGGGACGTAGATGGCGGCGGCCACGGTGGCCAGCACCATGACCACGACCCCAACCAGCGCGGAGAGCCGCACACCGCTGACGTAGGCCTGGTTGGCTGCGGTCATGGTGGCCCGGGCCAGGCCGGGGGGCAGCTTGCCGGCCGCCCCGATGGCCTCACCGATCTGATTGCCGATGGCGGGCCGGGCAGCTTGGGGAACCCCTTGCAACGGGCCCGAGAAGGCATGCTGGATCTCGTCCCGGTACCGGCTGGTGGCCAGGCTCCCGATGATGGCCACGCCGAACGAGCCACCGAGCAGCTGGACTGTGCTTCGCAGTCCCGATCCGGCTCCGACCTTGTCAGGGGACAGGGTGCCCATGATGGCGTTGGACGCTGGGGCGATGACGAGGCCCATCCCGAGGCCGATGCACGCGAAGGCAATGCCCACGATGGTGAACCCGGAGTGCGTCGTCACCGAGGCGAAGCAGGCCAGCCCGGCGGTGACCAGCATCATCCCGGCGATCATCACCCGTCGGAGCCCGAACTTGAGGGTGAGGCGGGCTGCGGTATTGGAGGTGAGGAGGGTGCCGGCGGCCAGGGGAAGGAAGCGGAGCCCCACCCCGAAGGCGCTGACGCCCTGGACGAACTGGATGTACTGGCTGAGCAGGTAGCTGACCCCGAATAGGGCGAAGAACACCGCGGTCACCGCGGCGAGGGCCGATGAGAAGGTTCGGTTGGCGAAGAGATGGAGGTCGAGCAACGGATTCTCCCTGCGCCCGTCCCACGCCACGAAGGCCACAAGCAAGACGGCGGCGATGGCGAAGGAACCGAGGACGGTTGTCGAGCTCCAGTGTTTGGTCGGGGCCACGATCAGCCCGTAGGTGAGGGCGGTCAGTCCGGCCGAGGACAGGACGACGCCCACCGGGTCGAGCGAGGGCCTGTCCTGGGCCCGGCTCTCGACCGTGAAGAAGATCCCGCCGATGAAGGCCAGAATGGCGACAGGCACGTTTATCAGGAACACCGAGCCCCACCAGAAGTGTTGGAGGAGCCAACCCCCGAGCAGCGGGCCTGCCGCCGTCCCGATGCCACCGACCCCGGCCCAGATGCCGATGGCCCGGGCCCGCTCCTGACCGGTGAACATCGTGGCGATGATGGACAGGGTGGCGGGCATGAGGAAGGCGGCGCCCAGGCCCATGACGGCGCGGGCACCGATCAGCGGTCCGGTGGAGTGCACCATGGCGCAGGCCAGCGAGCCCCCGCCGAAGATGACGACGCCGACCAGGAAGATGCGCCGCCGCCCGTAGCGGTCGCCGAGGGCACCCCCGAAGAGCAGCAACACGGCGTTGGTGAGGGTGTAGGCGTCGGCGATCCACTGGAGCCCGCTGCTCGAGGGATGGAGCTCCTTCACCAGGGTAGGGAGGGCGACATTCAAGACGGTCTGGTCGAGGCTGATCAGCAGGACCGTGAAGGACATGACGCCGAGCGCCAACCACCGCCGGCGGTCGTGGCCGTCGAGGCCGGCGGTCGGCAATCGGGTGGTCAGTTGTGCTTGCGGCGGGGTCACATCTCTCCAGCACTACGGGATCGGGTTGCGATCGTCGTGCCGCCTCCCCCGGGTGGACGGCACGACGTCTCGGACTAAGGGGTGAGCAGGGGTGTCGTCAGTTCGGCCAGGGCCCGGTGGACGAAGACGGTGATCTCGTCCTCGTCCTCCTGGTCGGCCCAGACCTGGAGCGCGGTGTTCATGGCCAGGATGATGGCCCCGGCGATCAGGAGGTTCCGGGTGCCCGACGGGTCGCCATCGGTGCGGTCGGCGATGACTGCCGCCAGGAGACCCCGATTGCGGTCGCTCTCGCTCAGCCACCGGGCCCGGAGGACCGGCGTCTCGGCGAGCAGGGTGAGAAACGAGCGGACCCGGGCGGTGTCGCGCCAGGACACGGCGAGCGAGTTGTCGATGGCCCGCTCGACCGACGTGAGCAGCGGCTCAGTGGGCGGGCGGGCGGCCAGGGCGTCGAGGAACGAGCCCATGCTGGTCTGGCCCAGGGCCACGACCAGGTCCTCTTTGGTGGGGAAGTAGCGGAAGAACGTCCGGGGCGAGACGTCCACGGCGGCCACGATGTCGTCGATGGTGGTGGCGTCGTAGCCGCGCTGGTAGAAGAGCTGGGCAGCCGCTTCGGCCAGTTGGTGGCGGGTCTTCTCCTTCTTCCTCTCCGCCAGCCCGGCGGGCGGTTCGGTCGGTATGAGCACGGTGTCCACGGCGGTCCGTCCTTGTGCGGGGGTGGGGGTCTGGGCTTTCGGTCCGATGACAGTATCTGTCATTCGGCATGGACTGTCATACGGCACGAACTGTCATCTCAAGTGTATGCCGTCTGGACCGATTTCCCAAAAGCGCCACGATGCCGCCTCTCAGCGAGCCATGCTGGCTGGATGAGCAAGAACGTCTACACCCACGGGCATCACGAGAGCGTCCTGCGATCGCACACCTGGCGAACAGCTGAGAACTCGGCCGCCTATCTCCTCAGCCATCTCGTGGCGGGCATGGACCTCCTCGATGTGGGCTGCGGTCCCGGGACGATCACCGTCGACCTGGCCAGGCGGGTCGCTCCCGGCCAGGTCGTGGGGGTCGATGCCGTCGAGTCGGTCCTCGAGGGGGCTTCCCTCACCGCCGACGGGGTCGCATGTGCCAACGTCACCTTCCAGGTGGGCGACGTCACCGGGCTGGACTTCGAGGACGGTTCGTTCGACATCGTCCACGCCCACCAGGTCCTCCAGCACCTGCCTGATCCGGTCGCCGCCCTCCGGGAGATGCGCAGGGTCTGCCGGCCCGGCGGCATCGTTGCTGCCCGCGACAGTGACTACGCCGCGATGACCTGGTTTCCCGAGGATCCGCTGCTCACCCGGGCGCTCGACCTGTACCGCCGGACGGCGCGGGCCAACGGGGGAGAGCCCGACGCCGGGCGCAGGATGCTGAGCTGGGCGGCCCAGGCCGGCTTCGAGGATGTCATCCCGTCCGCCTCCACCTGGTGCTTCGCCACCCCGGCCGACCGAGCCTGGTGGGGGAGCCTGTGGGCCGACCGGCTCACGCAATCGGCACTGGCCTCCCAGCTGGTCGATTACGGCTTCGCCACCCCGGCCGACCTCGAGGGCTTTGCCGCCGCCTGGCGCCGGTGGATGGAGGCGCCTGACGGCTGGTACGCCGTGCTCCACGGGGAGGTGATCTGCCGGGCGTGAGCCCCGGGGCCCCCTCAGGCCAGTAGTCGGGCGACCGACGCGGCGAAACGGCCGGGAGCCTCGACCATCGGGTAGTGCCCGACGCCATCCAGGATGTCAAGGGTGGCATCGGGCCGGGCCTCGTGGAGCCGGGTGGCCATCGCCACCACGGCGATGGGGTCGTCGCGTCCCCACAAGATCGACAGCGGCGAGGGGTGCGACTCGATGGCGCCGGTGTACCTCGACTCGTGCGCCCGGCGCTCCTCGATGTAGCGAATGAGCCGGGGGAGGAGGAGGTGGCCGTCGTGCCGGGCGATCATGCCCGACATCGCCCCGAGCTCGTCAGCCGGCACCGAGGATTTCGGGCTGAAGGTGGCAGCCAGGGATGACTCGAGGCCGCGCCGGTTCAAGTCCGCGCCGTCGGGCAGGCGCTCGTCGGGCAGGCTCAACAGGACCTCCTGGCCCGCGCTCAGGTGGGCCATCCGGATGTAGATGCTGCCGTTGGTGACGATCCGGCGGGTCACCTCGACCGGCCAGCGACCCTCGAGCTGGCGGGCCAGCAGCTCGCCCCCGACCGTGTCCCCCATGTCGTGGGTGAGCAGAGCCAGCCGGCCCACGCCCAGTTCGCCGGTGTAGGCCGCCACCACGTCGGCCTGGAGATCCATGGAATAGGCCTGGTCGGGTTTGGACGACAGGCCGTAGCCCACCAGATCGATGAGCAGGACGCGGCGGTGCTCAGCCAGGGAGTCGAGCACCAGGTGGAAGTCCAACGAGGAGGTGGGGAAGCCGTGCAGTACCAACAGGGGCTCCGCTCGCTCCTCGCCGTGGGCCGGCACCTCCATCGTGAAGACGTCGTGCTCGGCCAGGTGCCGAAGCCCGCCGCCCTGCTCCCACTCGACCGAGAGGTTCACGGCAACAACCGGTCGGCAAAGAAGGCGAGCACCGAGTCGACCGCGTCCCGGGTCGGGGTACCGGGCCGGTCGTCGAGGTCGCCGGTGAGCACCGAGTGGGCCTTCTCCTTGTGCCCGTGGGGGTTGTCGGCCGAGGAGTCGAGCTCGATGGCGATGAACTGACCACCCAACGCCTCCCGGAGGTGATTGAAGCGCTCGGGAGGACTGAGCTTGTCGCCGCTGAAGCGAAGGCCGAGCAGGCAGGTGCCCGCCGCCGCCCGCTCCTGGACCCGCAACAGGTCGCCGTCGGAGATGCCCAGGTCGCGCTTGCGAGCGGCCGATACGGGGAGGGGCAGCGACGGCTGGCTGATCACCGGAGCCACGACGGCGTCATCGACCATCATCCCGAGGGCGAAGCCGCCGGTCAGGCACATCCCGACGACGCCCACGCCGGGGCCACCGCACCGACGGTGCTCCTCGCCGGCCAGGGCGCGCAACCAGCTGATGACCGGGCTGGTCCGGCCCAGGGCCATGACCGAGAACTCGCGCGAGATGCACACCCGGGCGAACGAGTCGAAGGTGTAGCCGGCCGAGATCGGCCGGCCCGGGGTGCCGAAGAGGTGGGGCATGACGGCGGCGCACCCGATGGCCGCGGCCTTCCGGGCGAAGTCGGCCACCTCGGGGGTGATCCCGGGCAACTCGCTGATGACCAGGACGGCCGGCCCGGAGCCGGTCCGGTAGACGTCCTTGGTCCGGCCCTCAGCGGTGAAGCTGGTGCAGGTGAACCCGTCGAGCTCGTCGGCCATCCCGAACACGGTAGTGGGCCGCTCCGCTCCGTGGTCGGGCCCTCAGGCGAAGGACAGGACCACCCGGACCGCCCGGTGGTCCGACCCGAGGTCGGGGGCGACCACCCCCTCGAGCGTGGTGACCGGGGGTGTCACCAGCACGTGGTCCAACTGGCTGTGCGGCCGGCCGGCCGGCCAGGTCCGGCCGCGCACCGTGCGGCGCCACCCAGGGAGGGAGGCTGAGACTGGAGGCCCCCAGAGGTTCATGTCCCCGGCCAGGGCCGCTGCCTGCGTGAGCGGGGGCAGCACGTTGCGGAGCCGCCGGTACTGGAGCGGGGAGCCCTGGGTGAGATGGGACATGTGGGTCCCGATGACAGCCAGTGGGCTGCCCCCGACCTCGAGGTCGCAGCGGATGGCCACCCGCCGGGCGTAGTCGCCGCGGAGCTTGCCCAGGGGCAGGACGCTCGTGGCCATCACCGGGAGACGCGACAGGACGGCGACACCCCACCAGCCGGTGCGGTAGGGCCGGTTCCGGTGGGCCCGGCGCGCCCCACGCGTGTCCTCCCCTTCGAAGAGGAGGGGCCCGTAGACCCGGCCCAGCCTGGAGCCCACCCGGGGGGCGAGCTCGTCGATGGGAGCGTGGAGCCGGGAGCGGGCGATCGGCTGCTCGATCAACCGGTACCCGAGCCGGCCGGCTACCCGGGCCGCGGTGCTCTCGTCCTCGCCGTCGGTGTGCCAGGACTCCTGGAGGACCAGTACGTCGGCATCGAGCGAGGCGCAGGCCTCCACGACGTCGTACGCATGGCCCCGCGTGTCGACCCCCGAATGGACGTTGAAGCTGGCCAGGGACATCTGGGGCATTCTCGAGTATGGCAGCGTGGACGGGGGCTCAGGTGTCGCACCGGGGTCCTGTTCTCTACACTCCGGGCGTGGGAAGGGAGCCGGTGTCATGAAGATCGACACGATGCTGTCCGTGCCGTCGGGCCCCGCCGGCCTCGATGGGGTGGGCGACCAGGCCCGCCGGCTCGAGGAGCTGGGCGTCGACGGCGCCTTCACCTTCGAGGGCCCCCACGACGTGTTCACGCCGCTGGTCCTGGCGGCGACGGCCACCTCGTCGCTCGAGCTCCTCACCAATGTGGCCATCGCCTTCCCCCGCAACCCCGTCCAGCTGGCCCATCAGGCCTACGACCTCCAGACCCTCTCGAAGGGGCGGTTCACGCTGGGCCTCGGCACCCAGGTCCGGGCCCAGATCGAGCGGCGTTACGGCAGCCAGTTCGAGCGGCCCGTTGCCCGGATGCGCGAGCTGGTGGGTGCGCTCCGGTCCATCCTCGACACCTGGGAGACGGGCGAGCGGCTCGATGTCCGCGGGGAGTTCTACACCCACTCCCTCATGCCGCCGACGTTCAACCCCGGTCCCAACCCGTTCGGGACTCCGCCCATCTTCCTGGGTGGGCTCGGCCCCCAGATGGTGCGGCTGGCCGCCGAGGTCGCCGACGGCCTGTTGGTGATGCCGTTCAACAGCGAGCGGCACTTCCACCAGCGGACGCTCCCGGCCGTGGCCGAAGGCCTTCATCGCGCCGGTCGCGATCGGAGCGAGCTCACGGTGATGGCCGAGGTCATCGTGGCCTGCGGAGGCGACGAGGCGGAGCTGGCCGCGGCCGTGACCGGCGCCCGAGGGCTGCTGGCGTTCTACGCGTCGACGCCTTCGTACCGACCGGTTCTCGAGGCCGAGGGGTGGGAGGACCTCCAGCCCGAGCTCAACGCCATGTCCAAGAGCGGGCGCTGGGCCGAGATGCCCGGGCTCCTCGACGACGCCATGGTGTCGATGTTGGCGGCAGTGGGCTCGCCGGCCGACGTGGCCGCCCAGGTCCAGCAGCGGTACGGGAAACACGTGGATCGGATCGGGTTCTACACCCCCTACGCCATCGGCCGCGAGACGATGGGCCACCTGGTCGCCGCCCTCCGAGACGGCACGAGCGAGGCCGCCGGGGCGACACCGCCATAGCGGTCGAGTCAGGATGGGGGAATGAGCGAGCGCACGTACGAATACGACGAATTCGGGATGTTCAGCGACAACGCGGCCGAGGCCGGTCTGGACTGGACCGGTCCGCCGGTAGTGGTCCGCCGATCGGTCGAGGTGGAGCCTGGCCGACAGGTGAGCGCCCTGGTCTGGGGGGACGCCCCGGCCGATCTCGTCCTCGTCCATGGTGGGGGTCAGAACGCCCACACCTGGGACACGGTGGCGCTGGCCATGCAGCGCCCACTGGTGGCCATCGACCTACCCGGGCACGGTCACTCCGACTGGCCCGGCGACAACCGGGCGCTTGACCCGGCGGCCATGGCCGAGGACGTCGCCCAGGTGATGGGTGTCCTGGCCCCCGAGTCCCGTCTGTTGGTGGGCATGTCGCTGGGCGGCATCACCGCACTCGCCACCGCCGCCCGGCACCCCGCATTGGCCCCGCGGCTGGTGCTGGTCGACGTGACCCCGGGCGTGAACGAGAAGAAGGGCTCGGACATCGCCGCCTTCCTGGCCGGACCCGAGAGCTTTGCCACCTTCGACGAGATCCTGGAGCGGACCATCGCCTTCAACCCGACCCGATCGGAGTCGTCGCTGCGGCGCGGTGTCCTGCACAACGCCGTGCAACGGGAAGATGGGTCCTGGACGTGGCGTCATCAGTTGGGGCGGCCGTCGGGCTCAGGCGGTCTGCACACCGATGCCGGCCTCGACTTCGGGGCCTTGTGGGACGCCGTCTCGGCGTCGACCATGCCCCTCCTGCTCGTGCGGGGCGGGCTCAGCCCGGTGGTGGACGATGACGACGTCTCCGAGCTCCTCCGGCGCCGGCCCGACGCCGAGGTCATCGTGGTCGACAACGCCGGCCACAGCATTCAAGGGGACCGTCCGGTGGAACTGGCCAGGATCCTCACGGAATTCCTGGCCAGCCCCTGAACGGCTCGTACGCGGTCGGGCTCAGGCAGCCAGCGGCTGCGCCCCCTTGGCCGGCCCCGGACCGGCCTCGGCGGACAGCCCGGCGTCGTCGGCCAGGGCGACACCCAACACCTCGTTGATGTCGCTGGCCAGATGGAACGTCATCTCGTCGCGGACCGACTCCGAGACGTCCTCCAGGTCCGGGCCGTTCCGGGCGGGCAGGACCACGGTGGTCAACCCCGACCGGTGGGCGGCCAACACCTTCTGGCGGACACCACCAATGGGCAACACCCGACCCTGCAGCGTGACCTCACCCGTCATGCCGACCACCGACCGGACCGGCCGGTCCCGCAACAGGCTGACCAACGCGGTCGTCATGGTGACGCCGGCCGAGGGACCGTCCTTGGGGATGGCCCCGGCCGGGACGTGAAGGTGGAACCGCTTGCCGGCGAAGCTGGCCGGGTCGATGCCCAGGGCCTCGGCGTGGGACCGGACGTAGGAGAGGGCGATCTCTGCCGACTCCTTCATCACGTCGCCGAGCTGACCGGTGAGGGTCAGCCCCTCGGGGCCGTCCATCACCGACGCCTCGACGTAGAGCACGTCGCCACCGGCTCCGGTGACGGCCAGTCCTGTGGCCACACCGGGGACAGCGGTCCGATCAGCCGTCTCGAAGAAGAAGCGCGGACGCCCCAACCACTCCCGGACGTCGCCCGAATCGACGACGACCGGCTCGGTGGTCTCCTCCGAGGCCAACTTGGTGGCCACCTTGCGGAGCAGCCGGCCGAGCTCGCGCTCCAGTGAGCGCACGCCGGCCTCCCGGGTGTAGTCGCCGACCACGGCGCGCAACGCCCCGTCGGTGATGGTGACCTCGTCGGGCCGGAGCGCGGCACGCTCCAGTTGGCGCCCGACCAGATGGTGCCGGGCGATGGCCACCTTCTCCTCCTCGGTGTAGCCGTCCAACCGGATGACCTCCATCCGGTCGAGCAGCGGCGCGGGGATGGTGTCGATCATGTTGGCCGTGGCAATGAACAGCACCCGCGACAGGTCCAGCTCCACTTCCAGGTAATGGTCCCGGAAGGTGTGGTTCTGGGCCGGGTCGAGCACCTCGAGCAGGGCCGAGGACGGGTCGCCCCGGTAGTCGGCACCCAGCTTGTCAACCTCGTCGAGCACGATCACCGGGTTCATGGTCCCCGCCTCACGCAGGGCACGCACCAGGCGGCCGGGCTGCGCACCCACGTAGGTGCGACGGTGGCCGCGGATCTCCGCCTCGTCCCGGACCCCTCCCAGGGCCACACGGACGAAGGAGCGGTTGAGGGCGCGCGCCACCGACTCGCCCAGCGACGTCTTGCCGACGCCCGGAGGACCGACCAGGGCCAGGATGGCCCCGTTCCCCCGCCCACCGACGGGCGCCAGGCCCCGCTCCGCTTGCAGCTTGCGAACGGACAGGTGCTCCAAGATGCGCTCTTTCACATCGCTCAAGCCATCGTGGTCCTCGTCGAGGATCTGGGAGGCGGCGGGCACGTCGAGGCGGTCCTCGGACAGCTTGCCCCAGGGAAGCTCGAGCACGGTGTCCAACCACGTACGGATCCACCCCTGTTCGGGGCTCTGCTCATTGGTCCGCTCCAACTTGGCGATCTCTCGCTCCACCGCCTTGCGCACGTCTTCGGGCAGTTCGCGGCCTTCGATGGCCGTGCGGTAGTCGTCGGGAGCATCCTCGTCGGACGGGTTGATCTGGCCGAGCTCCTTGCGGATGGACTCGAGCTGGCGCCGCAGCAGGAACTCCCGCTGGGTCTTCTCCATGCCCTCTTCCACGTCCGTCTTGATGCGCTCGCGCAGGGTCAGGTCGGCCAGGGTCTCACGAGCCCAGCCCAGGACCAGGCGGAGGCGGGCCTCCACGTCGACGGTCTCAAGGACCTGGACCTTCTGGGCCAGGTTCAAGTCGGGGGAGTAGCCGGCCACGTCGGCGATGCGACCCGGCTCGGTGATCCCGGCCAGCTGCTCGGCGATCCGACCCGCGCCCCTGGAATGCAGGATGTTCTCGAGCACGGCCCGGTACTCGCGGGCCAGCTCGGTCGCCTCGGGGGAGGCGGGCGGCTCCTTGATGGCGTCCACCTGGACCCACAGGGCCTGCCCGGTGCCGGGCACGGCCGGGCCAATGGCGGCGCGATCGAGGCCGCGGACGACCACGGCCTGCATACCGCCGGGCAGCTCGCCGGTCTCGACCACCTCGGCCAGCACCCCGACATCGGAATAGCGACCGTCGATGTGAGGGACGGTGATGAAGTGCCCGTCCGCCGACGCGGCAGCCTCAACGGCCGCCCTGGCCTCCTCGGACTCGAGGGCCATGGTGAACATCATCCCCGGGAGCACCACTCCAGAGGTCAGGGGTAACAGCGGCAAATTCTGGTTCAGCTCTGCCATGGCTCCTCCAATTGGTCCTGGCATGAATCGTTGCTTAGTCAACAACTTCGCCGGTCCTGTATTCCTGATACATGCCTGGCCGAGGCCGGCACGGAGCCTGAGCTGGGACGTTCTACCTTGTGGGCCGCCGTGAGCGTTCTTCCCTGGTGGGCCGGGGTGCGTGAGCGTACTTCCCTGGTGGGGCAGGGTGAGAGTGGCCCGAGAGCGCGGTCCTCACCGGACCGGCCCCGCCCCCGGCTAGCGCCGCCCCTCAGAGAAGCGCTGGGTGCGGGCCACGATGATCCGGGAGGCCACCAACAGGATCAGGACGATGACCAACAGGATGAGGGCGGCGTCGAAGGCCAGGTCGTTGGCCTCCTTGTTGGGCAGCTGGAAGAAGGCGAAGACCGGGTAGGTCAGGTAAGGGAACTGGGCGTGGGTCAGCGAGTGCGGGACGGTGGGGGAGAACCCGGCCGTGTAGATGAGGGGGGCAGTCTCACCGCCGGCGATGGCCAGGGCCAGCAGCAGGCCGGTGACGATGCCCGGAGCGGCCGATTTGAGGACCACCTTGCGCAGGCCGTAGCCCATGGACATGCCGAGGGCCTCGGCCCCCTCACGGTAATTGGTCGGGACCTGGCGGATGGCCGTCTCGGTCGACTTGGCGATGTAGGGGATCACCATCATCGACAGGATCAGCACGGCGGGGAGGTAGGAGAACCCCCAGTGCAGCCCGAGCACCAGGGCGACATAGCCGACGTAGCCGAGCACGATCGAGGGGAATCCGGACAGCACCTCGCTCGCCGTGCGCAGGATGGAGCCACCGGTCTTGCCGCTGGGTCGGGGCCGGGCCAGCTCACCGAGATGGATGCCGGCCATGACGCCGATGGACCCGGCCACGACCAACACGCCGAGCATGAGAAGAAGGGACCCGATGATCGGGCCCGACAGGCCGCCGCTGGTCTGGTGGAGCGGGGTGGTGATGACACTCCAGTGCCAGTGAGGGAGGGCCCTCGAGACGATCCCCACCACGATCCAGATTGCGGGCCCGAGGACCAGGACCAGGGCCACCAGGTTGGCCCCCCGGAAGAGGACCTCGCGGATCCGGCGCCATCGTGTCCTCGGATAGGCGACGTTCGTGTCAGTCATGGGGCTCCTCTGCTCACGCCCCGACCGGGGCCATCAGCCGTCCGGTCCGGTTGACGATCATCCTGGCCACCAGGTTCACGGCCACCGAGATCACGGCCAGGACCAGTCCGGCTTCTGCCAGGGTGGCCACGGCGAAGCCCGTGCCGTCGGTGCCGGCCGAGTCGAGCTGACCCAGGATGAGGGCGGCGATGGTACTCATCGGGCTGTAGATGTTGGGGGCGATGTGGAGGATGGACCCGGTGATCAGGAACACGGCGATGGTCTCGCCCAGCGCCCGGCCGAGGCCGAGCACGGTGGCCCCGATGATCCCCGAGCGGACCCAGGGCAGGGTGACCCGGCGGGCCACCTCGGCCTCGGTCATCCCCAGGGCCGAGGCCCCCTCCTTGGGCAGGGGCGGCACCCCCATAAAGAGATCCCGTGTGGTCGAGGCGATGATGGGCACGATCATCAGGGCCAGCACGATCCCGGCGGTGAGGAGGCCCAGTCCATGACCGGTCGGGGCGCGGAAGTACCGGAGCACGGGCACGTCGGGCATGACGGCGGCAATGTGGGGGTAGACGTCCCTGGCCAGGATGGGACCGAGGGTGAGGACGCCCCAGAGGCCGATGAGCACGCTGGGCACGCCGGCCAGCAACTCGATGGCGAACCCCAGGGGACGGGAGACCCACTGGGGGAGGCGCTCGGTCAGGGCGAAGGCGGCCCCGACGGAGACGGGAAGGGCAATGATCACGGCGATGGCCGAGGTCTGGAGGGTTCCCACGATCATCGGCCACAGCCCGTAGCTGACGCCGACCGGATGGGCCACGCCGCGGGTGTGGGTGATCGCCGCGTAGGTACTTCCGGGGTTCCACGCCGTACCGGTGATGAAGCCGGTGCCGTTGACGATGATGGCCGGCCACGCCTTGATGGCCAGGATGGTCACGGCGAAGGCCAGTGCTGCCAGCGGGATCAGCGATGCGACTCGTGCGGCCCCCCGCCAGGCGTGCTCCTCACTGGCTCGGAGCGCATCGACGATCCGCCGAGCCACGGGGGCCCGGCGGATCGTCTTGGCGCTGTGTGGTTCTGGTGTGCCGGACGGGAGCTGACGGCTCCCCTCGTAGATGGTCACCGACTATTGGATTGTGGTGATCTGCTTCAACGACTGGGCGACCACCTTGGCCGGAAGGGGTTGGAAGGCCACCTGGCTGAGGTAGGTGGCGTCGTTCCCGAACTTCGGGTTGATGGACCACTCCAGGACAGACCGGATGGCCTTGGCCTTGCTCGCATCGCTCTGGTGGGCGTTCACGATGGCGTACTCGTAGTTGATGATCGGGTAGCCGGTCGCCGCCGGCCCGTAGATCAGCGAGATGGTGCCGTTGGGAGGAGTCTTCTTCACGAAGCTGGCCGCTTCGGCCGCAATGGCTTCCTGGGTGGGCATCTCGTAGGCACCCTTGGCGTTCTGGAGCTGCGCATAGCCCAGCCCGGCCTGGAGGGCCTGCGTCTCGTAGCTGATCCCGACGTAGGCGATGCAGCCGACGGTCGACTTGCAGCCCGAGACCATGCCCGAGTTCCCGTTCTCACCGATGGCTCCAGGCGCGTTCGGCCACTGCACGGTGGTGCCGTAGGCGATCGAGGCGCCCCAACCCGACGCGTCCGTCTTGGACAGGAACTGCGTGAACAAGAAGGTGTCCCCGCTCCCGTCCGAACGGTGCAGCGTCACGATCGGTGTTGCCGGGAGAGTCACCCCTGAGTTCAGCGCGGTGATGGCTGGATCGTTCCAGGTCGTGACCTTGCCCTGGTAGATCTGGGACAGCACCTTCCCGTTCAGCTTCAGGTGGGCCGTGACCCCGGGAACGTTGTAGGTCACCAGCTGAGCCGAGATGGCCAGCGGGATGTTCAACAAGGTCGGGCTGGCCGAGACCTGCGAGGGAGCAAGGTACGCATCCGACGCTCCGATGTCGGCCGTGCCGTTGGTGGCATCGGTGATGCCGGTGCCCGAACCCGTTCCCGCCGTCGAGATGGTGACGGTCGAGTAGGTCTGGTTGTAGGCGGGGGCCCACAGGTTCCACAGCGGGTAGAGCAGGGTGCTGCCCGTCTCGGAGAGGGACGCTGCCGGCGGCTTCTCGACCCCGTTGGCGGGGATCTTCACGGTCGCCGCCGATGCGGTGACTGTGCCCATGAGGGCTATGGCTGTGGCCGCCACGACTGCT
>DATDHU010000077.1:0-13652 GCA_036521415.1 Acidimicrobiales bacterium
CGACCCGTTCTCGAGCCAACCACCGATCAATCCGGCCACCGCCTCGTCCCGCTCCGCCGTGCTCCCTTCGGCCGAGCACCAGGTGGACACGGCTGCCCCGCGTCCGCCGAGGAGCCGCTGTTGCTCCGCGATGCTCGGGCCGCCCGACGGGTCGGTGGAGGCCAGCAGGATGGGGGGCCGGGCGCCGGCGGCCAGGGCCCGGGCGGGCAGGAGCTCGAGATGGCCGGTGGGGGTATCGACACTGACCACCGACCCGACCTCGGCGCCCCGCAGGAGCCCCGCGCCCACGGCCACGACGCCCCCCTGGCCCCAGCCGATCAGCGCGGGCCGGTCGAGGTCAAGGTCGTCGAGCAGGTCGCAGACCTGCACCAGCGCCTTGGCCAGCGAGATCGGATCGGTCCCGGCAAAGCCGGGCAGCACCCGGTACCAACAGATGCCGCCGGCCTCCATGCCGCTCGGGTAGGAGGCATAGTCGCCGTAGGGGGCCACCACCCGCCCCACCCCAGCGGTGTTCAGCGCCACCCGGGCGGGTTCGTCGATCGACGTCGTGCCCTCCCGGTGGAGGACGACGGCAGGGGTGCCCGCCGAAACAGTGGCCAGATCCTGATAGGCGAGCTTCATCGACTTGTCCGGCTCAGGCGGGACCGACGACCCGCGTGGGCTCCGGCCAGGAACCCGAACACCATGCCGGGGCCGA
The DNA here is from genome assembly GCA_036521415.1 of Acidimicrobiales bacterium. Lineage (GTDB taxonomy): Bacteria > Actinomycetota > Acidimicrobiia > Acidimicrobiales > RAAP-2 > DASXMT01. Next base: position 698 of record DATDHU010000077.1, read on the forward strand.
TGGTCGAACCACCGCCCGGGTAGCCCTCGCCGAAAATGCCGTCGACGCAGTTGCCCGCCCCGTACAGGCCTCCGATCGGCCCGGCCGTGCCCACGATCTGGCCCTCGGTACCGATCCGGGGCCCGCTGTTGGTGTCGAAGGTCGTGCCCACCACCGAGATGGCATAGAGGGGGCCGTCCAGGTCGAGGGGGTACATCAGCGAATTGGGCAGCCGATTGTCCGGGGCGGGCGGCCCGTGGAATGCGAACTCGACCGCCTTCGATCCTCGCCCGAAGTCCCGGTCGCAGCCCTCCTCGGCCATGGCGTTGAACCGACCGATCGTCGACCTCAGGGTCTCGGCAAACCCGGGGGCGAGGGTGACCGGGGCGATGCCGGCCGGCATGGCGTCGTTCGACCGCCGGGCCAGCCGGTCGGCGAGGGCCTCGGCCAACCCGGATGCGCCGACGCCGGTGACGACGTGGTCGGCCACGGCGCCGGCCGGTGGGATGGGGTACCGGCCCCCGTAGCGTTCCGCCGTCCGACCGTCGTAGACCATGAACATGACACGATTGACGTACTCGTCGTCGGCGAACACGTGGTGGACCCGGCCCCGGGACTCGTACTCCCGCTTCTCGTCGACGGCCCGGACGCCGAACCGGTTCACCGACAGCATCCCGTCGCCGGGCATGGCCCAAACGTCGAGCACCGAGTTGGCGTAGTCGTCGACCGCCTCCAGCACCTGTTGGTTCCACCAGCCGTTGTGCATCCCGCCGAAGGAGGCGCCGACCCGGGTTCCGATGTCGACCAGGTCGCCCGTGTTGGAGGGGACCCCCGATCCGCCGGCGATGGGGCCGCGCAGGAATCGTTCCCGGAGCTCGGGGCTGTGGGCGAAGCCGCCGGAGCCGAACACCACTCCCCCACGGGCCAGGACGGTCCGGCACGCCGTGCCGTCGTCGACCACGACACCGGTCACCTCGCCGCCCTCGAGCACCAGGTCGACAACCCGGTGGCCGAGGCGGACCTCGGTGCCCCGGTCGTGAGCGAAGGCCAGCAGCTGCCGGACCATCTCGCCGCCGTTGCCCGTCCCGCTGTCGGGCGTGACCGCCTGGATGCCTCGGCCCCGCACCGCCACGTTCTCCGGCGGCTCGTAGTAGTCGGGGTACATCTGGCCGTCCCAGGCCAGCCACGGCGCCTCCATGCGCACGGCTCCGAGGTCGGCCAGGCAGCCCATGACCTCGGCACCCCGGTCGTAGTACGCCTCGAGCAACGCATAGTCGGCGGGCAGGATGCCCAGGGTGGGAGCCACCGGGTCGAAGGCGCCCGGATAGCTGACCTTGGCCATGTAGGCCAGGGCCCGGTCGCGGGGGTCGGCGATCCCGGCCGACTGCATGACTGCGTTCCCGTAGATGTGGGCGACCCCTCCCGAGCAGGCTGTCGTCCCGCCGTGCACGGGCGCCTTCTCGCACACGACCACCGAGGCGCCGGCACCGAGGGCCCCCGCGGCGGCCGAGAGGGCGGCTGCCCCGCTCCCCACGACCACGACGTCGCAAGCTTCGGGGGGCACACTCTTGCGGAGCCGGGGCGACGGCGCCGCGCCGGGCCGATGGGCAAGCTCGGTCAGGTCAGCCACCCGCTCGCCAAGAGACGGCCGGCGTGCCGGTACGGTCGATGTGGGCGTTCTCCCCGAGGTCCCGATGACAGGTCTCCTTGGTCTCTTCGATAGTTATACCATCGTCGAAAACAATCATTCCGGGTGGCACCTGGCAGCTCGGACCCGGCGCCGACAGGGGGAACATGGGACTGACGATCGACGACCAGCTGGCCATCCAACAACTGGCCGCTCGCTACAACCACGCCATCGACAGCGGCGACAGCACAGCGTTCGCCGGCGCCTTCGTGGAGGGCGGCGTGCTCGATGCCGGCGAGCTCGTGGTCGAGGGGCGCACCGCCCTCGAGCAGTTCGGAAAGTCGTTCCACACCTCGGCGCGAGCCCCCCGCCACGTGGCCACGAACCTGGTGATCGACGGCAAGGGTGACCAAGCCACCCTCCGGGCCTACGTCCAGATGTACGCCTTGGTGGGTGACCCGCCCCGCCAGGAGATCACCGCCTCGGGCGTCTACACCGACACGTTGTCGAAGATCGACGGGCAGTGGCTCTTCGAGCGACGCACGTTTACCAGGGACGCGTAAGCCTCGTCGGCCAATGCTGTCGGCGGGCGGTCAGCGCGCCGTCGTAAAGAGGAAGCAACCTCCCGGGGTCCCCCCGCCGGTGCTGACCACCACCACCTCGGCCCCGGCCACCTGTCGGTCGCCGCCGTCGCCGCGTAGCTGCACGACCGCCTCGTGGATGAAACCGTACCCGTGCGTTCGCCCGGCCGAGAGCTGGCCACCGAACGTGTTGAGCGGAAGCTCACCGTCGAGGGCGATCCGCCCGGGGTCGGCCAGGAACTCGCCGGCCTCGCCCGTCTCGCAGAACCCCAGTGCCTCGATCCAGCTCAGACAGTTGAACGTGAATCCGTCATAGAGCTCGGCCACGTCCACGTCGCTCGGGCGAAGCGACGACCGCGTCCACAGGTGGGCGGCTGGTCCCTGCGTCTGGGGCTCGTGGTGGAGTGTCCCCTGGTCCCAGCTGATCCGGTCGATGACCTGGGTACCGACGGCATCGACCAGCACCGGCGGGCGCCGAAGGTCGCCGGCGGTATCGGCGGCGGACACGATCACGGCGATGGCACCGTCACAGGGGACGTCGCAGTCGTAGAGTCCGAACGGGCTGGTGATCATGCGGGCCCCGTAATAGTCGTCCAGAGTCATGGGATCGCGGTAGATGGCGTCGGGGTTGAGCCCGGCGTTGCGCCGGGCGTTGACGGCGATCGCCCCCAGCGCCGCCCGGGTCGTCCCGTAGCGATGGAAGTGATTCGAGGCGTTCATGGCGATCCAGTTCGCCGCGCTCAACGCCCCGTAGGGCATGCGCCACGCCATCATGTCCCCCTCCACCCGACCCCCGCCGGGGGTCGGAGGACGCTGGCGCACGCGTTCGGCCCAGGTCGACTCCCATACGGTGCGGAAGCACAGCACGTGGCGGCAGAGTCCGGCGGCCACCGCCAACATGGCGGCCACCACCGACCCGCCCTGGCCTGGTGTCTCCGGTGCCCCGTTGATCCAGGTGGGGCGGATACGCAGCGACTCCTCCAGCGCGGTCACCCCGCCCTCGGCGTGGCCGCCGGCAGCCGCCCCGCCGGGATAGGTGGACAAACCGTCGATGTCGGCCATGGTCAATCCGGCGTCCTCCACCGCGTTGCGGGCGGCCTCCACTGTGAGGGACAAGGGGTCGACCCCGAGGCGCCGGCCGATCCGCGACTTGCCGATGCCCGTCAGTGCCACCTTGTCCTCGAACTTGTCGGCCCGCGCCATGGGCCGCACGTAGGGGGCGGTGGGCTCCTCGTCTGGGAGGGCACTTTCGGTCGGACCGTCCGAGGCCAGGGTGAAGACGGGGAGCCACACGTCCTCCACGTGCTCGAAGCGGACCTCGACCCTCCGCCCGACGGCCAGCTCGGAGAGGGGCACGTCGATCAGGTTGGTGGTCAGCCTGACCCGGAGGTCCTCGTCGATGGCCACGATGGCGACGACGTAGGGCGGCGGGAGCGACGGCGTCCAGCTGTGCTCGTTGACGGTGAAGCCGACCACCACACCGGTCCCGGTGACTGGCTCGGGAGCGAGCCGGTCGGACCCGCAGGTCCGGCAGACCGGCCCGGGCGGGTGCTGGAGGGAGCCACAGACGGCGCAGCGCCGGAAACGGAGCTTGCCGTCGGCACCTGATGTCCAGAAGAACTCGTTCTCGGGTGTGAGCTGCGGGAGTGGACGGGTCACGCCGCACCCATCTTGCGGAAGTCCCAACTGACGAATTTCTGGGGGGCGATCCGGAGCCAGGCGTGGCGGCCGTCGTGTTGGTAGCGACCGCCGGCGTACTTGTCGCCGGCGAGGCGCTCGGGGGTGACCAGCTCGTCGTTGGCCTCGCCGGTGCGCGGCACTTCCCCGACCACTTCGGCCCGTCCGATGATCTCGATCCCACGCAGCTCGCCGAAGTCGTGGCCGGCATCGACCATCACGCTGACCCGGGGGTCGCGTTGGATGTCAGCCCAACGCTGGCTCTTCACGATCGACGACACCCACAGCGCGTCGCCGTCCCACACGTACCAGACCGCACTCAGGTGCGGGCCGGCGGCGTTGATGGTGGCCAACCGGCACGTGCGCTGCTCGACGAGGAAGGCGTCTCGCTCCTCGGGTGACATGGCGATGCGGCGCGAACGCCGTTGTTCCCTGATCATGACCGATCTTCGCATGCAGGTCTCGGGCGCTGCACATTCGGCCGCCGAGCCCAACGGGAGCCCGAGCACGTCCGGTACTCGATGGCGCCGCCCGGTCCTCGAAGCGCCTTCGAGTTCAGTCTTCGATGGTGATGGCCGTCTTCGGGCAGGAACGCGCCGCTGCCTCGACCTTCGCCCGTAGCTCCTCGGACGGCTCCTCTTGCAACACGTACAAGAAGTCGTCGTCACGCACCTCGAACACCTCGGGGGCGGCCGCCATGCACAATGCGTTCGATTCGCACTGGTCGAAATCAACGATGACTCGCATAGATGAGAGTGTACCGAGCCGGGGACACCCGATGGCCGCCATCTTCATCGGTACCCGCTGCATGCGCCGGGGCCGAGGGGCCGAGTCGATGGGCTACCGTGTCGGTTCCAAACGAACCGCATGGGGGTAGTGCGACTATGGATCTCGAACGGGAACAGCGCGGCTTTGTCCAGCTCCTGACGCTGAACCGGCCTCAGGCCGCTAATTCGCTCGATCCCGGCCTCTTGGATGCACTGGGCAAGGCGTTCGACGAGATCTCCCACGACGACGACACCCGAGTGGTGGTCATTACCGGGAGCGGCGACCGTGTGTTCTGCGCTGGTATGGATCTCAAGGCGTTCAGCGAGCGCTCGGACCGGTCAGGGAGCGCTGGGTCCTCGGAGACGGCCGATAGTCAGGAAGGCGACGGCGGCCAGGGGTTCAACCTGTTTCGAAACCCGTGCCCCAAGCCGGTGATCGCCGCGGTGAACGGCGCCGCCGTCGGCGGCGGGTTCGAGCTCGTGCTGGCCTCCGATCTCGCCGTCGCCGCCGAGACGGCCCGGTTCGGGCTGCCCGAGGTGAAGCGGGGACTGCTGGCCGGAGGGGGCGGGACGCTGCTCGGCACTCGACTGCCCCTGGCGCTGGCGATGGAGATCGCACTGACCGGCGACTACATCGACGCGCCGCGTGCTGCGGCGCTGGGCCTGGTGAACCGGGTGGTGTCGTCCGACCAGCTCATCGAGGCCAGCCTCGAGCTGGCTGCGACAATCGCCGCCAATGGTCCGCTCGCCGTCCAGACGACCAAGGAGCTGACTCGACGGGCGGTGCTCGACGATCCCAAGCGGGGCTGGGCCACGCCCGAGGAGATCGAGCGGGTCTTCGGCAGCAATGACGCCAAGGAGGGCGCGGTGGCGTTCTTGGAAAAGCGGACCCCGAACTGGACCGGCCGGTAGATCACCGTCGCACCGAGCGTCGAGGGCTATTCGGCGTCGAAACGGACGCCTCCATTCCTCACTGTCCGTGAGTATCGACAAGGTGGTAACTCCGCCCGGCCGCTTTCGCTACGGCGATCCAAGGTGGCAGCGCGGCGGCCCTGAGCTCCCTGCCGGTTTTTGATCTGCCCACGACTCGGCGAATTGCAGACCGCGGACGGAGTCACATCGTGCGCAATTCGCCCAAACACGGGCAATTCCTTTATCGGCTTGTGGAGAACCGGAAGCGTCGCCCCCGTCAGCCGTGAGCGGCAGCGAGGGCATCATGCCCCCGCGAACGGTCACTGTCAGCGGTCGAAGACCGATGGGGACGATCGGACGACAGAACCTCAGCTGGTGCCCGGCTCGTTCAGCGGATTGGGATCAGCTGGCTGCACACGGCAACCCGACGTGCGAGTTCAATGAATGCAACCGTTTCAGCGGTCGGTCGGTTCGAGGTGCAACGATGGCGCGATGGAAGCTGAACGCGTGGTCTTCGAGGGGTTCGAGGGGTTGCACTTGGTGGCCGATGTGCGAGGCGACCCTGGCGATCCGCCCGTGCTCCTCCTCCACGGGGGCGGTCAGACCCGGTACGCCTGGGGGTCGACGGCCGAGACGGTGGCCGCTCAGGGATGGCGGACGGTGGCCCTCGACCTCCGTGGCCACGGTGACAGCCAGTGGGCCCCCAACGGCGACTACTCGTTCACCGCCTTCGGCGCGGACTGCCTGGCCGTCGTCGACCAGCTGGGGCGGCCGCCCGTCCTGGTGGGGGCATCGCTCGGCGGCATGTCCGCCCTCTTGGCCGAAGGAACGAGCGACCGTACCGTCTCCAGCGGCCTGGTGCTGGTGGACATCACCGCAAAGAGCAACCCGGAGGGCATCCAGCGGATCAGGCTGTTCATGCAGTCGGGACTGGACGGCTTCGACAGCCTCGAGTCCGCAGCCGACGCCATCGCCGCCTACACCCCACAGCGATCGAAGCGGGTCAACCCGTCAGGGCTCAAGAAGGTACTGCGCCAACGCGACGACCGCTGGTACTGGCACTGGGATCCGGCGTTCATCGGCCAGGGGCGGACCGAGGTGGTCCCCGACCGTCTCGCCGGGCTCCTCGACGTCGCCATGAGCAACATCCACGTCCCGACCATGCTGGTACGCGGCCTCCTCAGCGACGTCGTGACCCAAGAGGGCGTCGACGAGCTCCTGGCCAAGATCCCCGGGGCCACGGTGGTCGGCGTCGACGGGGCCGCCCACATGATCGCCGGAGACCGCAACGACGCCTTCTCCGATGCGGTGGTGGCCTTCCTGGAGGACAGGATCCGGCCCACCCTCGACTAGGAGCCCGGCGGGCACGGTTCCGATCGACTAGGAAGTAGCGCACACGCCGAGGAACGGCGCCGGCCGCAACGACACGTCAGGGGTCCGATGAACCGAGTCAAGGTTGGCTTCTTTTCGCTGTCGCACCGCTCGCCCACTGGCGACGACCGGCCCTACCTGGAGTGGCACCAGCTCGACCACATGCCCGAGCAGTACCAGCTCCCGGGGATGCTTCTCGGGCAGCGGTGGGCCTCGACGCCGGCGTGCCGAGCGGCCCGGGCGGCCGAGGTCGAAAGCTGGTCGGCGGTCGACCATGTCGTCTGCTACCTGATGGGCAACCCGGTCGACGAAACGATCGACGAGTTCCTCAGGCTGGGCCGACATTTGGCCGAGCTGGGCCGGTACTCCCAAGCGCTGCCGTCCCAGTACCGGGGAGGGCTCCGGCTGCTGGAGGCTCACGCCGCTCCTCAGGTGCTCGTCTCCGCCGAGGTCGTGCCGTTCCGCCCGAACCGAGGCATCTACCTCATCGTGGAGGAGCCCACTGACCCATCGGCCCAGGACGATTATCTCCAGCGCATGCACGCAGAGGTGCTCCCCGAGCTGGTGTCGGTGCCTGGCGTGGCGGGGGCGTGGACGTACGGGACCTCCCCCGCCGTCCGGCGGCCGATGTTCACCGAGGGCCACTACCGCATGACCGTCTGCTACCTCGACGACGACCCGGCCGCCGTCGGTGCGCGCCTGGCCCCGGCCCTGGAGCGGGTGTGGTCGACCGCACCGGTCCGACCGGTGCTGGCCGCCCCCTTCGAGTCGATGATGATCTGGAACTGGGAGCACTTCGGCCCCACACAGGGCTGAAAAGCCCCATCCGAGCGGGCCCCATCCGAGCGGGCCGGATCCGAGCAGGCCCTATCCGAGCCGGCCCGATCCCAGCGCAGCCGGCCCAGACCACCGGCGGCCTCCCACGGGTGCTACGGCCCGGCGCCGGCCGGTCCTTCTCCCGGGCGAACGGCAAAGGTGAGCGTAGACGTGGCCACGTAGAGGTCGTGGGCGCCGAGGTCGTGCACGTCCACCCGGATCACAGCACTCCGCTTGCCCCGACGCAGGACGTGCGCCGTGGCCCGGACCGGGCCGACGCGGGCGGCGGCCAGGTAGCTGATGTGCATCTCGCTCGTCGTGCCCCGCTGGCCGACCAGCTCGCCGCGCAACAGGGCCGTCCCGGCGACCAGGTCGATGAGCGTGGCCATCAGGCCGCCCTGCAGGACGCCCGAACTGTTCACGACCAGGGGCGTGATCGCCATCTCCATGGCCCAGTCGGCCTCCGCCACCTCGACCGTCCTCAGGTCCAACGAGTCGAAGGCGTGGCCGCGGGCCAACCCGGGGCCGGCCGGGCTCCCAGTCTCGGGTCGAGGTTCGGGGACGGGTCCGCTGCTCACCCGAAGGGTGTCATCTCGGGCTCTTCGGCCCGAAACGGATGGCGCCGTCGATCCGGATGACCTCGCCGTTGAGGTACGAGTTCTCGATGATGGACTGGACCAGCTGGGCGTACTCGGCCGGCTGACCCATCCGCTTGGGGAAGGGGACGACGGGTGCCCACATCGCCTCCACGACTTCGGGATCGGCCCCGTAGGCCGGCGTGATGAACGTGCCCGGGGCGATGGTCACCACGCGGATACCCACCACAGCCAGGTCGCGGGCCGCGGTCAGGGTCATCCCGACGACGCCACCTTTTGCGCTGGCGTAGGCCACCTGTCCGATGGTGCCCTCGAAGGCGGCGATGGACGCGGTGTTGATGATGACTCCCCGCTCGCCGTCCTCTCGGGGCTCCGACTTGGCGATGGTCGCAGCCGACAGCCGCAGGACGTTGAACGTCCCGACCAGATAGTGGTCGATCACCGTGCGGAAGTCCTCGAGCGCATGGGGGTTGCCGTCGGACTTGAGCGTCCGGCCGCCCCCGCCGAACCCGCCGTGCACAGCGACCGCCACCCGGACCGGACCGAGTCCGGCGGCGTGATTGAGTGCGTTCGTCACGCTCTCCTCGCTGGTCACGTCGGTCTCCACGAATTCGGCGGCTGAGCCCAGCTCCTTGGCCAGCGCCGCCGCCTTCTCCTTGGCCAGGTCGGCGATGACGACCTTTGCCCCCGCGGCCACCAGGCGCCGCACCGTGGCCTCACCGAGCCCACCGGCCCCGCCGGTCACCAGCGCTGCTGAACCACTGATATCCATTGCTGACTCCTCCATCATCGGCCCGCCCCTCATGTGTGGTCGGCGGGACTGCGGCGTGGTTCCCATACGTAGAACCACTGTTTTCAAGTCCGGTCGGCGCCAACACTAGACGACGCCGCGAGCACCGCCCAGGTGACGGAGGGAGGCCAGCCTGCGACCCCTGTGCTCCCAATCTTCTACTTGACAACCGCCATTTTCGCGAACCAGGGTGGCCGTTGTCCGGGGGTGGTCCGGGTCCGGCGCGAAGGAGACGCGATGACGGTGGACGACTGGGCGGCTGGGGCGACGATCACCGGGCTGCCCATTCCCGGCCAACCGGATCTGGCCCGGATGCGCGCCGACCGGCACCTCCGTCTGCAGCAGCACCTCGAGGCCCAGGGACTCGACGGCCTGGTCCTCCTCTCGTCGAGCTCGGTGGCCTATGCCACCGGGGCGGACGGTCCTGGCGAGGACAGCGGGCGGGCCGGGCTGTTCCGCGCCGTGGCCGTCGTGGTGCGGGGGTCGGACGCCCCTTTCCTGTTCACCCCCTATTGGGACGGCGCGCCGCCCGAGCTCCCCCCCAACCATCTCCACGGGCCGCTCTTCCCCGACTTGGAGGACGGGATCGGCGAGCTGGTGGAGGCCCTGGGCCAGCTGTTCCCCGCTGGGGCCCGACTTGGCGTCGACGAGCAGACCCATCCGATGCTCGGCGCCCTCGATGGCTATGCCTGGTCGGACGCCCGGGATGTCCTCGGCCCGGCCAAGGTGACCAAGACCCCCGACGAGGTCTCGTGTATCCGGGACGCCCAGCGGATCACCGAGTTGGCCATGGACGCCACGCGGGACACCCTGCGACCGGGGGTGCGGCAGACCGACCTGAGCGGGACCTTTCTGCGCCGGGTCTTCGAGCTCGGGGCCACGGCCAACGCCATAGACCCGATCTGGCAGGTGATGGAGCGGACCAGGGCCGAAGGGCCCTGGACCAGCCACGGCGACCTGGCCTACCCGACCTCGACCACCGACCGGATCCTCCGGGACGGCGACGTCATCTGGGTGGATGCCGGTATCTCCCACCACGGCTACGCCTCGGACTACGGCCGGACCTGGCTGACCAGCTCGGCCCCGTCGCCGTCGGATCGACAGGTCACCCAGTTCCGCCGATGGCGGTCTGTGGTGGACGCCGCCCTCGACGCCGTGAAGCCGGGCGTGACCGCTCTGGAGCTGGGCCGGGCCGCCATCGCCGCCAACGACGGGGTCAAGCCGTGGATCGAGCACTTCTACCTGGGCCACGGGGTGGGGACCGACAGCGCGGAGATGCCGTTGATCGGTACCGACCTCGGCGAGGCGTTCGACGAGTCGCTGGTCATGGTGCCGGGGATGGTGGTGGTGTTCGAACCGGTGATCTGGGACGAGGGTGCTGCGGGCTACCGCTCGGAGGACATCGTGGCCGTCACCGACGACGGCTGGCTACCGCTCAGCGGTACCCGGTACGACCCCTTCGAGGTGGCCCGGTGAACGCCGGCGTGATGGCGCTCGAAGACAGCTCCCGCGTCGACTTCGCCCGGCTCCGCCAGGAACGCCGCCGGCGCCTGTTCGAAGGCATGGAGGCCGCCCAGCTGGACGCGGTTGTCCTCGGGCGCTCGGGCAACGTGCGCTACGCGTCTGGTGCCCGCCAGCTCTGGCGGTCGGGCACGTTCCCCTTCGCCCCGGTGTGCGTGGTCGTGGGCGCCACCGAACGGGTTCACCTCCTGTCGGTTTGGGACGAGGGCATCCCTCCCGAGATCGGTCATGAGGATCTCTACGGGATGTTCTGGAACCCGGCCAACCTGTTGGCCGCGTTGGGAGAGATCCCGGGCCTGGCCGACGCCGGCCGGGTCGGGACCGACTCCCTCAGCCCCTTCTTCGCCCAGGTGCTGCCCACGGTGGTGAAAAAGGCCGAGCTGACCGATGCAACCGCGCTGATGGGGAGAGCCCGGGCCATCAAGACACCCGACGAGATCGGCTGCATGACCGTGGCCGCCGGACTGGCCGAGGCCGGGCTCTTCGCCCTCGAGCGGGCGCTGGTTCCTGGTGTGACCGAACGGGAACTGCTCGGCGTGTACGACGAGTGCGTCGCCCGGATGGGCGCGCCGACGCCGCCGAGCGAGAGCGTGGCCTTCGCCACTCCCCGTCGCGGTCCGGTCCGGTTCCGGAACCTGGCCAGCGATCGGCCGGTGGGCGACGACGAGCTGGTGGTCCTGTCCCCCGGTGCCCTCTTCGCCGGCTACGAGGCCGGCCTGGCCCGGACCCGGGCGTCGGGAGCGACCCCACCACCGGGAACCGCCGACCTGGCTGCCCGGTGCCACCGGGCCCTCGACGCGCTGGTGGCTGCCTGCCGGCCCGGCAACACCGGAAGCGACCTGTACCGGGCGTGGGCGTCGACCGGGGAGCCCGAGGCTCCGGTGCCCCTCGCCCACGGGATGGGCCTCGGGGCCGAGGCTCCGGTGATCGGCCTCGGACGGGGTACGTCGGCGTCGCTCGATGAGGGGGCGGTGCTCAGCGTCCAGTCGTGGGTCACCGCTGAGGGCACGGGCGGTTTCCTTCACCGTGAGCTGGTGCGAGTGGGGCCCGACGGGCCCGAGGTTCTGACCAGAGGCGAAAGGCCCCAACTGTGAGCGTGACCGACGACGCGTCCGTGGACTTCGACCACCATTCCGATGAGTTCTTCGACAACCGCCACGAGAAGTGGGCGGAGCTCCGGAAGTGCCCGGTGGCCCACAACTCGCACTACGGGGGCTTCTGGATCGTCAGCGGCTACGACGAGGTGGCTGCTGTCTCGAGGGACGGCGCCACCTTCACCTCAAAATACGAGGAGAATTCGCCCGACGGCATCGAGTACATCGGGATCATGGGCGTCCCCCGTATACCCGGGGTGCCCCCGGCCTTGATCGCCGAGGTCGAAGGGCAGACCCACGCTTCGCTGCGTCGGATCCTCAACCCCTTCATGCTCCCCTCTGCGGTGTCCGCCTACCGCCCGTTCATCGAGCAATGCGCCACCTGGTTCCTGGACCAGAGGATCGCCGAGGGAACGATCGACGTGGTCACCGACTTCGCCGCTGCGGTCCCGGCCGTACTGACCATGAAGATGGTGGGCCTCCCCTGCGACAGCTGGACCTACTACGCCGAGGTCTTCCACTCCGTCAACGCCTTCAGCGCCGGCTCACAGGAGCAGGCCCACGCCCAGAGCTTGATGTCGGACATGATCGCCGAGCTCCTCCGGGTCGCCGGGGAGCGCAGGAAGGACCCGCGTGACGACATCCTGAGCCAGCTGGTGGCGCTCGAGATCGAGGACGGCCGCAAGCTGCGCGACGACGAGCTCATCGGCGTGCTGTGGAACTTCATCGGTGGCGGCCTCGACACCACGTCCTCGCTCACGTCGCTGTCCCTCTACCACCTCGACGGCCACCATGACCTTCGCCAGCGGCTGATCGACGAACCCGATCTGCTGGTGCCGGCCACCGAGGAGTTCCTGCGCTTCACGTCGGTCAACGAGACCCTGACACGCACGGTGGCCGCCGACGTAGAGCTCGGCGGCCAGCAGCTGAAGCGGGGCGACTTCCTGATGATGAGCTGGCTGGCCGCCAACTTCGACGAGAAGGTGTTCGATCGTCCCGACGAGGTCGTCCTCGATCGCACGCCCAACCCCCACCTGGCCTTCGGAGTCGGCCCCCATCGCTGCATCGGTATGCACGTGGCCCGGACCATGTTCGCCGCGCTGATGACAGAGGTGCTCGCCCGGATCCCGGACTACCGGGTCGACCGGGAGGCCACCCGCGACTACCGGCGAAACCCGGAGCTGGCCGGCGTGGTGACCATGCCGGCAACGGTCACCCCTGGGC
>DATDHU010000078.1:0-22708 GCA_036521415.1 Acidimicrobiales bacterium
CGTCAGCACGAAGGGCGTACTGGTTCCCGGCGGCGGCCTGCTCGAGCGCCTCGTACACCCGGTCCCGCAGCTCGGCCGCCGCCGCCTCGGTGAACGTGATGGCGGCAATCCGGCTCAACCGGGCCTTGCCCGAAGTGACGAGGGCAAGAACCCGCCCGACCAGTGCGGTCGTCTTTCCGGTACCGGCACCGGCCTCGACGAAGAGCGACCGGTCCAGTCCGGTCAGAACGTCGGCCCGGGCAGCGGCGTCGCCCGGAACTCCCGGTGTGCCGCCGGCCGGAGAGACGGGTTCATTGCCGGCGGTATCGGCTTGGCTGGCGGCGGTCGCGGCGGCGGCCCCGGCACCGGCTGACGTGTCGCCGAATCCCTCCGCGACACCGATGCCCTCGTTCTCGTCCGGTGACGTGCCGAGCAGGTCGAAGGCGAGCTGAGTCACGACGCAGCGCCTGTCGACCCGTTGGGTCCCTCGGTCAGGGCCACGTAGCTGGCCAGTTCCGGCGCGTCGCGCACCTTGTTCCACGAGACCTCACGGTCGCCAGGGCACATCGATTGGAAGTCGCAGAACTTGCAGTTCTTGTTCTTTTCGCCGGGACGGGCCGGGAACAGGCCGAGCTCGACTCCATCGACCAGAACGGTGACCACCTCCGAGAAGCGCTCCACGGCACCACCGTCGAGGACATAGCTGATCTGCCTGAAGTTCCCCTTCTCGCTGACGAACCAGTAGGCCACCTGGACGGGGACGTCACCCAGCCGACTCCGGGCGGCGAGCCCATAGACGGGCAGCTGCAGCTTGCGGCCCCGAGCCAGAGGGTCGCTGTCGTTCTCCTCGAAACCCCAGGCGCCACCGGTCTTGTAGTCGATGACCGAGGCCGAACCGTCTAAGGCCACGTCGACCCGGTCGGCGAAGCCCTTGAATGTGATGGTCCTGTCGCCGGGAAGCTCGAGGGCAACCGGCTCCCCGTGCCCCGGTCCGAACTGGAGCTCGACGCGCTCGGGCACCAGGCCACCTCGGGCACGGTACCGGTCGTCTTCGACCAAGAACCGGTGGAGCTCCCGCACGATCGTGGCCCGGGCCAAACCCCACAGGAGCGGGCGGCCGGTCAGGCCCTGGTCCTCGTATTCGGCGAAGACCCGCTCGGCGATGGCATCGAGCCGGGCGTGGTCGGTGGGCGACCACGGACTGGTCGGCGCGATCCGCTCGCCCCGGGGCAATCGGAGCTGGGCGGCGATGAACTCCTCCAAGATGGAGTGGACCAGCGTGCCCTTGGTGCTGGGCTCGATAGTCAAGATGGCCTCTGGTCGATCTCGCACCTCGATGCGGAGGACTCGCTCCATCAGGTACCGCCTCGGGCATTCCGCGTAGGTCTCGAGGCTGGTGGGCGAGAGGGCCCCGGCGTCGACCGGAGAGGGGACGCCGCCGCGGATTCTGCCGTCGAACCGGGTGAACCGGTCGAGCTTGCGGGCCCGCCGGACCTGGAGGCCGGACCCGAGCACCGGCTCGAGCTCGGCCAGGTAGTGACCAGCGATCCGATTCCCGGCGTCGCCCCAGGCCAAGAGCTCACGAAGGTCTCTGTCGGCCATGGACATCGGCTCGCCGCCGGTCCGGATCGCCGCGGTGAACGACGGGATGACCTCGTAGCCCTCGAAGGATGCCAGTTGATCCATATCACGGCTGAACAGGCGACGATGGCCGCCCTCCAAGACAGCCAGCGCATCGAGCAGCCAGCGTGCCGGACGTTGCTGTCGGCCCCGGCGCTGGTCGCCTCGGGCATAGGACAGGACTTGGACGGGAGCGGCGGCGAGCGCGGCCAGGTAGTCGCGTCGATCGTCGTGGGCACAGCGCCCTCGCAGCGGGATATCCGGTCCCGCCGCGCTCCGCTCGGCATCGGGGAGCAAGGGGTCGTCGCTGACCAGGGAGGGGAACGCACCATCGACCATGCCCAGAACGAAGACGACGTCGAAGTCGAGCCCGGTGAGCAGCCGGACGGGCCCGACGAAGACCCCGGTTCCGAAACGCGAGGTCTGGGGCGCCAACGACTCGAGCTCCACCTCGACGGCCTGGCGGAAGGCGGCGCGGTCGGGCTTCGCTCCCAAGCGGTCCAGCACGGCCAGACGATCGGCGGCGGCGCGAATGGCGGAGAGTGCTTCCTCTTCTTCCGTGGGCCACGGATCGCGGTCCGAGGGTCGGCCGAGATACACGTCGCAGAACGTGGTCAGCCAGCTCGACCACTCGGCCCACGTCCCGGCGGTGAAGCTCATCTGGGCCGACAGGCCCTCGACGAACTCGAGCAGTGTGCGGGCCCGGTCCTGGTCGCGTTGCCATCCCCGCCGTCGCGCCGGCGGGGCCTCGATGCCCTCCCGGCCATCGAGCTCGTCGATCCGGGTTTGACGTTCGACGACGAGAGCGTCGAGATGGTGCTTCCAGTTGTCGAGTCCCGCCGTGACCCCGGCCTCGCGTGACAACAGGTCCCAGGCCGTCGCTTCGACCGGACGGCCATGGTGGAGAACCGGTCCTCCGGCCAGCCAGGCCATGACCTCGTCCCGCCGCCATCCACGTTCCTCGAACTCGAGTGCGCCGAGCACGGTGCGCCCGGCAAAGGTGGCCGCCAGTGTCCGGCTGCTCACACCGTTGAACGGGATCTTCGCCGACGCCAGGGTCTCTCGGACCAGGCGGTCGTATGGGCCAACCCCGCTGTAGATGATGGCCATGCGCTCGAAGCGGACCCCCGCACGTCGCCGTTGCATCACCTCCCGCACGGCCATACGGACCTCCACATCGGCGGTGGGCGCACTCACCACCCGCGTCGCCGCCGGTGGCTCCTCGACCGGCACCCAGGTCGGGGCGGCACCCAGTCGGCCCACCAGGTCCCGGGACGACTCGTCTGCGGGGTCGTCACCGGTCATGCCGACCAGTGCCGTCACTGGCACCTGGTTGGCCAGTGCCTTGATGAACCGCTCCTCGTGCGGGGAGACCTGGAGCGGCAGGTAGACCACGACCGGTCCGGTCTGATTCACGACCGAGCCCGTTTCCGGCTCTGTCGCCCTTCGCTGGAGGACCGCGAACGCAGCGTCGACGAGCTGCCCTTCGTCGAACCAACCGTCGCCCAGGTTGGCTCGGACCTCTTCGACCAAACCCACCACAGCCGAAGCCCGGGAACCGGTGGCGGCCAGGCGGCGGAGCGATGCCGACGATGCCCCGGTGAGGTCGCGATAGGCCCCGGCCAACGCCCGGGTCGTCGCCGGGTGGTCCCTGACCCCTCCGAACAGGGGTTGGGAGGTGGACGACAGCGTCGAGTGGACGACCGCCCGCAACACGGCGGCCGTGGCCGGCAGCTTCATGGATGCGGCCAACTCCTCCGAGGCGATCTGCTCGGCCAGGCGGTCAAGGGTGGTGAACCGGACGTTGACCACACCTGGGCGCCCGTCCGGACCTGACGGGCCCAAGTCACCCGATGCCAGCAGCCGGCGGGTGGCCAACCCGATGCTGTTCCGAGCCACCACCACGGTCACCGGGGCCAGGGGGTCATCGTGCTGGGCGGCGGCGATCTCGTGGCGCAGGACCTGGCTCGCCCCCCGTCCGTACGGAACGATCCTCGTGACCAACATCAGGGTCGCATCCTAGGGATGGGGTGTGACACCCATTTGTGGGAGGGCGTCAGACTGCCCGCCGCCGGTCTGATTCGCCCTCGCCGGCCAGGAGCTCCATCGGATCGATCGGGGGGAGCTGGCGGAGCGCCTGGCCCCCGAGCTCGGGAGACTGGAGGGCACGGCTGGACACATCCACCGTGACGGGCGGTGCGATGTCCTTCTCGCCGGTACCGATCACGCCCATGTCGGCGAAGCGCCGAGCCGTGACCAGGACGCGTCCCTCCAGTGAACCGACTGCTTTGTTATAGGCAGCCACGGCGCTGTTCAGGCCCTTGCCCACGCCGGCGAAATGGTCCCCGAGCACAGAGAGGCGACGGTAGAGCTCGGCCCCGAGCAGCTGGACCTCCCGTGCACTCTCGGCCATGGCGTCCTGTTGCCATCCGTAGGCCACCGCTCGGAGCAGGGCAATGAGCGAGGTGGGCGTGGCCAGGAGGACGTGGTTGGCTACGGCGTGCTCCATGAGGCCGGGTTCGTGCTCGAGGGCCGCGGTCAACAATGGATCGCCGGGCACGAACGCCACCACGAACTCAGGCGATGGATCGATCTGCTTCCAGTACTCCTTCTTGGCCAGCGCGTCCACGTGGGCCTTCAACTGTCGCCCGTGACTGGCCAGGTGCATCCGGCGCTCGGTCTCGTCCTGTGCCTCGTTGGCATCGAGGAATGCCTGCATGGGCACCTTGGCGTCGACGGCCACGTTCCTACCCCCGGGGAGGTGGACGACCACGTCGGGTCGGAACCGGCCCTGGTCGGTGCTCGACGTCACCTGCTCGTCGAAGTCGCATCGTTCCAACATGCCGGCCATCTGGACGACGCGCCGGAGCTGCAGCTCGCCCCACCGCCCCCGGGTCTGTGGCGCCCGCAACGCGGTCACCAGGTTGCGGGTCTCCTTTTGGAGGTGGTCGTGCGACGACGACAGCTGCTGCATCTGCTCGGTCAACGTCGTATAGGCGCGTTGGCGCTCGACCTCGAGCCTGCGCATCCCGTCGTCGTACTTGCCCAGTTGCTCGCTGATCGGCTTGAGCAGCTGCTCGATGGCCTCCTGGCGTTTCCCGAGCTCCCCTTCGGCCGCTTGACGAGTCTCGTTGAGCTTGCTGTCGGCCAACTGGAGGAACTGCTCGTTGTTCTTCCGGAGGGCCTCGCCCGACAACCGGGCGAACTCTCCGGTCAATTGCTGTCGGGTCTCCTCGAATCCGGCCGCCCGCTCCTGGTTGTTCGTCCGCTCGTATTCGAGTTGGGCGCTCAGGCGCGCCGTCTCCGACCGAGCCGTGGCCGTCTGCTGTTGCAGCCCGGCATTCTCGTCGGTCAGCCGTCGACCGGCGGCCAGGGCATCGGCCAACCGGGCCTCGGCCGTGCGCGTCCGGGCCACATGTCCCGAACGGGCCAAGAGACCGATGACAACGCCGGCGACCAGGCCGACCAGGAGCCCGACCACAAAACCGGGGATCATGCCGGCACCGCCGTCAGGTGAGCCTGGGTTGCATCACGCCTGCTGTCGTTCGTGACCTGGTGTTCCATGGGTATTCGCCCTCATCTGGTCGCCGGGTGGGTGCGCCGTGGTCTGATCGCCGCTCGGGCGCGCGGCCCGCAACGTCGGCTGGCCGCAAATGACCTGCAAAACCAGGGTAACGGGGGGGTGTAACAAATTCGCGGTTCCTCGCCGCCCGAGTTCGCGGTTCCTCGCCGCCAGCAGTGAGGTTCCCGCCGCCCGAGGCGGTGCGGCTCCTCGTCGTTGGCTGACCGGGACATGCCATCCTGGACCCATGCATCGCGTCGTGATCATCGGTGGCGGGTTCGGCGGATTGTCGGCGGCGCGCAGCCTGGCCGGGCAACCCTTCGACGTCACCATCGTCGACCAACGGAATTTCCACACCTTCCAACCGTTGCTGTACGAGGTGTCGACGGCGGGCCTGGATCCCGGTGATGTGGCCTACCCCATTCGCGCCATCTTCGGTCGGGTTCCTAACGTGACCTTCCACTACGGCGAGGTGACCGGTATCGATTGGGCAGACCACAGGGTGCGACTCGACGAGGGCGAGCCGATCCCGTTCGACTCGGTCATCGTGGCCAGCGGTGCAACGGTCAAGTACTTCGGCATCCCCGGAGCGGCCCAGTACGCCCACGCCCTCTACACCCTGGCCGACGCCCGCTACCTCCGCGATCACATCCTCCGCCGCCTCGAAGAGGTCGACGCCGACCCCCAGGTCGCCGACGAGGGGGCGCTGACCTTCGTCGTCATCGGCGGGGGTCCCACCGGCGTGGAGGTTGCCGGTGCACTGGCCGAGCTGCTGGATGTGTCGGTCCGCCACGATGGCTTCCGGTTCGACCGGGCCCAAGCCCGCATCATCCTGATCGACGGCCTCGATCGACTCCTGACGCCGTTCATCGCTCCTGCCAGCGACTACGCTGCCGCCACGCTCAAGAGCCGGGGAGTCGAGCTCAGGCTGGGCCGGATGGTGAGAGAGGTCACCGACGACTGCGTGGCCCTCGACGACGGCACGACCATCTCGTCCCGGACCGTCGTCTGGGCCGGTGGCGTGACCGTCGAGGGCAGCATCGCCTCTCAGATCGACGCCGCCAGTGGGCCGAACGGACGTCTCGTCGTACAGCCGGACCTCTCGCTTCCGGGGCATCCGGGCGCCTACGCGATCGGGGATGCCGCCGCCGTCCCCTGGGGCCCCGGTTCAGTCGACCCGAAGTCGGGCAACCAGCGGATCTGCCCCCAATTGGCCCAGGCGGCCATCCAGTCGGGCAAGCACGCCGCCGCTCAAATTGTCAACCAGGTCGAAGGGCACCCCACCCGGCCGTTTCGCTACCGCGACAAGGGCATCATGGCCACCATCGGACGGCGGGCGGCCGTGACCCAGTTCCCCAACGGACGGGTCATCCGGGGCACCCTCGGCTGGTTGGCGTGGCTCGGCCTCCACCTCGTCTATCTGATCGGGTTCCGCAACAAGCTGACGGTCCTGGTCAACTGGTCGTGGCGCTACCTGAGCTGGACGTCCGGGCCCCGCATCATCGTGGGCGGTGACCTCGACGGCGAAGGAGCGGATCCGCCGACCTAAGGCCCGGAGTTCGCGGGGGAGTTGGGGCGAGTACGGTTGACCCGTGGACGAAGGACTTGCCCAGATCGACCGTCTGGTGCTGCAGCTGTTCGCCGTCATCGGCGAGAACGTGGCCGGGGCCACCCATGCCTTTCTTTCCGGCGACAGGGAGGCGGGCAAGCTCCTGGCTGATCAAGACGAAGTAGTCGATCGCATCTACCGGGAGGCCGAGGTCCTCACCCTCGAGCAGATGCATGATCGCTCCCGCGGGGATGGCGACCTCAGCTATCTGATCACTGTGCTCCGCATGCTCCCTGACCTTGAACGGAACGGCGACCTGGCCGAGCATGTGGCCCGGCGGGCCGCCCGCGGACTCGGCATGGAGCTCTCCGCTCGGAGCCGCGGGCTGGTGGAGCGCATGGGCGAGGTGGCCAGCCACATGTGGCGCAGCACCACCGATGCCTACGCCGAGCGTCTCCCCACCGCCGCCTCCGTGGTCGACGACCTCGACGACGAGATGGACGATCTCCATGTGAGCCTGACCGTCGAGGTGGTGGCCGGGACCATGCCGCTGCCCGTGGCAGTGGAGCTGGCCATGGTGGCCAGGTTCTACGAGCGCTTCGGCGATCACGCCGTCAACCTGGCCAAGCGAGTGGCCACGTTGGCAGCCGGCGCCAGCGTTCCCTGACCGATCCTCGTTCGCCGATGGATCCGGCGCGCTGTTCCCTGAGGATGAGGAGACGGCTCCCTGACCGGTTGCCGGACCCGTTGAATCCGCCGTCAGGAAACGAGGCCGAGTGCGAGCAGTGACTCGGCGATCTGCACGGCGTTGAGCGCGGCCCCCTTGCGCAGGTTGTCACCGCATACGAACAGCGCCAGGCCGTTCGGGGTCCCGGTGTCGCGGCGGATCCGCCCCACCAGGGAGGGGTCGGTCCCCGCGGCACGCAACGGCATGGGCATGTCGGACAGCTCGACCCCCGATGCCTCCCGGAGCAGTTCCGTCGCCCGCTCCGGGGTGAGCTTCGAGTCGAATTCCGCCGTGATGGCCAGCGAATGCCCCGTGAACACCGGCACCCGCACGCAGGTAGTGGTCACAGCCAGATCGCCGATATCGAGGATCTTCCTGCTCTCGTTGCGGAACTTCTGTTCCTCGTCGGACTCGCCCGAGCCGTCGTCGACCAGCCGTCCGGCCACGGGGACGACATTGTGGGCGATGGTCGCCGGGAAGATCGACGGCGGCGGGAACTCCACCGCGGCACCGTCGAAGGTCAACTCGGCGGCGAGGTCGGCCGACTTGGCCAGCTGCTCGCTCAACTCGGACACGCCGGACAGTCCCGCTCCCGACACCGCCTGATAGGTCGAGACCACCAGCCGACGGAGGCCGGCCGCATCATGGAGTGGCTTCAGCACCGGCATGGCCACCATCGTCGTGCAATTGGGGTTGGCCACGATCCCCTTGGGGATGGAGCCGAGGGCGGCACCGTTCACCTCGGAGACCACGAGCGGCACGTCGGGATCCATGCGCCAGGCCGACGAGTTGTCGATGACTACTGCGCCGGAGGCCGCCACCCGCGGGGCGAGCGCTCGCGAGGCGGTGGCGCCGCTCGAGAACAGGGCGATGTCGACACCGGCAAAGTCGGCAGTGGCTGCGTCCTCCACCGGGATGTCAGAGCCACGGAACGAGAGGAGACGGCCTGCCGAACGGGAGGAGGCGAAGAAGCGAACGGCGTCGACAGGGAACTGGCGCTCCTGGAGGACGGACCGCATGACCGATCCCACCTGCCCGGTTGCACCGACGACGGCTACTCGCATCCCGTCATCCTACGAGATGGGCTCTCAGCCGGACTGTCAGCGGCCGGGGGGCTCCTCGTCGAGCTCGAAAGCGGCGTGCAGAGCGCGGACGGCGTCCTCCACCACCTCGGCTCGGACCATGCACGAGATCCTGATCGACGAGGTGGAGATCATCTCGATGTTGATGTCGTGGGCAGCGAGCGTCTCGAAGGTCAGCGCGGTCACGCCGGGATGGGTCTTCATGCCCGCACCGATGAGCGAGACGCGGGCCACGTCGGCGTCGGTCACCACCCCGGTGGCGCCCAGCTCGGGGACCATGCTCTCGGCCACCTGGGTGCTCACAGCCAGGTCGTAGCTGGGGACGGTGAACGAGATGTCGGTGGTGCCGTGCAGCGAGGTGTTCTGCACGATCATGTCCACGTTCACCGAGCGATCGGCCAGGCCGCGGAACAGGCGGGCTGCTGCTCCCGGTCGGTCGGGAACACCGGTCACCGTGACCTTGGCCTCGGCCAACTCGTGGCTGACTGCAGTGACAAGAGCCTGTTCCATGGACGGATCCTCCTCCTCGACCCAGGTGCCCGGCTCCCAGGTGAAGCTCGAGCGCACGTGCAAGGGCACGTGGTGATTGCGGGCGAACTCGACCGAGCGCAGCGCGAGGACCCGGCCGCCGGTGGCGGCGATCTCGAGCATCTCCTCGTAGCTGATCCGGGACAGCTTGCGGGCCTCCGGCACGATACGTGGGTCGGCGCTGAACACGCCGGACACATCGGTATAGATCTCGCACACGTCGGCCCCCAACGCCGCGGCCAGGGCCACGGCTGTGGTATCGGACCCGCCGCGTCCGAGCGTGGTCACGTCCCGGTCGGTCGACACACCCTGGAACCCGGCGACCACGGGAACGGCCCCCTGGTCCAGGGCGGCCCTGAGGCGGTCGCCCCTCACCTCCACGATCTTGGCCCGGGTGTGGGAGGTGTCGGTGATGATGCCGGCCTGGCTCCCGGTGTAGGAGAAAGCAGAGACGCCCAGGTCTGACAGGGCCATGCACAAGAGGGACATCGAGATGCGCTCGCCCGAGCTGAGCAGCATGTCAAGCTCCCGGGGGGGCCTCGAGTCGCTGACATCGCTGGCCAGGCGGACCAGATCGTCGGTCGTCTTGCCCATGGCGCTGACCACCACGGCCACGTCATCCCCGGAACGGCGGGTGCGGGCCACGTGATCGGCGACGGCACGGATCCGATCGGCATCGCCGACCGAGCTCCCACCGAATTTCTGGACGACCAATGGCATGGCCCGACAGGCTACTGCGGTCGCTTCAGGTCCCATCCGGCTCGACGCCCGCTGTACTCAGCGCGTGCTCGCTGTGTACTCGGCGACGGGACTCAATCCGTACTCAGCGCCAGTCTTGAGGCACGGGCGTCATCGGTGGAGGTCAGGATCCGGCCAGGGTGGTGGAGGGCACGGTTGAGGTCAAGGGGAAGTCCGCCGCCTGGGCCCACGTCGGATCGACCACATAGTTGCCGGCTGCATCGATGTCGAGCATGACCACCGGCGTATTGGCCCGGTTCCCCGTCTTCGGCTCGATGGTGATCGTCCCGGTGATTCCCGGGTAGGCCGAGGTGCCGGCCAGCTTGGACCGTACAGTGGCCTGGTTCCAGCCGCCGGCGTCCTTGACCGCCTGGGCCAGGATCTCCACCGAGTCGTAGGTGAACGTCCCCCACGTCCCCGGGTCGGAGTGGTAGGCACTCTCGTAGTTGGCGACGTACTGGGTGGCCCCGGCGAATTCCTGCGCCGAGGGCACGCCGCTGTTGAGGCACTTCTGGGCCACCGGCAGAGTGGCGTTGGTCACGAAGTCGGGTCCCTGGGCAGCCAGGTCGACAAAGCAGGTGCCCCCGACGTTCTGTTGGGAGGCCTGTTTGGCGATCAACCCGGCCTCTTTCCCGTAGGCGGCGATGTAGAGCAGGTCGGGCTTAGCCGCAGCGGCGGCCGAGACCGCCTTGGAGAAGTTGGTCTGCCCCTCCTTGATCGATTGGACGGTGACGGGCGGATGGCCGTCGGCGGTGAGCAGCCGGCGCAGCGACTTGGAGATCCCGGTCGTGTAGGTCGAGGTGTCGTAGATGATGGCCACCCGGGTGGCGTGGAGGACCTCGGTGATCTCCTTGGCCTCCACTGGGGCCACCTGGACGTCCATCGGTTGGGTGGTGGCCCCGAAGCCCTGGGTGGCCGCAGCGCTGGTCAACCGCACGATGGAGAGCCCGGCCGACCTGTAGATGGGGAGGTTGGCCACCCCGACCGAGGAGTTGAAGGGCCCGACCACGCCGAAGGCGTGCTGGGCTACGACCTTCCTGGCCACGGTCACGCCGACCGATGCGGTGGCCTTGTCGTCCGCCTTGATCAACTTGAGCTGCACCCCGTCCACGCCGCCGGCCGCGTTGATCTGGTTCGCCGCCAGCTGGGCGCCGCGGTACATGTCGATACCGGTGGACGACTGCGACCCGGTCATCGGGGCATCGACGGCGATCAGCCCAGGGGTCAACGTTGCCTTGGTGAGCGTTGCCTGTGCCGGTGCTGCCCACGCCGACGTCGTCCCGACCGCCGTGGCCATCAGCGCTGTGCTCAACAACACGATCGGCAGCGATAGAACACGAAGCGGTCGGCGCATCCAGGGGACACTAGCTGACGGCTACCCTGGCAGACCGTGCCTACCGAGAAACGACAACGTCAAAAAGCCGGCCGCGACGCCAGGAGGGCGGCGGCGGCCAAGGCCAAGAAGCGCAAGCAGCTGCTCCGGCGCACCATCATCGTGGTCGTCGCACTGGGCGTGATCATCGGGATCTCGGTGTTGATCACCAGCGGGGGCTCGTCGAAGCCTTCGACCACGCCCCAGCAGACCGCGGACCAGGTGGCCGCGGCGGCGGGGTGCCCGAGCAGCCCCACAGCCAAATTGAGCAAGCAGTCGTGGACGACCGCTCCCGCCATGACGATCGACACGGCCAAGACGTACACCGCCACCATCAAGACCGACGTCGGTAGCTTCGTCGTGGCTCTCGACGCCACGACGACCCCGTTGACCGTCAACAACTTCGTGTTCCTGGCCCAGCACAACTTCTACAACTGCGTCACCTTCCACCGGGTCATTCCCGAGTTCATGGACCAGACCGGCGACCCCACCGGGACGGGCAATGGAGGTCCCGGCTACAAGTTCGCCGACGAGCTGCCCAAAGCAGCCAACCCGCAGTACCCGATCGGATCGGTGGCCATGGCCAACTCCGGGGCGAACACCAACGGCAGCCAGTTCTTCATCGTGGCCGGGTCGCAAGGTGAGTCCCTTCCCCCCAACTACTCGCTCTTCGGGCACGTCACCTCGGGAATGAGCGTGGTCGACACGATCAACGCCGCCGGCAATTCGAACGCGTCTGCCAACGGTGTCCCGCCCAAGGTCATCCACCGGATCCTCTCGGTGAAGATCGCCACGTCATAGCCATCGCTACGTCACAGCCATCGTCATTGTCATCGCCACGTCATAGCCAGCAAGCCCAGACAGAAAGCGAGTCCAACATGGCCCCCGAGATTCCCGCAGCAGACGGCTCCAGCCCCAAGACCCAACGGTTCGACGGGCCGCCCCCCATGGTCATCGACCCGGCCAAGCGCTACACCGCGGAGATGGTGACCACCAAGGGCACCATGACCATCTCCCTCGACCCGGTCGCCGCCCCGAAGACGGTCAACAATTTCGTCTTCCTGGCCCGCTACCACTACTTCGAGGGCATCACCTTTCACCGCGTCATCCCCGGCTTCGTGCTCCAAGGCGGCGACCCCGAGGGCACCGGCCGCGGTGGTCCGGGCTATCGGTTCGAGGACGAGTTGCCCAAGCCGGGGCGTTACGAGATCGGCTCGCTGGCCATGGCCAACGCCGGGCCGCACACCAACGGCAGCCAGTTCTTCGTGATCAGCGGCCCCGACGGCGCTGCCCTCCCGCCGAGCTATTCGCTGTTCGGCAAGGTCATCAAGGGTCTCGAGGTGATCCCGGCGATCGAAGCCATCGGCAGCCGGTCGGGAACCCCGTCGGAGAAGGTGACGATCGAGTCGGTCACCATCACCGAGGCCGACTGACACAGGAGGCCGATAGCGGCCCGACCGCGGCACGCGCTGGGACTCGGGGCCACGGAGCGACGGGGCGACTCGCCGCGCTTCGACGGCACTGCAGTGACGGCACTGCACCTGGACGGCACGGTACCCGCTACCGGGGCAGCGCGTCCAGCCCCGCCGCCGAGCGGGCCCCGTCGACGTAGACGATCACCGATCCCTCGCCTGCGCTCCGCCACGAGCCGTCCGGTTCCCGGAGGAGAGCAGTGCGCTCCTGGATGCCGGCCACCGGGAGGCCGGGCGGCGCCAGGACCACCGACCGGTGCAGCTTCTCGCCGTGGGCATCCTCATGGGTGTCCCCGAAGTGGGGCACGACGGCCAGCCGTTGCAAGAGGCCCAACCCCAACGTCAATCCGCCGCCCCGGGCGTCGACCATGGGATCGGTCAGGGCCATGGCCGCCTCGGCAGTGCCGGCGATGACGGCGCCGTTGTTCCAGGCATCGAGCAGGGCGCTCCACACGGCCGAGCCTTTGAGCACGGATCGCAGATGCATCGGCGACCCCCCACTCAGGTAGACGAACCGGGCCTTGCGCATCACCGCGGCCATGCCGGCGTCCTCGGCATCGGGACGGGACAGCACCATGAGCCCCTCGACGTGGGCGTCCATCCCCTCGAACCACTCGCCGGCCCGGGCCACGGAGCGTTCGGGGTGCTCGTAGGCTGCAGCCGTCGGGAGCACCAGGACCTGGTCCCCCTCCGAGCGGACGAGCAGGTCGCGGTCGAACGAGCAGCCGGCTTGCCATTCTCCGCCGCCGACCAGTGCCACCAGACCAGGGGTTCCGCGCATGCGGGTCACTGTAGGTGGAACGCGGAAGCTCGATCGTCACGACCGGCTCCAGGGCCCAATTCGCCTCGGAAATGGCCCCCGAACAGGCCCCGATCGGCATCCGCCCTGTGCCGGACCGAGCTACAGGGCAAAGGGGGCTACTGACCGGTAACATGGCGGGCCATGTCCATCATGCGCGTCGGAATCGTCGGATCGGGGATCATGGGATCGGGTATCGCCGAGACCGCGGCGAGCAGCGGGTTCGAGGTCGTCCTGCGGTCCCGCAGCCAGAACACGGCAGACGCCACAGTGGCGGGGATGGAGAAGTCCCTCAACCGGCAGGTCGACAAGGGTAAGAAGACGGCCGAGGAGCGCGACGCCATCCTGGCCCGGGTCACTGCAACCTCCGACCTGGGTGCGCTGAAGGGCATGGACCTGGTCATCGAGTCGGTCGTCGAAGACCTGGCGGTGAAAAAAGAGCTGTTCAACGAGCTGGACCGGATCTGTGGCGAGGACGCCATCCTCGCCACCAACACCTCGACGCTGCCCGTGGTCGAGCTCGCCATGGAGACCGGCCGCCCCGACAAGGTCTGTGGCGTCCACTTCTTCAACCCGGCCCCGGTCATGTCGCTGGTCGAGCTGGTCCGCCCCCTGACCGCCTCGAACGAGACGATCGCCGCCGTCCGGGGATTCGCCGAGGCATGCGGGAAGTCCCCCGTGGAGGTGAAGGACCAGGCCGGGTTCATCGTCAACGCCCTCTTGTTCCCGTACCTGAACAACGCGGTTCGACTCTACGAGCAGGGCGTGGCCTCGGTCGCCGACATCGATACGGCCATGAAGGGCGGCTGCGGGTTCCCGATGGGCCCCTTCGCCCTGCTCGACCTGGTCGGCCTGGACACCTCGCTCTCCATCCTCGACGCCCTCTACGACGAGTTCCGGGACCCGAACTACGCCGCCGTGCCCCTACTCCGGCGCATGGTGGCCGCCGAGCTCCTCGGCCGGAAGTCCGGCCAAGGATTCCACGACTACCGGAAGTAGGAAGCCCCTTCGGGCGTGGATCGGAGGGGCCCTCGCAGGCGCCAGAATGGAGGGATGACCACCGTGGAACAGGCCAGTACGCCGCCGAAGCGGGACAAGCCGTGGGTGATGCGGACCTACTCCGGCCACTCCACGGCGAAAGCGTCGAACGCCCTCTACCGGACCAACCTGGCCCGGGGCCAGACGGGGCTGTCGATCGCCTTCGACCTCCCGACCCAGATCGGCTACGACCCGGACTCCCCCGAAGCGGCCGGGGAGGTGGGCAAGGTCGGCGTGCCCGTCGCCCACCTCGGCCACATGGCCCAGCTGCTCGACCAGATCCCGGTCGAGACGATGAACACGTCGATGACCATCAACGCCACCGCCGCGTGGCTGCTCGGCCTCTACATCGCCAACGCCGAGGACCAGGGGGCTGACCCGAGGAAGCTCTCCGGCACGACCCAGAACGACATCATGAAGGAGTACCTGTCGCGGGGCACGTTCATCTTCCCGCCGTTCCCCAGCCGCCGGCTGACCGTGGACACCATCGCCTACACGGTGCGCCACGTGCCCAAGTGGAACCCCATCAACGTGTGCAGTTACCACCTACAAGAGGCCGGGGCCGTCCCCCACCAAGAGGTGGCCTACGCCCTGGCCACGGCCATCGGCGTGCTCGACGCCGTGCGCCAGTCCGGCCAGGTCGACGAAGCCGAGTTCCCCTCGGTGGTGGGCCGGATCTCCTTTTTCGTCAACGCCGGCGTCCGGTTCGTGGAAGAGACCTGCAAGATGCGCGCCTTCACCTCCCTGTGGGAGCGGATCTGTTCCGAGCGCTACGGGGTGAACGACGAGAAGCTGCGGCGCTTCCGCTACGGGGTCCAGGTCAACTCCCTCGGGTTGACCGAGGCCCAGCCGGAGAACAACGTTCCCCGGATCGTGCTCGAGGCCTTGGGCGTCACCTTGTCCAAGCGGGCCCGGGCCCGGGCCCTCCAGCTGCCGGCGTGGAACGAGGCGCTCGGGCTCCCCCGGCCGTGGGACCAGCAGTGGTCGCTGCGGATCCAGCAGATCCTGGCCTTCGAGTCCGACCTGCTCGAGTACGGGGACATCTTCGACGGCTCCAAGGTGATCGAGGCGAAGACGGCCGAGATCGCCGAGTCGTCGTGGGACGAGCTCCAAGACGTGCTCGCCCTCGGTGGGGCCTTCGAGGCCATCGACGAGCTCAAGTCCCGCCTGGTCGCCAGCCAGTCCGAGCGGGTCCACCGCATCGAGACGGGCGAGCAGCAGGTAGTGGGGGTGAACTCGTTCACCGAGACGGCGGAGTCCCCGTTGGCCCCGGCAGTGGACGCAGAGGGCGGGGGCATCGGCTCGGCCGGGGCGTCCATCCTGCGGGTCGACCCGGCCGTCGAGGCCGAGCTGCGAGAAGACGTGGAGCACTGGCGGGCCGCTCGGGACAACAGGGCGGTCCAGCGCGCCCTCGACGAGCTCCGACGGGCGGCAGCGGCCGACGACAACGTCATGCCGGCCACCATCGGGCTGGCCCATGCCGGCGGGACGACGGGCGAGTGGGCCGGGGCCCTGCGCGACGTGTTCGGCGAGTACCGGGCGCCGACGGGCGTGAGCGGCGGCGTGGGCCATCGCGGCACCGAGCTGTCCGGCGTGCTGGCGCGGGCCAAGGCCATGGCCGAGCGCGCCGGGGGGCCACCCAAGCTCCTCGTGGCCAAGCCCGGGCTGGACGGCCACTCCAACGGGGCCGAACAGATCGCAGTGGCCGCCCGGGACGCCGGCTTCGAGGTGATCTACCAGGGAATCCGGTTGACCTCGGCACAGATCGTGGCCGCGGCCAGAGACGAGGACGTCGACGTGGTCGGCATCTCTATCCTCTCGGGCAGCCACCTGGACCTTGTCCCCGAGATCGTCGACCGGCTGCACGCCGCCGGGCTCGATATCCCGGTGACCGTGGGCGGGATCATTCCCCCCGAGGACGCCGAGGTCCTGAAGGGAAAGGGTGTAGCCAGCGTCTACACCCCGAAGGACTTCGAGCTGGGCCAGATCATGGACGACTTGCTCGACCTGGCCGAGTCGCATCGGGCGGCCATCACCCGCTGAGCGGGCTGGCCGGCCCGAACAGTCTGGGGCGGAGGCTCAGCCCCGGGCCCAGGGGCGGTCGCGGCGGGCCGCAGCGCGCCTCATCCACCACCGGCCGCTGAATCGCCACGCCGGGCCGGTCGGGGCCTCGGCCGGTGGTACGGCCACCCGTCGAGGCCAGGCCTGGTCCACGGCCGCAGCCAGTACCGCCAACACGGCAAGGTCGATCGGGGGCCGCGGGGCGAGGCCGCGGTGGTCGGGCTCCCGGTTCGTTGGTGCGCTCAAAGCGGCATGTTCCCGTGCTTGCGCTTGGGCAGGTCCTCGCGCTTGGAGGCCAGGAGGGCCAGTCCCTTGACCAGCACCCGGCGCGTCTCGGACGGGTCGATGACGTCGTCGACGTAGCCGCGCTCGGCCGCGGCATAGGGGTTGGCGTAGCGCTCGGTGTACTCCTCGACCAGCTCCTTGCGGCGGGACACCGGGTCGCTGGCCTCGGCCAGGTCCCTCCGGTAGACGATCTCGACGGCGCCCTCGGGGCCCATGACAGCCAGCTCGGCCGAGGGCCAGGCGTAGGCCAGGTCGGCGCCGATGGACTTGGAGTTCATGACGACATAGGCGCCGCCGTAGGCCTTGCGGGTGATGATCTGGATCCGGGGCACGGTCGACTCGCAGTAGGCGTAGAGGAGCTTGGCCCCGTGGCGGATGATGCCCCCGTATTCCTGATCGGTGCCGGGCATGAAGCCGGGCACGTCGACAAAGGTGACGAGGGGGATGTTGAAGGCATCACAGGTCCGGACGAACCGGGCCCCCTTCTCGGCTGCGTCGATGTCGAGCACGCCGGCCAGCATCTGGGGTTGGTTGCCCACGATGCCCACGACCTTCCCGTCGACTCGGGAGTACCCGCACACCAGGTTCATGGCCCAGTGGTGGTTGACCTCGAAGAACTCACCGTCGTCCACGACCGCCTCGATGACTTTCTTCATGTCGTAGGGCTGGTTGGGCGATGCCGGCATCAGCGCGGTCAGCTCGGGGGTGGCCCGCTCGGGATCGTCGCCGGTGTCGATGACGGGCGGCTCCTCCAGATTGTTGGACGGGAGGTACGAGAGCAGGTAGCGCACTTCGTCGAGGCACGACTTCTCGTCGGGGGACACGAAGGCGGCCACCCCCGACTTGGTGGCGTGGCTCATGGCCCCGCCCAGCTCCTCGAGGGTGACGTCCTCGCCGGTCACCGTCTTCACCACGTCCGGGCCGGTGATGAACATGTGGCTGGTGCCCTCGACCATGAAGATGAAGTCGGTCATGGCCGGGCTGTAAACCGCCCCGCCGGCGCAGGGGCCGAGGATCACGCTGATCTGGGGGATCACCCCAGACGCCTGGGCGTTGCGGTGGAAGATCCCACCGTAGGAATGGAGGGAGACGACGCCCTCTTGGATACGGGCTCCGGCGCCGTCGTTCAGCCCGATCATCGGGACTCCGATCGACGAGGCTAGGTCCATGACTTTGTGGATCTTCTCAGCGAAGACCTCGCCCAGGGCCCCGCCGAAGACGGTGAAGTCCTGGCTGAAGACGCAGACCCGCCGCCCGTCGATCTCGCCGAACCCGGTGATGACGCCATCGGTGAACGGGCGATTGTCCTCCAGCCCCATGCCGTGGGCGCGGTGGCGGGCCAGCATGTCGAGCTCCTGGAACGAGCCTTCGTCGAGCAGGTAGTCGAGGCGCTCCCGGGCGGTCATCTTGCCCTTGGCATGATGCTTCTCGATCGCTCTCGGTGAGCCGGCGTTCCTTGCCTGCTCCCGCCGTTCGGCGAGCTCCTCCAGCCGTTGGGTCATCGGGTGATCCATGAGGTCTGAGGCTACCGGACCTGCTCACCTGGTCCCATCCGACCTGCTCCGGGCAGCGGGGAGGAGGCGGCTGCCGGCTCAGACCGGTCTGTTGACCCAGTGCGGCCCACACCACACGTAGGTGACGGGATTCTGGGAACCTGGGCTCAGGTAGGCGCTGACGTTGCGGCCCCGGTACTTCCGCTCGAGCTCGGGGTCTCGCTCGCCGGCGAGGGCCCAGCGAGGCGGGGCGCCCGGCGCCGGGGGCCGGGTCGGCTGGCTCGGAGAGGTGCGAATGGCCGGCTCGGCCAGCTTCCAACCGTCGATCCGGAACACGGCCCGTACCACGTCGTCGACCACGGCGAACGCCCATTGCGGCGAGCGCGGGGACCGGGGGTCGGTCCAGCGACGCCCAATCTTCCATCCCGACCGGACGGCATCGTCGAGCTCGGCGTCTGACGGTCCCGGACCCAGCGACTTGCCCAGGCGGAGGAGCACGACCGGGTGGCTGGGCTTGATCTTGGCCGGTTTGGCCAATTGGGCGTTGAGCGTCGACGCCTCGATGCGTTGAGCGGGAAGGGCGCGGCGGCTACCCGTCGGCCCAGTGGCCCCGGCATCCGGGACCGACCGAAGTCCGAGGGCGTCACGCGCCACCGCCTCGACCAGCCGAGCCTCGTCCGCGTTGAGCCCGTGCCGCAGGATGTCGACGCGCACGGACCGGCCGTTCGACTCGATCTCTCTGATCCGCTCCAGGACGGGGAAGCCGCGGTCGGCGCCCTCGCCACGCTCCGCGACCTCACCATGCTCATGATCGGGGGCGGGCTGGCCGTCTTCCCGCCGATCGGCAGTGCTGTCGACAGCGCTCCTGGCGGCCTGCACATGGCGGAAGCAGCGATCGTTCCGACCTCGACCGGCGAAGAACGCCCGCCCGGTCCGGGGATCGACCAGGAGGTACACGTAGGAGTGAAGCTTCTCCCCGATTCCTGGTGCGAATCCCCCGTTCATCGTCGTGCCTCGGGCGTCGGGTCGCCCTACTCCTGGACGAGCTCGATCAGGGTGCCGAATGCCGACTTGGGGTGGACGAAGGCCACGGTGGTACCCCTCGAGCCGGGCCGGGGGGCTTGGTCGATGGTCTGGCCGCCGTGGTCCTTCACTGCCTGGAGGGCGACGGCGCAGTCGTCCACCCGGTAGCCGACGTGGTGGATGCCCTCCCCCTTCTTTTCCAAATACTTGGCCACGGGGGAGGAATCACTGCTCGGGGTCAGCAGCTGGATGTACGAATCGGCCACCTTGATGAGTGCCTCCTCCACGCCGTCGGACTCGATGCGCTCGCGGTGGGCCACCGTGGCTCCGAAGGTCTCGGCGTAATAGGCGATGGCGGCCTCGAGGTCCCGAACGGCGATGGCCACGTGGTCGATCTCGGTCAGGAGCCCGGCGGGCCCGGTTGTGGCATGGCCCCCGCCCGCAGCGCCCTCGGTATTGCTCATGCCCCGTGCCTCCTGAACAATGTGATCCGGTCTTCGCCGACTTCCTCCCGGAATGCCGGGTCCTCGATGCCCAGGCCCTCCTCCGGTGCCAGGCACAGCACACCGATCTTGCCCTCGTGCAGGTTCCGGTGCACCTGAAAGGCAGCCTCGCCCACGTTCTCCAGCGCGTGCACCGCCGACAGGGGAGGAAGGATCTTGCCCTCGCCCACCAGCTGATTGGCGTCCCAGGCTTCCCGGTAGTTGGCGAAGTGCGATCCCTTGATCGTCTTCAGCTTCATCCACAGGTGGCGGTTGTCGTACTCGATCATGAAGCCCGACGTGGCCGCGCAGGTCATGATCATGCCGCCCCGCTTGCACACGAACACCGACGCACCCATGGTCTGGCGCCCGGGATGCTCGAAGACGATGTCGACGTCTTCGCCCACCAGGGCCCGGATGTCCTTCCCCAGTCGGCGCCACTCACCCTCGTCCTGGGTGTGTTCGTCCTTCCAGAATTTGTAGCCCGCCGCTCGACGGTCGATCACCGCCTCCACCCCCAGCTCGTGGAGCAGCCGGACCTTCTCCTCGGAGGACACCACCCCCACCGGCGTGCCTCCGCCGTTCAGGACGTACTGCACGGCGAACGCACCCAGGCCACCCGAGGCGCCCCAGACCAGTACCTTGTCGCCCTGCTGCATGTCGGCACCGTTCTTGGAGACGAGCATCCGGTAGGAGGTGGAGTTGCACAGGGCGTTGATGGCGGCCTCCTCCCACGACAGGTGCTTCGGCTTGGGCATCAGCTGATTGGCCTTGACCACGGCGAGGTCGGCCAAGCCACCGAAATTGGTCTCGAAGCCCCAGATCCGCTGGTTGGCGGTGAGCATCGAGTCGTCGTGGGAGGACGGGTCCTGGTCGTCGACATAGTTGCAGTGGACGGTGACCCTGTCGCCCGGCCTCCAGGTGCGGACGGCGGAGCCGACGCGGAGGACCACGCCGGAGGCATCGGACCCGACCACGTGGTAGGGCAGGGCGTGGCGCGACCCCCAGGTGCCCTCCTTCCCCAGACGGTCGAGGAACCCGAAGGTGGGGAGGGGCTCGAAGATGGAGGTCCAGACGGTGTTGAAGTTGATCGAGCTGGCCATGACGGCGATGTAGGCCTCGTCGGGGGCAAGCTCGGGCACGGCGACGTCGCTGACATGGAGCGACTTGCGAGGATCCTTGTCCTCCGAGGCCACGCCGTCGAACATGTCCACCTCCTCCCGCAGGACGTGGGCGGCGCGGTATGTATCGGGGAGTGCGATCTCGGCGATCTCGTCGCCTGAAGCTCCTGCCTGAATTGCTTGAAGGAACGACTGCATGGCCGATCAGGTTACTCGTCCCGGTTCCTCGACTTCAGGGCCAGGTTGTGCCTCCCTGGTGTCGACCACATACGAGAAGGGGCAACCAACCGCCCAGGGTTACTTGGCGGTCACGATCCCGTACAATGGGAACCCAATTCAGTCAGCTGTCAGTTGTCGCCGGCCCTGAGGGGGTCGCCGGCTGATCAGGCCTCGGAGGTCTCAATGCCCGGTTCCGTCATCGTCGCAGGTGCTCGTACTCCGATCGGCAAGCTCTCGGGTGCGCTCGGTGGGTTTGCCGCCACTGAGCTGGGCGGATTCGCCATCGCCGCAGCCCTCGAGCGTTCGGGGGTGAAGCCTGAGCAGGTCGATTACGCGTTCATGGGCCAGGTCATCCTGGCTGGGACGGGCCAGATCACGGCCCGCCAGGCAGCAGCCAAGGCCGGCATCCCGATGACGGTGCCGGCCACGACCGTCAACAAGGTCTGTCTGTCCGGGCTCAACACCATCTACCTGGCCGATCTGCTGATCAATGCAGGGGACGCCGAGATCGTCGTGGCCGGCGGCATGGAGTCGATGACCCAGGCACCCTACCTGCTCCCCGGGGCGCGGGCTGGGTACCGGATCGGGGATGCCACGCTGGTCGACTCGATGATGTACGACGGCCTCTTCTGTGCGTTCGACCAGTGCGCCATGGGCCTGGGCACCGAGCGCTACAACGGCGCCGACGGCGTTTCCCGGGAACGGCAGGACGCCTTCAGTGCCGCCTCCCACGAGAAGGCCGCCGCCGCCATCAAGGACGGGCGCTTCGCCGATGAGATCGTGGCCGTCAGCGTGCCCCAGCGCAAGGGCGATCCCGTCGTGGTCGACACCGACGAGGGCGTCCGGCCCGAGACCACCGCCGAGTCGTTGGCCAAGCTGCGCCCGGCCTTCTCCAAGGACGGGACCATCACAGCCGGCAACGCCTCCCAGATCTCCGACGGCGCCGCGGCAGTCATCGTCATGTCCAAGGCCAAGGCCGAAGAGCTGGGCGTGACGCCGCTCGGCGAGCTCGTCAGCTACGGCCAGGTTGCCGGTCCGGACCCCTCGCTGCTCACCCAGCCCTCGCGGGCCATCGCCCAGGCCTTGGCCAAGGCGGACACCTCGCTCAGTGACGTCGACCTGTTCGAGATCAATGAGGCCTTCGCCGCCGTCGGTCTTTCATCCGTCGACGATCTGGGCATCCCGGAGGACAAGGTCAATGTCAACGGTGGCGCCATCGCCCTTGGTCATCCCGTCGGTATGTCCGGCACCCGTGTGGCGTTGACCGCACTCCTCGAGCTGAAGCGTCGTGGCGGCGGCTTGGCCGCGGTCAGCCTCTGCGGCGGCGGTGGCCAGGGAGATGCTGCGCTGCTGCGCTCGCTCGCCTGATCGCGCAGCGCTGCGTTTGGAGCACTGATCAGATGTAATACTGACCAGCCAGGGGGTGACCGCTTCCAAAGCAACCGGCCGATACGCTCAGCTCTTCGCGAAGACCGCACGTTCCAAGTCGTCGCGACATGTCGGATCGGAAACCGCCAAAAGCGCCCGGGCTCTAGCTGCGTCGTCGGCGGTACGTAGG
>DATDHU010000079.1:0-3391 GCA_036521415.1 Acidimicrobiales bacterium
CCGCATCCGTTCGCCATAGGTAACGGTCAGACCGCCATTGAGTTGAAACTCCACCGGGGGTGGTTCGACCCCGAGCGTCTTCTCGGTCGCCTGGGGGTCGTTGCTGCCCGGCCCCTGCACCCCTCCGCGCTCGGCCACCATCCACGCGAACGGGTTGAAGTCCTCGGGCGCCACCAGGCCGCCATGCGAGGTGGCGGCGGCGAAGTCGCCGTCCCAGAACAATCGGGGCGGGGGCTCGGGGTAGTAGATGGCGATCGCCCACTTGCGGATGTCGGACTCGGCGATCGGGTAGGACACCTGCCGGCTGAGCTCGGTCCCCACCGCAGTGGTCATCGACGCCGAGATATAGGTGGTCGTGGGGTCCTCGCTCACCGTCGGTCAGCCTCTGGGGTCGCCGGGCACCGCCCGCGTCGTGAAGCGGAACGGCGCTCCGAATGTGTCGGCCGGGTCGGCCAGGATCATGGTGTCGTCCCGGGCGACGATACCGACGCCCTTGGCCCCGAGATGACTAGCCACCGGACCGAGGTCCTCGACCAGGAAGGCCAACGCGTGGCAAGACTCCCCCAATGCGGCCAGGTCGCGCCCGGCCAGCGACCCGGCGTCGGTGGGTACGGCCAGCTCGACCACGGACTCGGAGCCCATGGCCACGAAGGTGCTGACCGTCCCGGTCAGCGCCGAAGCACCCTCGTCGATGATCGTCCCCCCGAGCACATCGACGAAGATCGAGGTGGCCCGGTCCATGTCGTGGCCCACCACCGTGGCGTAGGCCAAACACTCGATGCCGAGCGGGTTGGGCGATCCTGCCCACTGCTCCGGCCATGTCGGGTCGAAGCGCGGGTCGGGGGGGCCACCGGTCAGCGCCGGCGGCTCGAAGAACTCGAGGACGGTGAGTGTGTCCTTGGGGTGGGTGTAGATGTCGCCCTCGTCGGGGCGTTCGGCCGGCCCATGGTGGATCACGCGGATTCCCTCATCGACCAGCCGCTCCCAGACCGCCCCGACGTCGTCGGTATACCAAGCCAGTGAATGGAGGTGACTGCCGAACCGGTCGAAGAATTTGCCCACCGGCAGGACCTCGGAACCGGACAGTTTGGAGGGGGCCATGGTCTCGATGACCGTGTCGCCGATGGCAATCAGCGACGCGTCCCGCATGTCGCGGGGCGAGTAGCCGTTGTCCATGATCCCCCGCCGCGGTACCAACACGTCGTCGTACCAGGCGTCGAGGGGACCCAGGACTTCGGAGATGTGGACGATATGGAACATCTTGCCGATGTTCAATGCCATGGCCCCTCCGCGGTCGACGCCTGCTGTGGATCTTCGGGCCTGAGACTACTTTGTCAGTAGAGCGGGCTGCCACTTGACCAGGGCGGCCGTTCCGTGGCGTCGGCACCGCCTTGCTGCTGCCCGGACAGGGAGTTCTTGCCCCGGCCCGGGCCCAGGCGACGGTCGCGCCCATAGCTGACAGATCTGTCTGACCGATGACCGTGGTCGGCGCCGGCCGCTGACATGCTCGGACCGGGCGGCGCCGGCCGCCTCGCACTCGCACCGGGCGCCGCCGGTGGCCTCACGCCATATGGTTCCCGCCGTTGACCCGGATGACCTGGCCGGTGATGAACGAAGCCCGGTCGGAGGCCAGAAAGGCGATGGCGTCGGCGATCTCCTCGGGTTGGCCCCACCGGGCCAGCGGCACGTTGTCGATGAGCGTTGCCGCCGCCGTCAGCTCGTTGTCCACCGTGGTCCCGTCGGGATCCGGCGGCCAGGTCATGGTGGGCCCGGGGGCGACCGCGTTCACCCGCACACTCGGCGCCCCCTCCTTGGCCAGGACCCGGCTGAGGGACTCGATGCCTCCCTTGCTGGCCGAGTAGGCGCTCATGCCGGCATAGGGGATCTCGGCCGTGCCCGACGAGATGGTGACGATGCACCCACCGCCGGCGGCGAGCATCGCCGGCATGGCCGCCCGGCAGCAATAGAACACGCCGGTCAGGTTGGTGGCCAGGACGTCGGCCCAGAGGTCGTCGGTGGTCTCGGCCGCGGTGGCGAACGGGTAGATGCCGGCCACCGTGGCCAGTACGTCGATCCGGGCGAACCGTTCGATGGCCGCGTCGATCAGCGAGGTGGCGCTGGTGCTCGAGCGCTGGTCGAAGGGGACCGGGAGCACGGTGGCCCCGGCCGAGCTCGTCTCCGCTGCCGCCTCGGCCAGCGTCTCCTCGTTGTAGTCGCCCAGCACCAGCTGGGCACCCTCGGACGCGAACCGTCGTGCCGTCGCCCGCCCGATTCCGTGGCCCGCCCCGGTGATCACGACCGTCTTGTCAGCCGGGACCATCAGAGCGCACCCCGGTCGACGTGCTTCGACCCCGTCCACTCCGGCGCCCGCCGCTCCAGGAACGACACCATGCCCTCCTTGCCGTCGGGCTGTCCGACCAGATAATGGAACGCCTCCCGCTCCTCGGCCCGGGCGCCCTCCCGGTCGCCGGTGGTCAGGAACTCGTAGAAGAGCTGTTTGGTCAAAGAGACCGACCCGGGTGCGGTGTTGGCCGCGATGTCCCGGGCGATCTCCAGCGTGGCCGGCAGGACCTCGCCGGCCGGCAGGGCACGGGAGACGAGGCCCAGCTCGGCTGCCTCGGCGCCCGAGAAGGTGCGACCGGTCAACAGCAGCTCGAGCGCACGCGACGAGCCGATGGCCCGGCTCAGCAACCAGAGGGAGTTGGCTTCGGGGAGGACGCCCCGGCGGGTGAACACGAAGCCCAGCTTGGCGTCCTCGGCCGCGATCCGGATGTCCCACTGCATCGCGTAGGTGAGCCCGAGCCCGACGGCGTGACCGTTCACGGCGGCCAGGATCGGCGTCGTCATGGTCCAGGCGGACAGGTCGGACACGGGAGGGCCCAAGGGCTCGGATTGGTCACCGTCAACGCCGGTGAACGTCGATTGCTCGGGGTCGAGGGCGGCACCGACACAGAAGGCCCGGCCGGCGCCGGTGATGACGATCGCCCGTACCGACTCGTCCGCCTCGAGGGTGACGAGCGCGTGTCCGAGCTCGAGCCCCATCCTGGGAGTAAAGGCGTTCATCTGTTCGGGCCGGTTCAAGGTGATGAGGGCGACGCCCGCGTCCATCTCGACCAGCAGTACCTCGTAGGGTCCCTCGCTCACGTCTTCGACCTCGTTCCTCGGCTGGGCCCAAGTGGGCATGATGCCAATCCGTGCCCGGGCACGGTGCCAATTCCTCAAGCCGCACACCGGATGAGACATGGCTATCAGGTACTAGCTAGTGTAGCGACCGATCGTGTGACGTTCCGGGGAGGATTGCCTGCATGGCTGGACATGGTTGGGAGCGGGGGGCGGCCGCCATCGTCGGCGTCGCCGACATGGTGTCCCCCACCGGCGAGCTCGACGGTAC
>DATDHU010000080.1:0-10436 GCA_036521415.1 Acidimicrobiales bacterium
CGGCGGCGGCGTGGCCCTCCTGCGGGCGCAGGTGGCCATCCTCGAGGGGGCCGAGAAGCTGGAGGCCGACGAGGCCACCGGGGCCCGCATCGTGGCCCGGGCCGTCGAGGAGCCCCTCAAGCAGATCGCCGTCAATGCCGGTCTCGAAGGTGGCGTCATCGTCGACAAGGTGCGCAACCTCAAGGGTTCCCACGGCCTGAACGCCGCCACCGGAGAGTACGGCGACCTGTTCAAGGACGGTGTCATCGACGCTGCCAAGGTGACCCGCTCGGCACTGCAGAACGCGGCCTCCATTGCGGCCCTGTTCCTCACCACCGAGGCTGTCATCGTCGACAAGCCCGACGAGGACGGCGCCGGCGGCGGCATGCCCGGCGGCATGGACGACTTCTAAGTCGGACGTCAGATAGGGACGACTTCTCAGTCGTCGACCAAACAGGCTCACTTCGGTGGGCTCAGATTGTGACGAGGGGCGCCCGGATGGGGCGCCCCTCGCCCGTTCCCTAGACTGACAGCTGTGACCGAACCCCTGACGCCAACGACCGGGCTGGGCGTGCTCCACCTCTTCTGCACGGTCCCCCGATCGGCCTCAGGCGACGCAGCGGTCGACTCCGAGGCCGTGGTCCGGGCGGTCAAGCACGCAGAGGCCGACGGGGTACAGGTTGTCACGGTGGCAGTGCTCGGCCACAAGGCCGACGTGGGGTTCATGGCCTTGGGGGCGGACCTGTGGCGCCTGCGCCTGTTCCAGACGGAGCTGCAGTCGGCCGGGCTGGTCCTGGTCGACTCCTACGTGTCGCTCACCGAGGTGTCCGAGTATGCCACCGGGGTGCCCGAGGAGATGAAGCAGAAGCGCCTCTACCCCACGCTGCCGCCCAAGGGTAAGGCCGCGTTCTGCTTCTATCCGATGTCCAAGCGCCGCGGCGACGTCCCCGGGTGCAACTGGTACTCGATGCCCTTCGAGGAGCGCAAGGAGATGATGTTCGGCCACGGCTCGGCGGCCCGTGCCTTTGCCGGGCGGATCCTCCAGCTGATCACCGGCTCGACCGGCATCGACGAGTGGGAGTGGGGGGTGACCCTGTTCGGCGTCCACCCCGACGATCTGAAGGAATGCGTCTACACCATGCGCTTCGACGAGGGCTCGGCCCGGTTCGCCGAGTTCGGGTCGTTCATCACCGGGATGGTGGCGCCGGTCGAGACGGTCATGGTCGAGTTGGCCCAGCATGGGTGACGGTCGGTCCGAGGGCGTCGTTGGCAACGGCCTGGTCCGACTCCGGGACGAGCTCCGTCGACTCGAGCGGGTGGTGGTGGCGTTCAGCGGCGGAGCGGACTCTGCCTTCGTCGCCTGGGTGGCCACGGACACCCTCGGTGCCGATCACGCCCTCTGCGCCACGGCGGTGTCGCCGTCGCTCGCTCCCGAGGAGCTGGCTGACTGCCGGGCCCTCGCCGCCGAATGGGGGTTGCGCCACCTCGAGGTCGAGACGGCCGAGCTGTCCGTTCCGGCGTACGCGGCGAACGACGGCTTCCGCTGCTACCACTGCAAGACCTCGCTGCTCGACGCCCTCAGCCCGCTGGCCGCAGCCGAGGCCTCCCGTGTCGTCCTGGGCGTCAATGTGGACGACCTCGGTGA
Source organism: Acidimicrobiales bacterium (assembly GCA_036521415.1). Classification (GTDB taxonomy): domain Bacteria; phylum Actinomycetota; class Acidimicrobiia; order Acidimicrobiales; family RAAP-2; genus DASXMT01. The sequence goes on from DATDHU010000080.1 coordinate 1,625, forward strand.
CCACCGCCCCGGTCAACAGGCAGCGACCGAGCGGGGAGCGCTCTTCCCATTGGTCGCCGCCGGGTTGACCAAGGCCGAGGTGCGGGAGTGGTCGAGGCAGCTCGGGTTGCGCACCTGGGACAAGCCGGCCGCCGCCTGCCTGTCCTCCCGGGTCCCCTACGGGACACCGGTCACCTTCGGCGTCCTGCAGTCGGTGGCCGACGCCGAATCGGGGCTCCGTGCCCTCGGGTTCCGCCAGTTGCGGGTCCGCCACTACGGCGACACGGCCCGGATCGAGGTCCCCGACGAGGACCTACCCGCCGTCGTGGCCCGGCGGGACGAGATCTCGGCCGCCGTCCACGCCGCCGGCTACAGGTACGTCACGGTGGACCTCGACGGCTTCCGTTCGGGCAATCTCAACCAGGCCCTGGGTCTGCCGCACCAGGCGCTGGCTGTGACCGGGAGCGAGCAATGATCGGCGTGCGGGTGAAGCTCACCTTCCCCGAGGAGCTGGTGCGCGAGCCGATGATCGCCCGGATGGCCACGAAGTTCGGGGTGGTGCCGAACATCCGTCGAGCCAACGTGGGCGAGCGGGAGGGCTGGATCATCTGCGAGCTCGACGGGGACGGCCCGACCGTCGACCGCGCCGTCGAGTGGTTGCGGAACGAGGGCGTACGGGTCGACCTGCTCGGAGACATCGTCGAGAGCTGAGGACGGTGAGGGACTCGCACAGCGAGGAGCTGGCCGCCAACCGCCGGAACTGGGACGAGCGCGTGGGTATCCACGTCGGCTCCCGCTTCTACGACGTGGAACGGTGGCTCGAGGAGCGTCGGGGGCCCCGAGCCCGAGAGGTCGAGGCGCTCGGCGACGTCTCGGGCATGACCCTGGTCCACCTCCAGTGCCACTTCGGGCTGGACACTCTGGCGTGGGCCCGCGCCGGGGCGCGGGTCACCGGGCTCGACTTCTCGCCTGAGGCGGTGGCCACCGCCCGCACCATCGCTCGCCGGGCCGGGCTCTCCGACCGGTCGGAGTTCGTCTGCGCCGACGTGCTCGACGCCTGCGTCGCGCTCGGGCACCGGACCTTCGACGTGGTGTACGTGAGCCTCGGCGCCCTGTGTTGGCTGCCCGGGGTGGACCGATGGGCCTCGCAGGTGGCCGGCCTCCTGCGACCGGGGGGCCGGTTGTACCTCCACGACAGTCACCCTCTGGCCTGGGCGTTGAGTGACGACGGCCTGGTCATCGAACACGGATACTTCGAGACCGCAGCACCGTTCGTCGACGACTCGGACTCGACGTACACCGACGCCACCCGCCCGTTGGTCAACCGGCGGAGCTACGAGTGGAATCACGGACTGGGTGAGACGCTCACTGCGCTGATCGACCATGGGCTCCGCATCGACCGGCTGGAGGAGCACAACTGGGATGTCCACCAGCGGTTCCCGGGGCTCGTCGAGCAGCGCGCCGGTCATTGGGTCGCGCCACCCGAGGCCCCGCAGATACCGCTGACGTTCACGGTGGTGGCCACCCGCAACCCCTGAACCGCCGGCATTGCCCTTACGACCGCCCGGGTCGCCTCAGCGAAACCGCCCGGGTCGCCCTGAACGTCGTCCTCGAAGATGGCTGGTCAGGGTGGGTTCGTCAGCGAGCCGGGGGCTCGTCCTTGGGTCGAATCGTCCAACCGGCCTGCGAGACCGTGCGCGGCTCGTAGAACAGGCAGCCGTCGGGACATGCGAAGGGAATGTGCTCGTTGGCGTTCATGCGGCACCGTTCGACCTTCTCGTCCTGCCTGGTCGTTTGCATGATGTAGTGGCGGCAGTCTGCATTCACGGACACGTCACATTGTTACCGATCCATGACCGCTTATCGGGTCACCCCGTCGGTGAAGGGCGGGTGACCGGGTCCGCCGGTGGGGTAGCGTCGATCGGGTGGAACCCGTTCCCTCCACCAAACAGCTCCTGCGCTGGGGCGAGACGTTGTCGGCCATCGCGCGGACCGGTCTCGGCTTCACCGAGTCCCTCTATGAGCAAGAGCGATTCGAGGAGATCCTCCGGGTCGCCGCCGATATCCGGATGGCCGCCGACGAGGGCAACGAGGGTGTGGAAGACGCCGACGGCCTGGTCGAAGAGTGGATGTCCTCGGTGGGCAAGGGTGTCCCCGGATATGTGACCCCCAAGGTGGCCGTGGGCGCGGCGGTAGGGAACGGCAAGGACGAGATGCTCCTGATCCAGCGGGCCGACTCGGGTGTCTGGCTCTATCCCACCGGTTGGGCCGACGTTGGCTACTCGGCGGCCGAGGTCGTGGTGAAAGAGGTCGAGGAGGAAACGGGTCTCGAGGTCGAGGTGGAGCGTCTGATCGCCGTGCTCGACGGCCTCCGGATCGGCATGACCCGGATTCCCCTGTACTCGTTGGTCTTCCAGTGCCGGCCGGTGGGCGGGACCCTCAGGGCCCATCCCCTCGAGTGCGCCGATGTCGGCTGGTTCCCGCTCGACAACCTGCCCCAGCCGCTGGCCGGCGCCGAACGGTGGAGCAAGCAGGTGTTCGCGGCCTTGCGGGGTGAGCCGATCGAGGTGCTCTACGACCACGTGCGAAAGCCCATCTGGCGGGGCGAGCCCGAGGGTTCTTGAGCGATCCGTTCGGGCGTTTCTCCGGAGTCGCCCCGCTGATCCAGCGGATCTGGCCGAAACGACCATGAACGACTGGGGGCGGCGGACGTACGGCGAGCCCTGCTCGGTGTGTGGGTTCTCGTGGGCCGTCCCGGAGGAGACCGTACGGGACGCGATCGACAACGCCCCGGTGGCCTTCGGGTCGCTGGTCGCAGGGCGGACCGGTTCCGAGCGGATGCCCTCGCTCACCTGGTCCGTCCAGGCCTATGTGTGGCACGCCGGCGACAACGTCCGGATCTGGGCGGAGCGCCTCGCTGCTGCCGCGTCGGGTTCGGGCCCCACGGTCGCCGGATACGACCAGGACGACCTCGCCGAGGCACGTGGCTACGAGGCCATGCCGCTCGGAGCCGCGTTGTGGTCGCTGGACCGGGCCACTGTCGACTGGCGTGAGGCCTCACGGATGGTGGGCGACCGGGCTGACACGGTGATCGAGCATCGGGCGATGGGTTCGTTCACTCTGGCCGAGGTGACGATGCAAGTCGGCCACGACCTCCATCATCACCTCGACGACGTACGCGGGATCCTGGGCTACCGGGGCGGCTCGACGTAGCCGGCAGCCCCGGCCAGGTTCAGCGTCAGAGAGACCCGGGTCGGAGCCCGAACAGGTAAACGAGGTGAGGCGGAGACCGGATCAGGCGAGACTGCGTATGGGCCTCGAGGAGCCCTGGAGCGGGCCTCGAAGAGCGCCGGGGAGGACCCAGAACCCCCAGGTAAACCCGGAGAGGCGCGAGAGGAACGGCGAAAGCTCGCGTCCGCTCCCGGCCCATCGATACACTCGCCTCTTGTGACCGACCGACGACCCTCACATGCGACGGGCGCACCGGCCGCCGGAGCGAGCGGCAACGGCGACAAGCGCCGGGCTGTGACCATCACAGAGGCTCACGAGGTGAGCGACGACCTGGTCGCCGCGTTCGCCGGGCTGATTCCGCAGCTCTCTTCGTCATCGCCGGCCCCCACCGCGGCGGAGCTGGCCGAGATCGTCGCGTCGCCGGCAACGGCGCTGTTCTTGGCCAGGGACGAGACCGGCACCGTGGTCGGCTCGCTGACGCTGGCAATGTTCCGAGTGCCCACCGGCGTCCTGTCGTGGATCGAGGATGTGGTCGTCGACCAGTCGGCCCGGGGGGCCGGCGCGGGCGAGAAACTGGTTGACGCCGCCCTCCGCCGAGCAGAAGAGGCGGGGGCCAAATCGGTGGACCTCACGTCGCGGCCGAGTCGGGAGGCGGCCAACCGGCTGTACCAGCGCGTCGGCTTCGACACCCGTCAGACCAACGTGTACCGGTACAAGATGTCTGGTAGCTGACCCGCCGGGATTGCGGGAGGGTGTCCGTGCCCGACCGGCATGATGGGGTGCAGGAGGGGGGCTTACATGGTGAGCGGAGGAACAGGACGCTCTCGGTTGCCCGGGCTCCGGGCCCGACGAAATCGGTTGTTCGGGCTCCCGGACCGACGTAGTTGGTTGTTCGGGCCAGCGGTGGTCGTCCTGGTGATCCTGGCTTCGGTGTGCGGGCCGACCGGATCGGCTGCGGCGGCCATCCCCGCACCCAAGGGGCTTCCGGATTTCTACTCGGTTCCGAGCCCGCTTCCCTCCCCGGTCGCCGGGGCCCTCGTCAAATACCAGAAGCTGGGCAGCGGCGACCTCCACGGAACCGTCTACCGGGTGATGTACGTGTCGAAGTCCCTCCAGAACAAGGCGGTCCCGGTGACTGGCCTGGTCATCGTCCCATCGATGCCCCCACCGGCCGGCGGTTACAAGGTGGTGACCTGGTCGCACGGCACCAACGGCATGGCCGACCAGTGCGCTCCGTCGCTCGACCCCACCTCGGATGTGCCGCTGGCCAACGACCTGCTCGACCAGGGTTGGGAGGTGACCTCCAGCGACTACCAGGGAGAAGGGACACCGGGCCTGATGCCCTACCTGGCCGGCGTGACCTCGGCTCGGAACACCATCGACATCGTCCGCGCCGCCCAGAAGATCCCCAAGGCCAACGCCAGCAAGACCTACGTCGTGTGGGGCCATTCCGAGGGCGGCCAGACGGCCATGTTCGCGCTCGACATCGCGTCGTCCTACGCCCCCGACCTGAAGCTCCAGGGCGTGGTGGCTGGAGCACCCCCGTCGCAGTTCGGGCTCATCTACAACTTCTTGCTGACCAGCCCCTACCGCTTCTACCTGTTCATGGCGGCCGGCGGCTTCAATGCCGCCTACGGGAACAAGGCGGCACCGCTCGACGAGGTGCTCACCCCCAAGGCCATATCCCTTCTTCCCGACCTGGAAAAGGGGTGCTCGAGCTACCTCCAGACCACGCTGGACAAGTACCCGATCAAGTCTCTGGTCAAGGCCAACCCCTACGACATCCCGGCATGGAAGAAGGTGCTCCAGGCGAACGACCCGGGCAACTTCACCACGCCGAGCACTGCTCCGCTCCTGATGCTCCAGGGGGGCAATGACGAGCAGATCCCGGTGGTCTCGACCCAGCTTCTGGCCAGCCACTCGTGCTCCATCGGGCAGGCCACCCAACGGTGGATCTACCCGGGCCAGACCCATGCCGGGGTCATCCCCGTGTACATGCCGGACATGGTCCGTTGGATCAGCGACCGGTTCTCGTCGTCCCCGGACACCATCACCTCGCTGGTGCCATCGGGCGAAGCGGCGATCGAGACTTCGAGCTGCGCGGCCTGAGGCGCGGGACGACCCCTACGTTTGCCCGCTCGGCAGAGACAAGCGATACCCGCTAGGCATTGCACCACCGACACCGACCAGGCAGAGGAGACGCACCATGGCCGACATCAAGGGAACATGCGACGACCGATTCGAAGGCGTCCGTGATGCACTGTCCGGCAGCCTCGACGCCGGCACGGACGTTGGTGCCTCGGTTGCCGTCTTGGTTGAGGGCGAACCCGTCGTCGACATCTGGGGCGGGTTCGCCGACGAGGCGCGCACCGAGCCCTGGCAGCGCGACACCATCACCAACGTGTGGTCGACGACCAAGACCATGACGTTTCTCTGCGCGCTCATGCTCGCCGATCGAGGCGATCTCGATTTCAGCGCTCCGGTGGCCCGCTACTGGCCCGAGTTCGCAGCAGGAGGAAAAGAGGCCGTCGAGTTCCGCCAGCTCATGGCCCACACGGCCGGGCTGTCGGGGTGGACCGCCCACATTGAGCCCGAGGACCTTGCCGACTGGGAGAAGTGCACCTCCCTGCTGGCCGCCCAGGAGCCGTGGTGGGAGCCGGGGACCGCATCCGGATACCACGCCCTGACCCAGGGCTACCTCATTGGCGAGGTGGTCCGGCGGATCACTGGTGCGACGATCGGCACCTGGTTTGCCAGCGAGGTGGCGGGACCGCTCGGAGCCGACTTCCACATCGGCCTGCCGGCCAGCGAAGACGACCGGGTGTCCCCGGTGATCCCGCCCGAGGCGGTCGGCCTGGCCGGTGCCGACCCGGGGAGCATCGCGATCCGGACGTTCACGAGCCCGCTGCTCGATGCGGCCATGGCCACGAAAGAGTGGTGGCGGCGAGCCGAGATCCCGGCCGCCAACGGTCAGGGCAACGCGCGCTCGGTGGCGACCATCCAGTCGATCATCGCCGGCGGTGGCGAAGCACGAGGCGTCCGGCTCCTCTCGCCCGAGGGCTGTGGCACCGTGTTCAAGGAGCAGGCCAACGGCAAGGATCTCGTCCTCGGGATCCCCATGCGCTTCGGGATGGGCTACGGGCTCAGCGGCGAGCTGATGCCGATGGGCCCCCGGGCCTGCTTTTGGGGTGGCTACGGCGGGTCGCTCATCGTGATGGACCAGGACGCCCGGCTGACGGTGTCCTACGTCATGAACAAGATGGAGGGCGGGCTGACCGGCGACCTGCGGGGTGCCAACATCGTATTGGGCGCAGTGATGGGCCTGGCGGGGACCGCAGATTGATCGGTCCCAGCTACGGGTCGTGAACACGCCCTGGCCATATCCGGGCGGAGGTTCTGAGGCCGTCTCGCCGGAGGTCCTGGTCACGTTCGGGCGCACGTCGTGAACACGGCTTGGCGCAGGTCCTGGTCACGTCCGGGCGCAGGTTGTGAACACGGCTCGCCGCACGGGTGGCCACGATCGGCCCGTTGGCGGGGCGCCTATCGTGGGCGGACAGTCCGAGCGGCCGTCGGTGCGGCAGTCCGAGCGGCAGTCCGAGCGGCGATCCGAACGACGGGAGACCCATGCATTTCGTGATCATCGGGGGCGGACCGGCGGGCAGCCAGGCCGCCACCCATGCGGCTCGCCTCGGTGTGGACGTGACCCTGATCGAGCGGGATTTGATCGGCGGAGCAGCCAACCTATTGGACTGCATCCCGTCCAAGGCGATGATCGCCACCGGTGGCGCCATGTCCTATCTCGGCCGGATCGGCGGCATGGGGGTGGACGACGTGGAGGGCAAGCTGGACCTCGATCGGCTCCGGGGGCGGATCTCCAGCATCACCGACCGGCTGGAGGCGAGCATCGACCAGATTCTGCGCAGCCAGAACGTGGAGCTGATCCGCGGCACCGGTCGCTTGGTCGGTCCCCATACCGTTCTGGCCGAGACGGAGGGCGGAACACTGACCGTCGAAGCCGATGCCGTGCTCCTCAGCACCGGTAGCCGGCCCCGCCTCCCCGACTGGGCCCAGCTCGACGGTGATCGGATCCTGACCACACGGGATGCCTATCCACCCAACGAGCTACCCGAGCACCTGGTCGTGGTGGGTTCGGGCGTTACCGGCGTCGAGTTCGTCCACATGTTCTCCTCACTCGGTTCCAAGGTGACCCTGGTGGTGAGCCGGGAGCAGGTACTCCCACGAAAGGACCCCGAGGTTGCCGCCGTACTGGAGGACGACTTCTTGCGGCGCGGGGTGCGCTTGTTGAAGGGTGCCCGTGCAGTTGGCATCGACCGGACGCCGGCGGGAGTGACGGTTCGCTGCGATGACGGGCGGATCGTGCAGGGGTCGCACGCCTTGCTGGCCATCGGGTCGATCCCCAACTCCGAGGGGCTGGGCCTCGAGTCGGCCGGTCTGAGCGTGGACCCCGGCGGCTACGTCCCGGTGAACCATCACTGCCAGACCATCGTGCCCCACATCTACGCCGCCGGAGATCTCTCAGGGAAGCTCCCCCTCGCCTCGGTGGCATTCATGCAGGGACGCAAGATCGCCGAGCACGTCGTCGTCGGCCACACGGCGGCCCACCGCCACCTGAACTACGACAAGGCGGCGTCGGCCATCTTCACCGAGCCGGAGATCGCCGACGTCGGACTGGCCGAGGCGGACGCCTTCGCCGAGGGTCGGAAGATCCGAGTGACCAAGGTCCCATTTGCGGCCACGGCCAAGGCGCTGATCAACAACGACCCGAGGGGCTTCGTCAAGATCCTCTCTGATCCAGCGACAGGCGTGGTCCTGGGAGGTTCGATCGTCGGGCAGAACGCCGCCGAGCTGGTCTCGGTTCTTGCCGTGGCGGTGACGGCCGGCCTGCGGGTCGGGGACATCGTCGAGAGCATGCTGGTGCACCCGGCCCTGGCCGAGGCCCTGGCCGAGGCGGCGGAGTAGTCGGAGATCGGCTGAGTGGCGCAGGAGTCGGCCGAGCGCTCCAGAGCCGGCCCGAGTAGTCCAGAGCCGGCCGAGTAGCCCAGAGCGGTCGCACCGGCCCGACTTCCCCGGAATGGGCTGTTACACCCGAATGACAACCTGAACACATGATGTATTCGAACCTTCAACGGATTGCATCGAAACTACGTAAAGAGGTGGGCGAATTCGAGCCCGAGCGCGTTTCGGGTCCCGACGCCGCCCGCCTGCTCGAGGAATTCGCCACCATCGAGAAGCTGGCGGCCGCCGGCAAGCTGCTCGCCGCTCGCCGGGTCGAGTCGTCTAACGTATGGCGGAAGGACGGCCACCGGTCGGCCGCTGACATGATGGCCCGCAAAACCGGAACGGGTCTCGGTTCGGCCATCAATTCGTTGCAGACGGCGCGGCAGCTGGGCTCCCTTCCTGGTACCGAAGACGCACTGCGGGACGGGCGCTTGTCGGAGGCCCAGACCCGCGAGATCGCCGGCGCCGCGATCCACAAGCCCGACGCGGAGGACGAGCTCGTCGAGGCCGCTGGGCAGACCATGAACGTCCTGAAACTGCGATGCCGCCGGGTACGCGCCACCGCCGACGACGGTACGTCCCG